>WRMQ01000034.1 GCA_009777055.1 Oscillospiraceae bacterium
GTTTCGCCCCGGCAAAGCCCATGGCGCAGCAAGGTAATTGTGATGGATTTCATTTGGTCTCCGTGTGCTTGGAATTGGGGCAGAACGATTTCATCCGCCCCAAAACGCCATCATTGTGAATTGTAAATTGTAAATTGTGAATTGCTAAGAATTCACCATTCCCTTATACAGCCGGATATAGGCGTTGGCCGACTTCCCCCAGCTGTTGTCGCATTCCATGGCGCGCTTCATGAGGATTTTCCAGCCGTCCTGGTCCGCGTACCCTTGCAGCGCCCGGTAGATGGTCCGCAGCAGCTCGTCGGCGTTGAAGTCGTGGAAGCTGAAGCCGTTGCCTTCGCCGTTTCCGCTGTCCTGCACGCTGTCTTTCAGGCCGCCGGTTTCCCGCACGATGGGAATGGAGCCGTAGCGCAGCGCGATCATCTGGGAAAGCCCGCAGGGCTCGCTCTTGGAGGGCATGAGGAAGAGATCGCTTCCGGCGTAGACCCGCCGGGACCACTCCGGCACGAAGGCGATTTTTACGCCCACGCGCCCGGGGTATTTTTGCGCGAGCTCTTTAAAGAAGGACTCGTATTGCCACTCGCCGGTGCCCAGCACCGCCAGCTGGGCGTTGGAGCTGTCCAGCAGCTCCATGGCGCTGGCCTTCACCAGATCGAAGCCCTTGTGGGCCACCAGGCGGCTCACCACGCCGATGAGCGGCGCGCGGGGGCTTTGCTCCAGCTCGAAAAGCGCCTGCAGCGCGGCCTTGTCTCTGGCCTTTTCTTCGGGCTCCGCCAGGCTGAATTTCGCCGCGATGTGTTCGTCCGCCGCGGGGTCATAATACGCCGTGTCAATGCCGTTGAGGATGCCGCTCACCTTGAATCCGCGGTTTTTCAGGATGCTGTCCAGGCCATGGCTGTACCAGGGATCCAGGATTTCGCTTGCGTAGCTGGGGCTGACGGTGGTCACGGCGTCCGCGCACTCAATGCCGCCCTTCATGAGGTTGATGTCTCCGCCGTGCTCCACCAGGGAGGCGTGCCTGTCATCCAGGCCAAAGACGTCCTCCAGGATATCCATGCCGTACTTGCCCTGGTACTCAATGTTGTGGATGGTGAAGACGGTCTTGATGCCCTGGTAGCGGGGGTCCTTCGCGTAGAATACGCTCTGGTATACCGGCACCAGGGCGGTCTGCCAGTCGTTGCAGTGGATGATGTCCGGCTGAAAGCCGTTCAGGTGGGGCAGGATTTCCAGCACCGCCCGGGAAAAGAACGCGAAGCGCTCCGCGTCGTCGTAATAGCCGTAGATGCGGCTGTCGCGCTTGAAGTAGTACTGGTTGTCGATCAGGTAGTAGATCACCCCGCCGAAGCGGGCCTCAAAGATGCCGCAATACTGCCTGCGCCAGGCCACGGGCACGACGATGTGCGTGAGAAAGGTCATGGTGTCCTTGAGCTCCTGGGGGATGGAGTCATACAGCGGCATGACCACGCGGGCGCCGATGAGACGCTTGCGCAGGGCCTGAGGCAAAGAGCCCGCAACCTCGGCCAGGCCTCCGCTGGCTTTAAACGGCCGCGCCTCGCTGGCGGCATATAATACTTTCATTTATGCGGCACCTCCATGGTTCTCTCTCTGGTATGGTACGCTGTTATAGTATAATTCATCGGGACAAATATCGATATCTCCGTTCCATTCCACCGTGAGGGGGTTGATACGGGCAGATTGAAACACTGCCTGATTCTTCAGGGAAGCGAAAAAAGGAGTGGCCAAATACGGAGCAACATCGAACAGCCGCTCCTCCCCATTGTCAAACCGGAGAAGCAGGCGATAATCCGGGAGTGTTTTTACAGAGACGGGATAATAGGACTCCATGATTTAACTCTCCAAGCCTTTTATTTTAATCACTTCACCATTTTCATTGAGCGCGACCCATGAAGCGTTTATTTCGTCCTCGCGCAGCGCAACCCAGGCTTCAACGGCTTTTTGCTGTTTGCGGGGAAGCGAACCCGCAAGAATTTCGCCGTCCGCCGCAATGGACATTTTGTACTCCGCGTAAACAACATGCACGTGCGGCTTGTGGTGAGGACTGTTTGTTTCCTTAAACATATAGATTAAAACGCCAAGAAAGCTTGATATTAAAGGCATAATAAATTCCTCCTACACCACAATCTTCTTCCCCAGATAAATCGGGTAATTCTCCGCGCCCATGAGGGTCTTGCCTGGCTTGATGATCACGCCCTTGTCGGCGATGACGTTGCTGAGTGTCGCGTCGGCGCTGATGCAAGTGTTTTGCATCAGGATGCAGCTGCGCACGACCGCCCCGGGCTCAATGCGCACATTGCGGAACAATACGCAGTTCTCGGCCCCGCCCCTGATCTGGCAGCCGTCGGCCACCAGGGAGTTTTGCACGTAGGAATGCAGCCCGTATACCGCGGGCATGTCGTCCTGCACCTTTGTGAGCACGGGCCGGTCCGCCTGAAAGACCGCTTCGCGGTTTTCCGGCAGCAGCAGCTCCATGTTCACATCGTAATAGCTTTGCATGGAATCAATGATCCTGGCGTAGCCTGCAACCTGCATGCCGTGCACCTGCAGCGAGGCAAGGTTTTTCTGGATGGTTGTGAAGAAGGAGCTGTCCCCGCTGGTTTGCGCCAGTTGAATCAGCCGCTCCAGCACCGCCTTGCGCAGAAAGAAAATATTCAGGGAGTACAATTGATCCTCGCCGGGCTCCTTGCCCAGCGTGATATCCGTGATCCGGCTGTTCTGGTCCATCGCGAAGCGCATGGAACGCAGGGCGGGGGCCTTGCCGCGCTTGCAGGCGATGCTGAGCTCCGCGCCGCTTTCCTGGTGCCGCCGCAGCAGCTCGTGGTAATCCAGATTGCAAACCAGGTTGCAGTCGCTCATAACGACGTATTCCTCTTTGGAGTTGCGCAGAAATTCCATCGCGCTGCAAAGGCCCTCCAGCCGGGTCTGGTTGCCGCCGGAGCCCACGCCCACGAAGGGCGGCAAAAGCAGCAGACCCTCGTGCTTGCGGGAAAGATCCCAGGGCTTGCCGTTGCCCAGGTGGTCCATCAGGGAGCGGTAGTTGCTCTTGGTGACGACGCCTACCTTCGAGATACCGGCGTTGACCATGCTCGACAGGGGGAAATCAATGAGCCGGTAGCGGCAGCCAAAGGGCACGGAGCCCATGGTGCGCAGGCCTGTCAGCTCCGGCAGGGCGTCGTCGTAGGAGTTCGAAAAGAGAATACCTAATATGTTATTCGCTCTCATGCTTCAGCACCTCCCAGATCCTCCTCCAGCATTTGCCCCGGCAGAACACGGGCGCCCCGGCCCACGCGCAGCCCGGAGCCCACCACCGCCACGCCCCAGGCGTAAAGGCTCTCCCCCTCCAGGTTTTCGGGCCGGTCGCCCACCATGGCGTTTTCCTCCACCACGGCATTTTCGGCCAGAATGGCGTACTGCACCACCGCGCCGGACTCCACCCGCGCGCCGGGCATGAGGATGGAATCCCGCACCACAGCCCCCGGCGCAACCCTCACATTGGGAAAAAGCACCGAGAAATCCACGCTGCCCTCAACAACGCAGCCGGCGGAAACCATGGAGTTTTGCACCAGAGAGCCCTCCGCCACATAGTGGGGCGCGGCGGCCGGGCTGCGGGAATAGATTCTCCAGTTGGGATCGCTCAGATCCAGGTCCACCTTGGGGTTAAGAAGGTCGAGGTTGGCCTCCCAGAGGCTGTCGATGGTGCCCACGTCCTTCCAATAGCCGTCGAAGGCGTAGGCCATCATCCGCTCACCCGCGTTATGCATGGCGGGGATGACGTCCTTGCCGAAGTCGTTGCTGGAATTCGCGTTGGCCTCGTCGGCGGCGAGATATTGGCGCAGCTTGCTCCAGCTGAAGACATACACGCCCATAGAGGCCTTGTTGCTGCGGGGATTTTTGGGCTTTTCCTCAAACTCGCGGATGCGGCCGCCGCTGTCCGTGAGCATCAGCCCGAAGCGGCTGGCCTCCTCCCAGGGCACCTCCAGCATGGCGATGGTGCAGTCGGCGGCTTTTTCTTTGTGGAACGCCAGCATCTTCGAATAGTCCATTTTATAGATGTGGTCCCCCGAAAGAATGAGCACGTAGTCCGGCTGGTAGCGGTCGATGAAGCCCATGTTCTGGTAGATCGCGTTGGCCGTGCCCTTGTACCACTGGGAGCCCTGGATCTGCTGGTAGGGCGAAAGCATATGCACTCCGCCGTTCATGCGGTCCAGGTCCCAGGGCTGCCCGCTGCCGATATAATCCACCAGCTCCAGGGGCTGGTACTGCGTGAGCACGCCCACGGTATCCACGCCCGAATTCGTGCAGTTGGACAGCGGGAAATCAATGATGCGGTATTTCCCGCCGTAGGGCACGGCGGGCTTTGCGATGGTCTTCGTCAGCACGCCCAGCCTGCTCCCCTGCCCGCCGGCCAGGAGCATGGCAATACATTCCTGCTTTTGCATGTGTTTATCAACCGCCCTTCCGGTGAATTTGGAATCCCTGCGGAAACTCTATTTCTACTGCGCCAAGCCCTCTTTCGCCAGATCTATGCTTTTCTGGTCGTGCTCCGGCTTGGTTTTCGAGAGATAGATTTTGCCGTTTTTGTCGTGCAGAAAGAAAAAGTAGCTGTGCTTGGCCGGCTTGAGCGCGGCCTCAATCGCATCAATGCCGGGGTTGCAGATGGGCCCGACAGGCAGCCCCGTGCACTGGTAGGTGTTATAAATCTCATAATAATACCTGGCCGAAACCAGATCCATCCGGGGCAGAATGTTGTTGGTCACGTAGTCGCGGGTGGCGTCGCACTCCAGCATGGGGTACGCGTCGGAATTGTTCAGGCGGTTGTGCAGCACGCCGGAAACGTCCTTCATCTGCTCCGCGTTGGCGGCCTCCGCCTGGATAATGGAAGCCAGCGTGATCACGTCGTCCACAGACATATTCAGCTCCTTGGCGCGGGTGGCGTATTCCTCCGTCCACTTGCCGCTGAAGTTTTGAAAGAAGCGGTTGAGCACGCTGTTGGCGTTTTCGTTCACATAGAACTCATAGGTGTCGGGGAACAGGTAGCCCTCGTAGCGGTAATACCGCCCATTGGTGTCGATGTTCTGGAGGAAGGGGAATTCGAAGTTGGTGGAAAGCAGGGAGCTTTGCAGCACATCCACGCGGGTGACGCGGAATTTTCCGATTTTATCCACTACCTGCCGCACGGTGTAGCCCTCCGGAAAGAACAGGGTAGCTGTTTCGTTGGACTTCGGCTGCGGCTTGAAGCTGTTGAGCAGCTCCTCGAGCCCCATATTGGTGTTGACCACATATTCCCCGCCCAGGTATTCCGGCAGCTTTGGATTTTCGACATTTCTCGTTTTGATCCAAAAGGTAAAGTCCGAATACAGCGCGCACAGGGCCCTTTGCTGAATCAGCCTGTTTTTGGAGAGAAGGCCGATGACCTCCCTCGTGCTGAGATCCGGCGGCAGGCGGACGCTGACCTCTTTTGACACCTTGCCGATGGCGAACACGTCCCGCAGCATGGTGATGCCGATCCACGAAAACAGGAACGTAAAGCTCAGGGAAAGCGCCATCGCCAGGGCCACAAGCGCGCCGGAACGCTGTTTTTTCTTTTTGGGCGGACGAGGCGCCGGGGTGGGCTGCGCGGGCTTCGGCGGGTTGGCGAAATATATCTCGCCCTTGGATTTCGGCGCGTCCGATTCCCACAGGGAGCCGGTATCCGCCGCATATTCCATGGTGTCGAAGCTCAGGTCCAGCTGAAAGGGCTGTCTGGCCCCTGGCGGAAAAACCTCGCCGGGGTCATACATGGGCCGCCGCGGCTGTCCGGGCTGCTGCGGCTGTCCGGGATTTTGGTTGCGGTCATCCATTACGCTTTACTCCTAAAAAAAATCTAAAATCTAAAATCTAAAATCTAAAGTCTAAAATCTAAAAATCTATCCTCTGTCAGCACCGCGGGGATGGCGCGGTCATAGCGCCCGCGGGGCAGCCGGTCCAGCAGCAGGGCCTCATAGCAGATCCCCACCGCGCCGCCCGGGAAGCGGGGCAAAAAGCGGTCGTAGCAGCCCTTGCCGTAGCCCAGGCGATGTCCCGCGCGGTCAAAGGCCAGCCCCGGCACAAGACAAAGAAAAGGGCCCCGCGCCGGCAGGGAAAGCGCCGCGCACCGCGCCGGGTCGGGCTCGGGAACACCGAAAGCGCCGGGCCGCAGGCCCTCCAGGGAGTCCACAAGATAAAAATCCATCTCGCCCTTCTGGGATCCGCAGCGGGGCAGCGCCAGACCCTTGCCGCGGCGCAGGGCCTCCAGCAGCGCGGGGCGGATATCCGCCTCGGAGCCGATAGGATAATAGCCCAGAATGATTTCCGCCTCCCGGAACCGCCAAAGCTGGCAGAGCCTGCCGCACAGCTTGCGGTCCCGCGCGGCCTTTTGCGCGGAATCCATTTCGCCGCGCCGGCGCAGCAGCTCGCGCCGCAGCGCGGCCTTCCGCTCCGGAAGCGTTCCGCCGGCGGGCTCCGCAGCGACGTTTAAGGGCATTGGATCATCCTTTCGATTTCCAGCGCTTTTTCCGGGGAAACGATGGCCGAGACAAGCGCCAGCCCGAAGGCCACCGCTGTGCCCGCGCCCCGGGAGGTGATGACGCGGCCGTCCCGGACGACAGGCTCATCGGAGAGCGCCGCGCCAAGAAGCCGCTCCTCAAAGCCGGGATGGCAGCAGGCTTTTCTGCCTTTGAGATAGCCGTTTTGCCCCAATATGGAGGGCGCGGCGCAGATAGCGGCGAGCCACTTTTTCTCTTTGTCGGCAACGCGAAGGGCCTCCAGCACGGCGGGGGATTCCCCCAGCCGCCGGTGCCCCGGCCCGCCCGGCAGGATTACGCCGTCTATTTTTTCCAGGTCAATCCCGTCGGAGGTAATATCGCATTTCACCGTGATGTTGTGCGAGCCGGTGACGTAGATTCCGTCAACTCCCACGGTCCGCACATCGGCCTCCGCCCGCCGCAGCAGGTCCAGAGGGACGATGGCCTCGGCTTCCTCAAAGCCTTCGGCAAGGAACATATACAGCATGATGATCTTCTCCCCTACTCCATCGTAAAGCCCAGGTAGGCGTTGCCCCGCGTCGCCGCGAGCCAGTCCTTGGCGCGCTCGTCCAAGGGCAGGAGCATGCCGCCGGGCTCCGGCTCGTCTCCCGGCTCCGCCGCGCGTATGATGTGGGCCAGCTCCGCCCCCGAGATCCGCATCACCTTGTGGAGCAGGGCGTTCTCCTCCTCCGGCGGGGCGCAGAGCTCCTTAATAGTAAGTGTACCATTTTCCAGGGCGTAAAATACATAGCCGTTTTCGCCGCAGCGCACGCGCGCCCCGGGCAGGGCGAGATGCGCGCGGCGCATGTATTCCAGCAGCGGGGCGTCCCAGGCAAACAGACCCTGGCCTCCCCAGCGCGCGGCGCGCTGCCGGACAGCGGTTTCCGCGTTCCAGCCGGCATTCGTTTTCAGGTAGGGAATCATCTCGTCGTGCCGCGCAACTTTTGCGCGCGCGCGCGCAAAAGCCGGAACGAAGCCCAGCCGGGCGTAATACGCCTCCAGCCCGGGCTCCGCGGGAAAGAGGCACAGCGCGGCCGCCTTTTCGCCGCGTGCCAGCGCGGCGGCGTATTCGGTCAGCGCGGCGGCATGGCCCCGACCGCGGCAGTCCGTCGCGGTGCAGACGGCATAGACATACGCGGCTGGCAGAGGAACGCCTCCGCCCCGCTCCAGCCGGCCAGGCAGCAGGAACTGCATGGAGACCACGCGCCCGTCTTCCTCGGCGGCGACGCCACGGCACAGCCCCGGCAAAAAGACCCCGCTCCAGAACTGGCGGATATATGCCTCTGAGTCCCCGAAGCACTCCCGCCACAGGGAGATGATCCGGGCTTCGTCCTTTGGGTTGATCAATCGCAGCATGACACCCTCCGCATCCGGCGAACAAGGCTCGCCTCTACATCATTTCGGTCGCCACGGCCTTTTCCAGCAAAATTTCAGGATGATACGAGAGCTTTGCCCGGCGCAGACCCTCGCTCCCGACATCCTCCTCGCGGTTGACGTATTCGTAGCCCTCCAGGCTGTTGGCGGCGAATTCCCGGTTGATCTTCTGGTACGCCCCGGGGATATCGGGCAGGGCTTTTTCATAGTGGGTGCAAAAAGTCCGCGGGTTCAGCCTTTCCCCGATAGAAAAGGCCGCCGCCTCACCCTCCACCCGGAGCAGGCCGCCCACGCAGCCCAGGCGCTCATATTGCGCGAAACAACGGTTCAGGGCCAGAGCCTCTTTTTCGAAGCCGGGCTTGTCGGCGCTTTCCAGGGTCCAGCGGCGGGTCACGTCGGCGCATTCCTCCAGGGTATCAGGGCGCAGCTCCTCGTAGCTCCAGCGGTTTTCGCGCTCAAAGCGGCTGATATGGTTGCGCTTTTGATGATAGCGCTTCCCCGCCAGGGAGGCCAGATCCGCGCGGCGGTAGATATAATCGGCGTCGTCGCGGTTCCATTCGAGGCGGAACATGCCCGGAAATTCCTCCTCCAGCCGAATGGCGTCCTCCCGGGTGACGCCGAAAACGCGAAGGGGAATGCCCCGCCGCGCGGCGTCCGCCCGGATAAGGGCGATGCCGTCCCGCAGCCTGCCCGGTCCCTGGGGAAGACAGTAGACCGTCGACTCGGGACGGTCGCAGCGGGATGCGGCGAGAAAAAAACCGTCATAATGGGCGATACAGGTTTGATAGACAGGCGACCAGGCATAGATGTTGCCGAAGCTGAATTCGCAGCCCATGCGGCCCGCGGCCAGCAGAATCGGCTTTGCCCAGCGGATGTCGTCGATTTCGGGGGCATGGAAGCCCAGGGGATTGCCTGTCCTGAAAATTTCGCCGGCTTTGTCAGCGGTCTTGATGCCGCCCGACGATCGTGCGGATGCTTGCATGTATTTCCTCCGGTGTAAATGGTTGGTTTCCGTCTGAACAGGGAACGACCTGCCACCGCATGGCCCTGGCGGCCTCCATGGCGGCTTCGCGGCAGGCGGCGAGGTAGGCCGCGTCGGCCTCATGAATATCCCGCTTCGCCTCGTCGCCCGCGTAGCGCCTGCTGATGAGCTCCCGGGAAATCCCGGGGGGCATATCCAGAAAGACGACGAGATCCGGCCTGGGGATTCCCAGCTTGCGGTATTCGAAATCCTCCAGCCAGTCAAAATAGGCTGGCCAGTCCTCCCGGGGGAGCTTTGTGGCCTGGTGGCAGGCGTTGGAGCTGGTGTAGCGGTCCGCCAAAATCACCCGCCCGGCGGCGTAATCCGCGGCCCACTTTCCCCGGTAATTCGCGTAGCGGTCCACGGCGTAGAAGGCGGAGGCCGCGTAGGCGCCCACGTCTCCGGGCCGCGTGCCAAAGCGCCCGGCGAGGTATTGCCGCACCAGCGCGCTGGAATCATCCTCATAGTCCGGCAGCTTGATACACAGCGGCGCCTGGCCCCGCGCGGCAAACCAGTCGCGCAAAAGCTTCAGCTGCGTGCTTTTGCCGCTGCCGTCCAGGCCCTCCAGAACGATGAGCATGGCATACCTCCCAAGGATTATTCTTATCTATTATAACATAAAATTTCATGAATGCAAGCTTTAATATTTTCTGGCGCAATTCAGAATTCGTCCTTACAAAATATTACTTGCAAATTCGACATGGATGTGCTAATATATCGTGGGCTTCAATGCTAAATGCAGGATTGCCGTCATTTTAAGCAGAAACAAGGAGAGAATTTATCATGCCGGTTCTATCAAATCTCATAAAAGAGAACACCCTGATCATCGCGGTTGTGCTCTTTGTGCTGACCTATGTAGGGATGCTGGTATTCGCCAAGGCGCGTGCCTACATCGCCCTGGGCTCCGCGGCGCTGTTTGTGTTGCTGGGCATACTTCCCTGGCGGGAGCTCCCCGGCGCGGTAAACTGGAACGTGTTGCTGATGATCGCGGGTACTATGGGGACGGTTTCGCTGTTCATCGAAAGCAAAATGCCCGCTAAAATGGCGGACTGGCTCATCGACAAATCCCCGAACCTCAAGTGGGCAGTAATTTTACTGTCCATCTTCTCAGGGGTGATTTCCGCCTTTGTGGACAACGTGGCTACCGTACTGATGGTGGCTCCTGTGGCGGTGGGTATCGCCAAAAAAGTAAAGGTCTCCCCCGTGCCCAGTATCATCGCCATCTCCATCGCCTCCAACCTGCAGGGCGCGGCCACCCTGGTGGGGGACACCACCGCCATCCTGCTGGCGGGGGAGGCAAACATGAACTTCTCCGACTTCTTTTTCTTTAGGCCAGACGGCGCGGCGCGCTGGGGCGTGGGTATGTTCTGGATTGTGCAGCTGGCCTTCCTGGCGGCCACAGCGGTGCTCTTCGTGTTCTTCCGCAAGGAAAAACAGCCCATCAAGCTCCAGGAGCACACCGTGGTGAAGGACTATCTCCCAACCGCTTTGCTGCTTTCCACCATCCTAGGGCTGATCCTCGTCTCTTTCCTGCCGGAAAGCATCCACCTGCCCAAGGAGATCAACGGCATCGTATGCATGGGCATCTTCCTCATTGGCGCGCTGATCTATGGCTTGCGCAGGGACATTCCAAAAATCAAGATTGCTTTCAAGGAGATGGACTACTTCACACTGCTGTTGCTTGCCGGGTTGTTCATTGTAATTCAGGGAATCAGCGAAGCAGGCGTGATTGAAAAGATCGGCGACATCTTCCGTATGCTCAGCGCGGGCAATGTGTTTGTGCTTTACACGTTAGTGGTGTGGTTCTCCGTGATTGTCTCGGCCTTTGTTGACAATATCCCCTACACCGCCACCATGCTGCCTGTTATTACCATTCTCTCCGCCAAAATGGGCGCACCGGCCTACGTTCTCTATTTCGGCTTGCTTTCAGGCGCGACATTAGGCGGCAACCTGACCCCCATCGGCGCGTCGGCTAACATCGCGGGCCTGGGCATCCTGCGCAAGGAGGGATATACCGTCAAGGCCTGGGACTTCATGAAGATCAGCATACCCTATACCCTGGTGGCCGTGCTGGCCGGATATGTGCTTGTGTGGGTATGCTGGAGCCATGTTGGATAGATAAAAATCAGAATAGAATGCCCTGCTTCAAATAACAAATCCGAACCATCCCCAATCACAAAGATTGCCGGATGCGTTCGGATTTGAATTAGCTGCGGGGAAAGCTATAAGTAGCTGCTGCTATTAGCCAGTAGCGCCATACTAGCAAGATAGGCGTTATCCGATGATTCCGCCGCAACCCGTGCGCCCAGCAAAGAGCCAAACGCTGCTGCCCGGGTGTTTTGGCTAATACCCGCCAATTCCGATTGCACGGAGGTCGATGAAGCGATTATTGTAGAGTTTAGTTGCCCGATAGAGCGCTGTACAAGCTGTACACCCTTGCCAACTGAACGGAGGCCCTGTTGTGTCGCTTCAAAACCCTGTCGTATCGTGTCTTGCGATTGCTCATGCTGTAGTCGGCTCTGACACATTGTGCTGATTTGCAACGATATCTGCCGTATTTGGTTTGCATTGATCTGCTTGAGTTGCTCTCTGATGGTATGCATGTCAAGGCGTTGTAATACATGGAAGATGGTATATTCGTCGGTTGAAGTGGAAAGGAAATTGTAGAGGAACAGCACAGCGTCGTGGTTTTGGTAAGGGCCAGGCACACAGGGGTATGCGGCATAGAGGCGTGGAAGCAAGCCCTTTACCTCTGCTATCATCGCCTGGCAGTTCTTAATCTTCAATTTAGAAGAATCAAACAATTCCTCCTCTTTCATGACCATGTAGATATGAAATGCGCATTCGAACTTCAGCCAGGCAAGAGAATAGTTAAAATTGCTAGCAAGACCAGACATAAAATACCTTTTGCCAGTATCAAACATCATACGAATGCCGAATCCGCTTGGACTTAGATGGCAACAACATCCCAGAAGCTCTTCCAGATTATCCCCTTCTATGGCTTCTAGCACTTCCGGGCACTGTTCTCGCCAATCCTTAACAATCAAATACGGATAGACCGAAGGGAACCATTTGCTGAATCGTTCTATTAGTGTCCGAACTGTCCGGAAAAAGTACTGCTCATCAATTTTGTTTTCCAACAAAAACGTTGCGCACAACGCACGAAAACCCTCATAATCTGGACGTGAGCTTCTTTCGAACATATTCCATAACAGATGACCGGAGTCTTGCTCCAGGTCCGCATAATAGCGAACCTCAGAACGATAGCGTTCATACTTGTTATAGGACTCTTGCGCTAAATAATTGTAGTGACAAAGATCGATTTCCAATAATGCTTTCAAACGGCCAATCTTTCTTCTGCATTTCTCAATCAACAGTTCCAACCCGCACACCAGCGTCAAGAACTCCACCTCTTTTTGATGCTGATCCCGAGTGGCATGAAATACAGGCACAACGGGTACGGCGGTGAGCATCGCAGCCAGGGTTTCCATGGGGTATTCCATTCCGCAGACCTGGCAACAGCCGGACAGGCGGCTCGTCTTTAGGGCAATTCCACCACCGCAAAGATCGCATTTGAGCTGTGACATATTTTTCCCTCGCTTCTGTTGCTGCTAATTCGTCAGACCGCATGAACGTTTCGGAGAGGTCGGACCGCTTGATATACAAGGCTTTGCATTGTATATCAAGCGGTCTAGTTTTGGTGGACACGCTCGGACTCGAACCGAGGACCTCTCGCGTGTGAGGCGAGCGCTCTAACCAGCTGAGCTACGCGTCCGTTATGAATGATGTGGTGACCCGGACGGGACTCGAACCCGTGTTGCCGCCGTGAAAGGGCGGAGTCTTAACCGCTTGACCACCGGGCCGGATAACGAAGGAAAAAAAGCGTGGTAGCGGCAACTGGATTCGAACCAGTGACACTCCGGGTATGAACCGAATGCTCTAGCCAACTGAGCTATGCCGCCATGTCACGCGCTGTCCGCAGCGGCCGCGGGCGCGGAACGGACTAGAGTATTATAGTATATCGCGCCGCGTTTGTCAAGATATTTTACTGGAAATGTCATGGCATGCGAACGAGAATTATCTTCACATCTCCGTGACCTGCCGCAGGGCGGAACAATTAGGTAAAATATTGGAAGAGCGTTCTCTGGATTTGCCGGAACCGCACATTGATGCTTACATAAATTGGAATACAGTTGATTTCCCTCGCTAATACAATAAAATTTAGCGCTCTAACACATTGACGCGCACATCTTGGCGGGTGTAGAATGAGTTAAACCTTAAGTATGGTTAAGGTTTGCGCGCTGATAAAGGAATTGGTTAGGAGATGACTGCTTGGACGTCCTGCGAATCGTCATATGCGACACGAACCAGGCGGAGCTGGAGCGCTATGCGGCGGCCTGCCGGGCAATCTGCGAGAGAAAACAGATTCCGGCCCTTTTCACCGCATTCTCAAGCAGCCAGGCGCTGCTGTTCGAGATGCTGGACCCGGCCTTTTCCTCCGCGGTCAGCATCCTTGTGCTGGAGCCCTTCAACGGCTGCGAGGTGGTCGCCGAGGCGGTGCGCCAGGCCGGGTATGACGGCGTTATCGTGTACCACAGCTGGGCGACGGAGAAAAAATACTTTTACCAGGCGTTTGACGCGGGAGCCTACAACTACGTTGAAAAGGGCGGCGCGGCACGGTTTGAGGCAGTGTTTGAAGGCGCCCTGGAAGCGGCCCGGGAGCTGGAGCGCCAATACGTCGCGCTGCGCTTCGCCGGGGAATACCGGCAGATTGATCTGCGGGATATCGCTTATTTCGAGGCCAGCATGAACCATATGGTCTGCGTCTGGTATACGGGCGGGAAATTCCTTTTTCGAAGCAATCTGTCCGAGCTGGAGGCGCGCCTGAAGGACCGCGGGTTTATCCGCGTTCACCGCTCCTACCTGGTCGCCATTGACACCATAAGCCATGTATCCTCTTATGAACAGATAACGCTTGTGGACGGAACGACAATTCCAGCCGGCCGGGGTTATTACGCGGCGCTGAAAGAAGCCATTGAGAAACGAAGCCTGATTTAAGCCTTGGGAGGGCGGACTATGACAGGAAAACCGCAAATCGCCCGGATCGGCCAGGCCGCCGCGCTCCTTGCCGTGCTGCTGTGCCTTTCCGCGCCCGCCGCGCGGGCCGCCCCGCTTGACGACTGCGCCGCGGGCCGGCACCAATACGCCGAAGTCCGGCGGGTCGCGCCCACGGCGATGGAGGATGGGGAGGTCGATTACATTTGCGGCGTCTGCGGGAAAAAATACACAGACCTCCTTTTTGCCACCGACCACATTTGGGGGCAATGGGTCACGGAAAGGCAGCCCAACTGCACGCAGCCGGGGGCGAGCCGCCGGACCTGCAGCCGCGCGCAGCCCCACAGCGAATCCGCGGTCATACCGGCCCTGGGGCACGATTATACCGAAACCGTTATCCAGCCCGGCTGCGATAAAGAAGGGCTCCGCACATTCGACTGCGCCCGCTGCGGCCATCAATATACGCAGCGTATTGACCCTCTTGGACAGCACAGCTTCGGCGGCTGGCACGTGGAAATCCCTGCCGAAGAAGGCGTGGAAGGGCTGGAGGTCCGTGTCTGCGCTGTCTGCGGCGCGGAGGAGCCGCGGATTCTCGCGGCGCTGCCCCCGCGGGCCACCGAGCCGCCGCCGACCGAATTGACGACCGAGCCGCTAACCGAATTGACGACTGAATTAACGACTGAACCCCCGGCTGAGCCGCCGGCCGAAACGGCTGCCGAGCCGCCAGACGCGCTCCCCGTGGCGGATATCGTCCTGGTCAGCGCGAACGTCGTATCCCTGGGCTCCTTTGCCTTTGTTTTGATCCCGTATTTCCTGTGCCTGGCATACGCCAAAAGGCGGCGCAAGGCCATAAAAGAACGTGACGCGCTGCGGAAAGAGGTGGATAATCTTTATGGTTTTAAGTAATTGGATTGAGCTTGCCGCCCTGGTGCTGGGCATCGCCATCGGCCTGATTCTGTGGCAGGTCTGCAAGCGCAGGCTGAAACAGGAGGGCGGTTTTGAAGGAATTGTCACGGAGCGCGGCAAGCTGCCCAAAAGGCGGCCGCTGGACGTTGAGGAGGAAATCAAGCAGCTGAAGGAACGTCTGGGCAGAAAATAAGCCTGCCGCCGTTATTCGTGACAAATACATGTCGTTCATGACAACGGCAACACAAGACTTTGATTTTATGCTATTTTATTTTTTAGAACGGAGGACGCCACGCGTATGAACGAAATCTATATCGCGCCCGCGATGCCGCCCGCGGCTCAGAGCCAGCCATGGCAGGCATGGCAGCCTCCGGCGTATCAGGCGCAGGCGTACCAGCCCGCGGCATGGCAGGGCCAATATCATCCTCCAGCCCCGACATATCAACCGGCGGCATGCAGGCCCCCTGCCCCCGTTTGGGAGGAGCCGGAATGGGATGATACCGACGACCACGCGCTCGAAACCGTGGCGAGGCTATCCGATGAGCTTGCGCGCTTCGCCCGGGAGGAGGCGCCGCCTATCACGGACCAGCAGCTGCGGGCCCTGGGTAAAAGACATCTCATCCTGATGCTGCGCGACCAGGAAAAAGAGCTTCAACAGCTGAAGCGGGAAAAGCAGGAGCTGCTTTTGGCCTATCTGGCCGGGCTGCGCTGTTAGACGGAAAGTGTGTGTATGCGTAACAAAGAAAACGTCCTCCGGGAGCAGGTCAACAGGCTGGGCCGCCCGAGCCTGGAGCAGCTGGACCGGGAAGCCGTAAGATTGGGACGGGTCGATGGGTACAGGCGGCTGTGCGGCAGTTTTATTGTCAGCCTTGTGGCGGTGGCGGCGGTGATCGTGCTGGTCACCAATCTGTGGGTGACTGTGCTGCGTATCGACGGCTCCAGCATGAATCCGCTCTTTCAAATGAATGAGATCGTCGTCGCCGTGCATACCGCCAGCCCCGCGAAAGGCAGCGCCGCCGCGTTTTATCAGAATAATCAACTGCATGTCAAGCGCGTGATCGCTATGGCCGGCGATACCGTGGAAATCGACGAGGAGGGCGCCGTGACGGTCAATGGGCGGGCGCTGGACGAGCCCTATGTGGAGCAGCCCAGCCGGAGCAGCTGCGATATCGATTTCCCCTTTCGGGTGCCCGATGGAATGGTGTTCGTCATGGGCGATAACCGGCCTCTTTCGCTGGACAGCCGCCACAGCAGCTTCGGTACTGTGTATAAGGATCAGATCGTTGGCAGGGTTTTGTTCCGTGTGTGGCCCCTGTCAAGGCTCGGAAAGATAAATTAGGCAGGCAATATTAAATTATCAAATGATGCAAGGATGGTGCGGCAAATGAAGAATACGCTCAACGCGGCCGTGAGAAGGCTTCTCGCGGACAAAAGGCTGAAACGCATCGCGGCGGCCACTCTCGCGCCGCTGCTGGTCGTGGGCGCCCTGGCGGGGAGCCTCTGGACCGCGCGGCCCGCACAGACCGCCCCCTATACCGGCCCCGCCGTGAAAGTGCACGGTACCTACCGCTTGTCGCACACCAACGGGAAAATCGGCGGCGGAACGAATGGCTACAACTTTTACCATATTTACGGCGTGCCCGGCACAACGCACCCCAATGGCGCGCTCTCGAACGATTTTCTCCGGAACACCTTCTGCACCAACAGGGGCTATACCTACGTTTCGGGCGCGACGCATAACTACTACTACAATGGCCGCGCCGACGCCTCCGCCGGGGCCAACCCCGTGTTCTATGACCTGCTCCGGAACACCCTGGGGATGACCGCGCAGCAGTATTCCCACCTGCGCTATGGCATGCTCTACGCCAATATCCATAAGGATTCCTACTACCAGCGCGCGCACTGGTACTGGCTCGGCACAAACATTCCCAGCACCTATGGGTTTATGGCGACCCACGCCATCAAAGAGGGCTTCGTCTGGCAGGACAGCATGCGGACCAAGTACTTCGGCGCAAAGGCCTCCTCCAACTTTCAGGGGCTGGGCGCCATCGCTTCGGAGGCGACCATCAACGTCGGCGCCAAGGTGAGCGTCATACTGAAATATAACGGCAGCACATCCATCCCCTCCCCCTTCGCGCCCGGCGAGGGCAATTACAGCGTCGGCCCCTTCGTGCTCGAATGGGCACCCGGCAGCAGCGCCGTGCTCGCGCAGCTCAACAGCGGCCCCAACAAAGACACCTCCCCAAGCTTCAATCTGTCGGGCGGAAACAGCCGCGCCGTTTTCGTCAAAACACCCGGCAGCATCATTCCGCTTTCATACGTAAAGCTGGGCGAACCGTTCTATATTGAGTACCGGCAAACCTGGACAAACCTCTGGGACGCGCAGAGCGGCTTAACGTTTAATTTTACCATTCGAGCAGACAAAGATCTGGTTACGGAGGTCTGCGGCGACCAGATCTTTGTTACTCCATATTCGCAGAATCAGCTCAATGTGGACTATACAACCGCGCGGCCCTCGTTTTCCCTGAACGTGACCTTCAAAAGCCCCGTGGTACCGCCCCCGCAGCCGCCGCCCTATATCCCGCCCATGGAGCCTCCGGATGTGGATTACTCCATCGAAAAGCAGGTTACGGAAGACAACATGACCGACAACCAGGGCGACTATGAGGATATTCTCACTGTACTGGACGGCACCAACGTCATGCATAAGATGAGTGTCACGGTCGACAATCCGAACAGGACCATTCTGGAGTTCGTGGACCTGGACTATGATATCCCGCTGGGCATCGACGGCCCCAGCCACCCCTTTTGGGATGTCTACCGGGGCGTCGCCTATGTGACCAGCTTCGCCGAGTTTGCCACCGCAGTGAATGAAAACAAAAGCATCAAGCTTATGAACGACATTACGATACCCCCCGCACCCTACCTTTGGGACCCGCCGGCACTGTATACTGGCAGGGTGGTGGACGGCAACGGCTTCACCATACACGGCAGCACGTTTATGAACGCGCCGCTGTTCCGCACTGTGGGCTCAACCTCCCTGCCCGTCACCTTTTTCCGCGTGCGCTTTGTAGGCTTCGTTATTGATCGCAGAGAATCAGGAGCCACCAGCAATGGCACCCCCAATGCGACCCTTGGCTTGTACGTTGGTGCTCTGACAGATCGATTCAATGTCAGCGGCAGCAGATTGATCGACGTCTATACGGAAGGTACGCTTCGTGTTCATCTTACCGCAACGGCATATGTTGGCCTCGTATCTGGGCATATAAATCTTAATTCGGGCAATAATTGTTTCGGTGTGTCGGCATTGGCAAATATATCAGTTACCACAGCTACATCTTTGGGAAGGGTGGGCGGGCTTTTCGGTCAAAGCGGCGCACATATTGAAAACTGCCATTTATTGCCAGGCTCCGAAATAGTGTCCAGCGCACCGAGAAATGGTGGCATAGCAGGCGATTATAATCAGACTCCGGGAAGTATAAGTTTTTGCTCAGCCGATTTCCGCTATACGCAAGTCGCGCCTGACTCTGGCTCGTATAATAATAATAGTTTTGGCGTTTTTGCAGGTGCTGGTTTGACTAGTGCGCCGATCTCTAACTGTTATGGTAATGTAGTTGTTGCGCCAAGCGTATCTTTGTATAGTTTTGGCTCAGCTTCAGCATCGCCCATGACCAACGGTAACCAGTGGCGTGTTGTCGTAACATACAAAGGCTCTGAGCTGGGAAACACTATAAATGCAAAAAATCACACGCCGCTCGGTACCGGCAGCTCTGAAATCGTCGTCCCCACCGGTTATTTGCTCCCTGACACCGAATACTCGAACGCCGGCTACCTGACGGACCCCACCCAAATGAAGAACACGCTGTATGTGACGGACCAGTATTTGGAGTATGACAAGGAAGGCAACCTGGTGAATGGCAGATTTCTTGCCCCGGGCACGAATGCGATTGACCGGGACCTGTATGTGTATGAAAATGGGGAGTTTAAACGGCTGGGGCAGACCTCTGGTTATACCGGCTCGGTGGCGGGCAACGCCACAGTGGAAAACCAGCTGCAGGTGAATATGATGAGCCCGCTTTACAGCAACGGCGACGGCACCTCGACGCTGGAGTATTATTTTAAGGTGCCGGATATTCAGGAAGGGAGCTACCACAACACAGCGAAGGTTACGCCCAATATGCGCGGGGGCTCGAAATCGGACGACGACTGGGTGATCACGGATGAGGACTCGCCGGATGAGATCCGCTTTAACCTGGTGAAAATGGGCGACCCGACGAACTTTCCCGGGCCTCTGCCGGACTGCGTGTTCGAGCTTTACCGCAGCGACGCGATCCACAGCGATTTCTCCTCCCTCAACCTCAGCGACGGCTCCTGGAGCCTGCTGGCCACCCTTGAGCCCGCCGGCACCCAGGGCCTCGAGGAATCCGCGCGGCCACTGATCACCCCGGGCAGCTACGTGCTGGTGGAAACCGACACGCCGGAGTACTACACAGACAACATAGGCAAGCAATGGTACCTGGTGTTTTCCGGCGGCGAGCTGAAGATGTACAGCGACCCGCTGCTGACAGAGGAGGTTCCCCTGGGCACGCCCTCAGAAATGGACACGGACACGAACACGCACACGCTATACTACAGCGCAACGCTGAACAACGACATGAACCAGTCCACGCCCAAGGCCACCATCCGGCTGATCAAATACAACGAGAACGGCACGCAGACGCTCCCCGGCCAGACGATCGAGGAGATCATCGACGGCAGCGAGGTCACGCGCTTCACGGGCGCGATCTACCTGCTCAGCAAGTTCGAGGATGACAGCTTCGACGGAACCAGCGAGCCCTACGGCGAAATGCTGTCCTACGGCACGCAGCTCGACGGCTCAACCCCCCTGCAAAACTGGAGCGAGCTCGAGCCGGGCTACTACGAGCTGATCGAGGTAGCCGCCCCCGACGGCTACGCCATAGACCCCACGCCGATCTACATCCATTTCGACGGAGCGGCCATGACCCTGACCATCGACACGCAGACCCACACCGTCAGCCCCGAGCTGGACGCCACCGTGACAGTCAACAGCCCCACGGACAAAACGATCCACACCAGGGACCGGAAATTTTCCTACAGCCTCAAGCTGCAAAAATACGACACATCCGACGATTCGGCGCTTACGGACATCGTCTTTCAGCTGATCGCCCCAAACGGCACGGTGATCAATCAATACACAACCGCCGGCCTGAACGGCGAAACGCCGCTCATCCCCATCCCATCGGAGCCTGACGGGATATACACCCTGCACGAGGTGGCCCCGCCAAACGACTACCATTCGATCCCCGACTACACCATCGAGGTCCGCGGCGGCGATCTGTATTTCAGGGACGGCCCGCACGGCTACGATTTCAAGATCGCGCGCGGCTGGACGGACGACAAATACTACGTCATCCTTGACCCGGACGGGGATGGCGAGGGCCCGGCGGCCAAAACGGTTTACGACGAGGACGAGGATTATCCCGCGGACCTGTTCCTGGACGACGGCGACTCCCTCACAATCGGCCTGATCCACGGAACCCTGCGCGTGCCGAACGCCCGGTTTGAGCGCGGCAAGCTGCAGATCAAGAAGTTCGTTCCCGACGACAGCGAGGGCGGCCAGAGCCGGCCATTTGTGTTCACCGTTTACGACCAGGCCACCAACAGCCCCGTGGACCTGAGCATCCCCCCCATCACGGTGAACGGCCATATCTCCGGCAGCTCCAACCTCGCGCTGGGCCAGGTGGCGGCCGCGCATAACGGCACGGTTACGATCGACAAGCTGCTGACCGGCGTCTATTATGTGGTCGAAAGCGGCGAGGCCAGCTACATCGCCGAATGGGTGGTCGAGGACGAGACCGGCGGCAGCGGCGACGGCAGCGTCTCCGGCGGCGTCACGGTCAGCCACAACGGCACCTCCATCGTGACCTTCACCAACCTCTACGACGCGCCTCTGGGCAGCCCCATTCTCCCCGAAACCGGCGGCCCCGGCAAGGAGACCTTCACCGTGAGCGCGGGAATCCTGATCCTTTTGTTCCTTCCCGGCGCTTTCGCGTACAGGTACCACAGGCGCAGGCGGCGGCTGGTCCTGCTGGAATAACGCGCGTTCCCCGCGTTCCGCGGTTTTAGATTACAAGCTTCCCTCCCCCAAAAAGCTGGCAACCAAAAATTTAACAAAGGAGCTAAACTCAATGAAAACAAGAAAAATCCTGGCGACCCTCCTGGCACTGTTCCTGTTCCTGGCAACCGCGCTGCCAATCAGCGTCAGCGCCGCCGGCACCGGCAGCATCACCATCCTTCCACCCGAAAACGGCAGTCTCACCATCAACGACACCATCACGTTCAATGCCTACAAGCTGTTTGCCATTACAAACGTCCTCGGCAACGGCGATGATGAGCCCTTCGAGTTCGTCTACGAAGCCACGGCCAAGCTCATGACCTTCCTGCAGTCGCTGGACGCGCTGACGCTCGAAAATGTCTATGACGTGGAAGCCGACCCGACCACGCACCCGGCGCTCGCCGCCTCGGAATTCAGGGCCTGGCTGGCGAATTCCACCGAACCCCAGCGCATCGCGCTGGCCAAGGCGCTCAACGGACTCTCAGGCCATGATTATACTACCGTCGGGCACACCGCCAACAACAAGGCCGTTCTGGAAAACGTGGACTACGGCTACTATCTTGTCACGGGCGAGGGCGATCCCGTTGACCCGCTGGGAGCTCACAGCGGAAACGTGTTCAGCCGCAACATGCTTGTCAACGTCCCCGAAGTAAAAACTGTGAGCGGACTTGACGAATTGGACGACGATGTGGACGTCCACCTGAAGGCCGACGCGCCGAAGATCGACAAGGAGGTCTGGTTCCACGGCAATACCGACGACATGCCTTACGACAACGAGGTCAGCGAAAACCCGGCCGCGGGCGACAGCGGCTGGCAGAAGTGGACGGATGTCAGCATCGGCGACACCGTGTTCTTCAAGCACATCTCAACGGTGCCGGACACCACCGGCTACACCGATTACGTCTTCAAGGTGCACGACATCATGAGCCCGGGCCTGACCTACGCCGGCAACAGCGAAATGAAGATTTATCTGACCAAGTCAGGTCAAGCGTCCCAATTGCTTGCTTACACCACCGATTACACCGTGTCAAGCAACAGCAATTATAACGACGAGGCTGTTGGCGGATACGGCGCGGGCAGCACCAAAATCGAAATCACCTTTGTGACCAGCGCCACGAAATTTTTAAACAGCGCCGGCTGGACAATCGAAATCATCTACCAGGCCCTGCTCAACGAAAAGGCCCTCATCGCCCCCGACGGCAACCCCAACAGGGTGTGGCTGCAGTACAGCAACAAGCCCTACGATACCACGACCAACAACACCCCGGAGGACGAGGCGATCGTCTATACCTTCGACCTCGAGATCTATAAGCATACCGGCGATATCGGCGATCCCTCTCCTCTTGGGGGCGCGGAGTTCGAGCTGTATCCGAAGGTTGATATGGATGAAAGCGACCCGGTCTTCGGCGCCGCCATCGAATTCATCGCGCTGCAGTCAGCAGACGACGGAGAGCCCCATTACGACGCGACCTACAATTACAGGGTCGCCAAGCCCGGCGAAAGCGGCAGAAGCGCCACGCTCGTTTCCGGCGCCGACGGCTTTATTCGCATCAAGGGCCTTGACGCCGGCGAATACGAGCTGGTGGAAACAAAGGCGCCTCCCGGATACAACGGCGGCTGGCGGACAAGCATTCTGATCGAGCATGTGGACACAACGCCCCGAGGCCAAAAGCAGCTGCACGTCACCATCGCGGGAGTTGCGGAAGAGGAGCAGAGCGTCAACGTCCAGAACCGGGCCGGCGGGCTGCTTCCCGGCACGGGCGGCATCGGCGTCAAGATCATCTACGCCGCCGGAATCGCCGGAGCCATCGCCCTGGCCGGTTACATCGTCTTCCTCATTTACCGCAGGAGGAGGAACCTTCTGTCCGCCGCGGCGTAATTCAAGCAAAAACCCCAATGCCCGGCAAGCTGTTTGGCTGGCGGCGATGCACGCCGCCAGCCGGCAGCGGCAAGGAAACGCCTATGAAAAAAAAGGTTATCATCGTTGGCTCTGTCGTATTGTTCGCTCTCATAGTCATTTCCGTGCTGCTGTACCCCACGGTCGCCGGCCGCGTGAACTCCAGCCGCCAAACGCGGGCCGTCGCGCGGTATATCGACGAGGTGGCGGCCATCGACGACGGAAGCAGGCAGGCGATTTTAGACGCGGCGCAGGCATACAACAAGGCCTTGCCCCGCAGCGACAGCCGCTTCCGGCCCACGCCGGAGGAATCCGCGGCGTACCATCAGCTGCTTAACGCCGGCCTGGGCGTTATGGGCATCCTGTCTATCGACAAGCTCGCCGTTAAGCTGCCCATTTACCACGGCACCGACGAGGGTGTGCTGCAGATTGGCCTGGGGCATCTGCAGGGCTCATCCCTGCCGGTGGGCGGAACCGGCACGCACGCGCTCATCACCGGGCACCGGGGGCTGCCCTCCTCGACGCTGCTGACCAACCTGGACAAAATGGAAGAGGGCGACACCTTCGTGCTGTATGTCATGGGCGAAACGCTCACCTACCAGGTGAATCAGATCACCGTGGTGGAGCCCGAGGAGGCCAGGGCCCTGGCCATCGACCCGAATATGGACTACTGCACGCTGATCACCTGCACGCCCTACGGAATCAACAGCCACCGCATGCTGGTGCGCGGCCACCGGGTCGAAAACGCCGCCAGCGCCGGCTGGGATACGGCTTACGCCGAAGCCAGCAGGCCCGATAAGCTCATCGTATTGCTCATGCTCATGGCTCCGGCATTGCCGGTTATGCTTGTGTCGCTCGCTCTGAAATGCAAAAGAATTCACAAAAAAAGAGGTGTCCCTCTATGAAGCGAATCATCGCAGCCGCCCTCGCTTTCGCCTGTGTCCTGCTGCTGGCCTCAAACGCCGCCTACGCGCTGGACGCGAAGCCGTCTACCCTGACGGTGGTCATAAAATACGGTGATGTCCCGCTGGACGGGATTCAAACCGCGGTCTGTCTCGTGGCCGGCGTGCGGGAGGCTGACGGCACGCTGGTCTATGAGGCCGTGCCGGCGTTCGCGGGCGCGCAGGCCGATTTCACGAACCTGACCGCGGAGCGGAACA
>WRMQ01000035.1 GCA_009777055.1 Oscillospiraceae bacterium
CTCCCATGGCAACTTCAACACCTCTTTCGGCCTTTTTGTTGCCTTCTATTCTATCACAAAACTGTATACCTTCCTACTGCACACCTGTATACTAGCTTACTACACCGGACAAATTTTGAGCCCCTACGGCTCCTGGGCCCCTACGACTCTTGAGCCCCTACGGCGTGATCGTTACGCCCGGCGGCAATGCTGCCGGGTCATATTCATAGTAATATGGCCGCCCGTTGGCTTCGCCGAAGGCCTTTGCCTGGGAATCGCTCATCATAAAGCCGTCGTTTGGGCGCGCGAGGGCCAGCGGGGCGCAGTCATAATGATACCAGCCATTGCCAAAATTCAGCGCCAGCCAGTAGTGCCGCGTGGGCGCGCCCTCCACACGGCGCATATCAACGGTTTCAATGCCCTCCCGCTCCAGCATGTATTTCGCCAGGGCGAAGAAGGTGTAGCAGTCGCCGCGCCGCAGGACCATGCCGTTGTGGGCGCCGTCGATTACGCTGCTCTTTTCGACCTCGTTGCTGTAGGCGACGCTCCTTCGGATCCAGGCGAGAATCGTCGCGGCCTTTTCCGCGTCGCTCATGCCGGGGGCGATGATCTCCTTCAGCACGGGATCCACCAGGGCGTTTACCGCGCCGGCGGACACCTCGTTGACCACAACCCTGGTGGATACCCTCGTTTCGTTGCCCGCGGAATCCCGGGCGATGTAAGTGACGACATAGCTTCCGGGAACACCCGTGTTGACCTCCGCGCTGTCGATGGTCAGCTCCGCCGCGCCGGAATTATCCGTAACGGTCACGCCCTTGCGGTAGGCCACCGTATCAAACTTGCTCACGTGGATTTCCCGCACGCCGCTGATGACGGGCGGCTCCTTGTCCTCCAGCACTATGAGGCCGCTCTTTACCACGGCGGTATTGCCGCCCTCGTCCGTAAGCGAGATCTCCACGGTCTGGGCCTTGCCCGGCAGGGTCCAATCCGGCTCGCTGCTGAAGGCCGCCGTCACCTGGGTCGCGTCGATGAGCTCCTCAATAAAATCCAGGGGCTCCAGAGCCCCGCCCTGAAGGATTTCCAGGTCCCGTGTTTTAGCCCTGGGGGGCGTGGTATCGACAAAGCGCAGGTCCAGCGGATATTCTCTGCCATCCAGCAGCAGCACGAGCTCCTGCCGGCCAGGGGATTTCATCTCCGGGGGTGGCTCCAGGAAGCGCATCTCCACCGCGTCTGTATCGCTGTCCGTAAACAATGCCTTCGGCGGCAGGGGGCCGGGGTATTCCCCCAGCTCCGCCACGAGGGGCTCCCGCAGCCGCAGCAGCCGCAGCTCGGCGGTGACCCGGGACCTGTTCCCGTGGCTGTCCTCCAGGATCACGGAAACGGTATGGCGGCCCGGCTTGTCCAATTCGGGCGGATATTCAAAACAGGCTGTCACCGGGGAGAGGCCGCGGATATCCTCCGCGAAATCCTCCGGCTCGAAGCCGTGGGTCAGCCCGGCGATGCCCACGCGGCCGCGGGCCGTGGCGCCGGGGGCCGTGGTGCCGGCCGCCCGGCGCACCGTGCCGAAAATCCAATAAGACGCCGCCGAAAGCGCGGCGGCAAGCACCAGAAAAAGCACCAGGCAAAACACCAGGATCCGTTTTTTTGATTTTGATTTCGATGCTGCCCGCATGGCCTGTTCATCTCCAAAGACGCGTATCAGATTTAAGCTTGTTACGACATTATACTCACAAAAGGCTTGTCTGTCAATGGAAACATTGTTTCGCGGAGCATGTTGGCAGCGATTACCGGTACTTTCTGTCATACAGAAGCGCGGCGTTGAGCACCACCAGCACCGAGCCCGCGTTGTGGACCAGCGCCCCCGAAATGGGGCCCAGTACCGCCAATATAGAAAGCACGATCGCCACGAAATTGATGCACATGGAAAGCGTGATGTTGAACCTGATCAGCCGGACCGTGGCCCTGGAAAGCCGCTTGAGATAGGGGATTTTGGAGATGTCGTCGCCGATCAGCGCGATATCGGCGGCCTCTACGGCGATGTCGCTGCCCATGCCGCCCATCGCCACGCCCAGGTCGGCGGTCTTAAGGGCGGGGGCGTCGTTCACGCCGTCTCCGATCATGCAAACCCGCTTGCCGCTGTCCCGCAGCTCCCGGATTTTTTCCACCTTTTGCGCGGGGAGAAGCCCGGCGTATACCTGTTCTATCCCTGCCTGTTCGGCCACCGCCCCGGCGGCGCCTTCGTTGTCTCCGGTGAGCATGACAACCCCGACATCCATGTCCCGCAGGCGCCGCACCGTCTCAAAGCCCGAGGCCTTCGGCTCATCCTCTACGGTGATTTTGCCCATATATACGCCATCCACGGTCAGCTCGGCCCCTCTGCCGATGACCACGCGCCTTCCGCCGATGTCGCCCGCCACCCCCACGCCAGGGGTGGCAGCGAAGTTTTCGACCTCTAAGTACGCGCCGTGATAATGCGCGCAAATCGCTTTCGCGACAGGATGCTCCGAGTAGCGCTCCAGGGAGGCCGCCAGTTGAAGCACCTCGTCCCCGCCCTCCACGCGGCTCACATGCAGCCTGCCGTGGGTGAGGGTGCCCGTTTTGTCGAAGGCGACGCAGTCCACGCGGCCCATGCGCTCCAGGGCGTCGCCGGATTTGATGATGACGCCGTGCTTCGTGGCCTGCCCGATGGCCGCCATGATGGAGGTGGGCGTGGCCAGCGCCAGGGCGCAGGGGCAAAACACCACCAACACCGTCACCGCCCGTGTGATGTCCCGCGTAAAGACGAAGGTGAGGATGGCCACCAGCAGCGCCGCGGGCACCAGCCAGGCCGCCCATTTATCAATGATCCGCTGCATGGGGGCCTTGTTGTTTTCCGCTTCCTTCACCAGGCGGATGAGCTTTTGCAGGGAGGAATCCTCCCCCACCTTTGTCGCGCGCAGCTCCACGGCGCCGAAGCGGTTGATGGTGCCGCAATACACGCTGTCCCCCGGGGCCTTATCCACGGGCAGGGATTCGCCGGTGAGAATGGACTGGTCCACCGAGGAATTGCCGGAAACGACCTCGCCGTCCACCGGAATGGCCTCGCCAGGCAGCACCCGCAGCACATCCCCGGGGATGATTTCCTCCAGGGGCACCATTTCCTCCCGGCCGCCGGAGATTCTGCGGCCTTGTGCCGGGGTCAGGCCGATGAGCTTCTTGAGGCCCTTCTTGGCGCGCTCCACGGTCTTTTGCTCCAAAATGCCGCCGATGGCCATGATGAAGGCCACCTCACCCGCCGCGAAGAGATTATGCGCGTCGCCCGAAAGGCTCAGGGCGATGCAGGCGAACATGGCGATGGAGATCAGCAGCGAGGCGGATATCTTGCTGACGCCCTTGCTGTTGCGTATGCGCCAGAATGCCCAATACAGCAGCGGCAGCCCGCAGATCACCACCGCGCCCCAGGCGGGGTTGGCGTAGGGGGGCGGCTCCACGTGAAAGAGCATAAACACCAGGCTGGCGGCCAAAAAGGCCCCGCCCAGCAGGGTCATCCTCAGGGATGACAGGAATTCTATGATTCGTTGCATGATTTGTTCTCCTTTTTTTATCGAATAGAATACTGCAATATGCTGCCGTTGGGTAGGGGTTCGAATTTACCAGGGTTCAAATTGCCCAGGGTTCAAAATTTTGAACCCCTACGATGCGTATTTGTCACACAATCCGCGAAAATTGCTCGATGGCTGAGCTTAGCTTGCGGATGGTCTCCTCCTGCTTGCCCTCCCGGATGCCGTCGAGGACGCAGTGGCTCAGGTGGCCCTCCAGAATCACCTGGCCGGTTTTGTGCAGCGCGGCCTTCGCCGAGCCGATCTGGATGAGGATTTCCTCGCAGTTTTTGCCATCCTCCACCATTTTCATCAGGCCCCGCACCTGCCCCTCAATGCGCTTGAGGCGGTTCATGATGGCCTGTTCCTCCATATAAGTTTTCAAGCTTTCACCTCTCTGTTTCATAATAGGGGATACCCCTATATCCTATTATACGAACAGAAAAGAAAAATGTCAAGAAAAAAATCCCGTCTGATTTGACGGGATTTTTGGGAATTTTGCCGGGGCCTGCGTTATTTTGATCCGGACCTGCTCCGCTTCCGGTAAACCAGCTTTTCGATTTCGCCCACAATCAGCGGAACGACGGAAAGGCCAAGCATAATCAGCCAGTGGTTCAGGCTCACGGGCACGCAGTAGAAAATTTTCATCAGCGCGGGAACCGCCGCGACGGCCGCGATGAGGCCGAAGGAGAACAGCAGGGCCAGGGACAGGGCCTTGTTGGAAAGAACGCCGATTTGAAAGACAGATCTTGTGTTGCATCTGGCGTTGAAAATATTGACCACCGAGGACCAGCCGATGATCACAAAGGCCATTGTCTGGCCGATCTCGTGAGAGGGCGCCATCGGCCCGACGGCGACAAATTTGCCGATGTAAAAGCCGATGAGCGAGATGACGGTAAACACAAGGGACATCAGGCCGATTTTTTTGGCCAGACCGCCGGCGAAGATACCGGCGTTTTTCTTCACCGGGCTTCGCTTCATGGAGCCCTCCTCCGCGGGCTCCTTGCACATGAACATATCCGGTATACCGTCGGCCACGACGTTGATCAGCAGCAGCTGTATGGCCATCAGGGGCGCCCCCCAACCGAAGAGGATCGCGGCGAGCATAATGAAAATCTCGGAGATGTTGCAGCTGAGCAGGGAGTAGAGCACCTTGCGGATATTGTCATAGACCCGCCGGCCCTCCGCCACGGCGTCCACGATAGAGGCGAAGTTGTCGTCGGTGAGAATCATGTCGCTGGCGCTTTTCGAGACATCCGTGCCCGAGCCCATGGCCACGCCCACGTCCGCGGCCTTGAGCGCCGGGGCGTCGTTGACGCCGTCGCCCGTCATCGCCACAACCTCGCCGTGGGCCTGCCAGGCCTTCACGATGCGGATCTTGTCCTCCGGGCTCACCCGCGCGTACACGGCATAATCCCGGATACTCCGCGTCAGCTCCTCCTCCGGCATCGCCTCAAGCTCCGCCCCGGAAACAGCCTTATCCCCTTCGGAGAGAATGCCGATTTGCCGGGCAATGGCGGAGGCTGTGGCCACGTGGTCCCCGGTGATCATCACCGTGCGGATGCCCGCCCTCTTTGCCGCGGCCACGGCCGCCACGCTTTCCGGGCGCGGCGGGTCGATCATGCCCACAAAGCCCGCGAAGGTCAGGCCCTGCTCAAGCTCGTCGGCGTCCAGCTTTCCGGGCAGCGTGTCGTAGTATTTATAGGCCGCCGCGAGCACCCGCAGCGCGCCGCCGGCAAAGCTGTCGTGCACCCGCTTCGCGGTATCCGCGCAATAGGACGCCGCCTCGGCGGGGAGCCTGTCGAAGGCGCCCTTCGTGATGGATAGATAGCGCCCGTCCTCCAGCTCATGCACCGTCGTCATCCGCTTGCGCCCGGAGTCAAAGGGAATCTCGAACACCTTGGGAAAGATAGCGTCCAGGCTTTCTTTTGTGATCTTTTTCTCCAGCAGCAGGCGGATGATGGCGGTTTCGGTGGGGTCGCCCAGGGCCTTTTCCTCTCCGCCCTCCATACGCAAGGCGGCGTTGCTGGCAAGGCCCATGATCTCCAGCAAAAACATCTCCTCATGGCCGAAAGCCTCCGCCGCGTCCAGGGGCTCCCGGCCGGCGGCCCAGATTTTTTGGATGGACATGCGGTTCATGGTCAGGGTCCCCGTTTTGTCCGAGCAGATGACAGAGGCGCTGCCCAGGGTTTCCACCGCGGGGATTTTGCGGATGATGGCGTGCTTGCGGGCCATGTTGTGAATGCCGAAGGCCAGGGTGATGGTGACGATCACGGGCAGGGTTTCCGGCACGACGGCCACAGCCAGCGCCACGGCGTTCATCAGGATTTCCAGTATCCTTACGCCGTATAAAAGCTCCAGCGCGAACATCACCGCCGCGGCGCCCAGCGCGATGAAGCTCATCGTTTTGGCCAGGCCGGCCAGCCGCTTTTGCAGCGGGGTCCGGAGCTTTTTCGTGCTGTTGAGCAGCCCGGCGATTTTTCCCATTTCGGTACGCATCCCGGTTTCGACCACCACGGCCCTCGCCCTCCCGTTGGTGATCAGGCAGCCGGAAAACAGCATATTCAGCTGATCGCCCAGGGCCGCCTTTTCGGGAACCGCCGCCTGCGCGTCCTTTTCCACCGGAACGCTTTCTCCCGTTAAAATAGATTCCTCCGCCTTCAGGTTGACGCTTTCGAGGATGCGGGCGTCGGCGGGGATCATGTCCCCTGTTTCCAGCAGGAGGATATCCCCCGGAACCAGCTCGACGGCATCGATGGAGCGCTTCTCGCCGCCGCGCAGGACCGCCGTCATGTGCGCGTTCATGCTTTTCAGGGCCTCAAGGGCTTTTTCGGCGCCCATCTCCTGGCGGACGGCCAGAACCACGTTGAGGATGACGATCGCCAGAATCACCGCCGCGTCGGTGTAGCCATGGCCCGACTGGACCGCCAGCAGCAGCGCGATGCCCGACGCCGCCAGCAAAATCAAGGATGTGATGTCCTTGAGCTGGTGCGCGATTTTTTGCGGGACAGTCTCTTTTTTCTCCTCCTCGAATTTGTTCAGGCCTTTTGCTTTTTGGATCTCGGCGGCCTGCTGTTCCGTCAAGCCGCTGTCAGCACTTGTCCGCAGGGCCTGGCAGATAGCCTCCGGCTTTTCCTGTGCGTACCGCATGGGGTCCCTCCTTTTTAATATCTCATTTTCTCAATCTTATTTTCAATTCTTAATTTTCGATCTCTTTTTCGATTTTATTTTTGATCTTTCCAAAATATCGTATCACATGCGAATTCATTTGTCAATCAGAAACCCCGCAAGCGACATTGCTTGCGGGGTTCTGAGTGCCGCGTGGAGCTTCTAACCAGATTCGAACTGGTGACCTCATCCTTACCAAGGATGCGCTCTGCCGCCTGAGCTATAGAAGCAAGGGGGGAGCCGGAACATCCAACTCCATAAAATGGCGACCCGGAACGGGCTCGAACCGTCGACCTCCAGCGTGACAGGCTGGCGTTCTAACCAACTGAACTACCGGGCCATTTTTCTGCCGTTGGACTTCCTTTTTTCAATCCAATTTTTCAATCCAACGGCAGTATTATAGCATAACCGGACGGGCAATGCAAGCTTTTTTTTCCTATGCTGAGAAAAAGCCGAGAAAAACTATGCCGAGAAAAACGCCCCGCAGGCTTTGCGCAGCATGGCGATATCGGTCTTGGCCGCCAGCTCGAAGGGCGCGTGCATGGAGAGAACCGGCACGCCGAGGTCCACCACGTCCAGGTTCAGCCGGGCCAGATCCGCCGCCACGGTGCCGCCGCCGCCCTCGTCCACCTTGCCCAGCTCGCCAACCTGCCATAGAACGCCGTTGTCGTCCAGCAGACGGCGGAACCAGTGCACGAACTCGGCGGAGGCGTCGGAGCTGCCGGATTTGCCCCGGCTGCCGGTGTATTTCGTCAGCACGACGCCCCGGTTGAGGAAGGAGGCGTTGTGCTGGTCCATCACGCCGGGAAAGGTGGGGTCGAAGCCCGCGTTCACGTCGGCGGAAAGGCATTTGGAATGGCGCAGCATGGTTCGGGGATTCGCGCCCCGGGCCAAGGCCAGCTCCGTGAGAAAATCCTGGAGGTAGTTCGTTTCCAGCCCCGTGTTGCCGCAGGAGCCGATTTCCTCTTTGTCCGCCAGCACAACGACGGCGGTGTATTCCGGGCTGCCGCAGTCCAGAATCGCCTCGGCGCAGGGGTAGGCGCAGACCCGGTCGTCCTGGCCATAAGCGCCCACGAGACTGCGGTCCAGGCCGATGTCGCAGGCCGGAAAGGCCGGCACGGCCTCCAGCTCCGCGCTGAGAAGATCCGCCTCCACAAGGCCATAGCGCTCGTTGAGCAGCTGCAGGAGCGCCAGCTTCACGCCCTCGGATTTGCCATCCATCATCAGCGGGCGGCTGCCAACGATGATGTTGAGCTCCTCGCCCTGGATGCCCTTGGCAAGGCTGCGCTGCATCTGTTCCTGGGCCAGATGAGGCAGCAGGTCGGTGACGCAGAACCTGGGGTCCTCCGGGGCCTCGCCGATGGCGACGCTTAGCCGCGTGCCGTCCCGGCGGATCACCACGCCGTGCAGCGCCAGGGGGATTGCCGCCCACTGGTATTTCTTGATTCCGCCGTAGTAGTGCGTTTTTAACAGGCCCAGCTGCTTCTCTTCATAGAGCGGCGCGGGCTTGAGGTCCAGCCGGGGGGAATCGATGTGCGCCGCCGCGAGGCGTACACCCTCCGCGAGATCGCGTTTGCCCATCACCGCCAGAATCAGCGCCTTGCCCCGGTTGTTGAGGATCAACTTATCGCCCGGCGCGTATTCCTTGCCGTCCTCAAATGGCCGAAAACCCCGCTCTTCCGCTTTTTTTACATAATAATCCACGCATTCCCGCTCGGTTTTGCATTGGTCGAGAAAGGCCTTGTAGCCCTCGCAGAACGCGTCCGCCGCCGCGAGCTCCTCCGCGCTGAGAAGCTCGCTGGCATGCTTTTGCGGGCGGCAAAGCTCCTCCCGGAGCTGCTCGGCCCTGGTTTTTTCTTTTGCGTCGCTCATAATATTCCTTTCTAAATATTCTTTTCTAAATATTCTTTTTTCATATTCTTTATCTAAATATCTTTTCTAAATATTCTTTCTGGTGTTTTTTCCGGGAATTGGCAATTTATCCAATGATGTCAAATTGACAGGAGATGCCCGAACAGCTAGAATATATCTATTATTGGCTATGAGGAGTATTCGTATGAAATCCCGATTGCCCTTCTTTAACGCGAGGCTGCTCGGCGGCCTGCTTGCCGCGCTGCTGCTGTATTTGACGCCCCCCGCCGCGGCGCTCACGGAAAACGGCGGAGCGCGGGCCTGCGCCAGCGCGGAGGAGGCCGTGCTGGCCTGGCGGGAGGAATACCTGCCGCGCAGCGAAACATACGAGCACGGCGCCTTTGTCTATCGGCGCGCGGACGGCTCCTATACCGTAGGCAGAACCTATCGGGGCGGAAGGGACAGCGTGGTATCCGCCCTGCTTCGGGGCTTTTTCGCGGATCCGCTGGCGCGGCTGATCGGGAGCTATGAGCTGGTGGCCTTCACCCATACGCACCCGGACTGCCCGGAGGGCCTGCACAACGATGCCCCCTCCGTGGCGGACGTGTTCCTGCTGCGCCTGCCGGGGATCGACGAGGTATACCTCGTGCCCTACAAGCGCTGCGAGGGCGTGGGGGAGCTGGTGCTGTGCACAAGACCGGAAACCTGGGGGTGATTTTCCAATTAACAATTAACAATGAACAATTAACAATTATATTTAACAATTACAAACTTAATAATTATAATTTTCCGGTGCTTTCCAGTTTCCGGATCATGTCTACCCGTATTTGGTGCCTGCCGCCCTCAAAAGAGGCGTTCAGCCATTCGTCTAGGATCATTTTGGCGAGCTCGGGACCCACGACGCGGGCGCCCATGCACAGGATATTCGAGTCGTTGTGCTGCCGGGTCAGCCGCGCGGAATAGGGGTCGCCGCAGCAGGCCGCGCGGATGCCCTTCACCTTGTTGGCGGCAATCGAAATGCCCACCCCAGTGCCGCACAGCAGCAGGCCCAGCGGGTGCTCCCCCGCGGCGACGGCGGCGGCCACCTGATAGGCCGAAAGGGGATAATCCGCCTTACCCTCGCCGAAAACGCCGTAGTCTTTACAGTCATAGCCCCTGCCCCGCAGGTGGGATTTGAGTTCCTCCTTGAGCGCCGTCGCCGCGTGGTCGCAGCCGATCGCGATGGTCATGGGATGACCTCCTTTTTTTAATATTGCAAAAGCGTCCTATAAGCTTCAGCGTCCTATAATCTTTGGCTTTTTTTCTTCCGCCGCCGCCATGCGCGCCAGGAGCCTTTGGCGCAGCTCCGCGCGGACCTCGGCATAGGCTCTGTCGCGGACGAGATTGTGCAGCTCATAGGGATCGTTTTCCAGGTCATAGAGGCAGTCCTCGCGGTAAAGCCTGGCATTGGCGTGGATCCAGCCCTGCCGGAAGGGAGCCCTTACGGCGTATTTCCAGCGCTTTGTGCGAATCGCGCGGCCCACCTGGCTCTCGCTGATCTGGACGAAGACCTCCTCCGGCCAGTTTTCCAGGTCGCCCGCGGCGGGGCGCTGGAGGGGCTTGCCCTGCAGGCCGGGGGGCTGCTCAATGCCGGCGGCGCGCAGCAGCGTGGCGGGAAGATCGATGAGGCTGGCCAGCGCGCCGGGCGCCTGCCCGCCCCGGAAGCCCGGGCCCCGCAGAATCAGAGGGACGCGGATGGAGCCCTCGTGGCAGGAGCGCTTGTACTCGCGGTTGCGGGTTCTGAAGTGGGAGCCGTGGTCGCTGGTATAGACAATCAGCGTGTCCTCATATATGCCGAGCTCCCGGAGGGTGTCGATGATCCGGCCTGTGTTTTCGTCCAGGGAGGCGCAGCAGCCCAGGTAGTCCGGATACTCCTCCGCCCAGTCGCCGCCGGGGAAGCGCCGCAGGTCCTCGGGTATGGGGATATCCCGGAAGCGCTCTTTGGAGCCGGGCGGACCCTGGTAGTGGTCCGCGCCGTTTTGGTGATGCGGCTCAAGATAGGACACAAACAGAAAAAACGGCTTTTGATTGGAGCGTTTTTTCAGATAGTCAATCACGAAATCGGTCTGGCTGTCGGCGCGGTAGCCGGGAAAATCCACGCGGCGGTTCTCCCTGTCGTACATATAGCCGCCCTCCAGGCCGGTGGATGTGTGCTCCAGAGCGCAGGCCGCCAGCCAGTGATCCCGAAAGCCGCCGCGCAGCTCCGGCGGAACAGGCGCGGTACCGGTATCCGCCAGATGCCATTTGCCGATATACGCGGTCTCATAGCCATTTTCGCGCAGCCGGCCGGCGACGGTGGGAAGCTCCGGCGGCAGTGTGATGCCATTGCGGTAAACGCCGGTTTGCGTAGCGTAGAGGCCCGTCTGCAGGCAGGCCCTGGCCGGGCCGCAGACAGGCTGGCAGGTGAAGGCGTTTTCGAAACGCAGGCCCTCCCCGGCGAGCTGGTCAAGCCGGGGCGTAAAACCGATATCGGGGTTATAGCAGCCCAGGGTGTCGTGGCGCTGCTGGTCGGAGAAAAGAAAGAGAATATTGGGGGGTGATTCCGGCATTTCGCTTTGTCCTTCCATGAATAGATATCGCTCCATGGCCCGCTTGATCTCCACCAGCACCTATGATGGAGCCATTATATCACATGCGCCGGCCATTTACAATCTTTTTATGATATCTGAAGAATATATATAAAACAACCAGCAATTCACCCAAAGAATACAGAGTATTTCAGCTTGATCCGGTCCAGCTTTTCCAGCATGGGCCGGGCCAGCACAGCCAAAAAAACAACCGTCGCCGAGGCGTGCACCAAATCCAGCGGCAGGCCCTGGAGGCAGTAGGCCAAATACATCCGCATGCCGGGATTGCTCTGGTAGGTCAGCATGGCGGAGGCGTTCATCAGCCCGCCGTAAATCAAAAAAACAGCCAGGCCGCCGAAGAGGCAGAGCGCCGGTCTGTTCCGCGGAAAAAGCCCTTTCCGGAACAGTATGCCCGCCAAAAAACCGACGATCCCAAAGGCGAACATCTGCCAGGGCGTCCAGGGCCCCTGGCCGAAAAACAGGTTGCTGACAAAGCCGGTGACCGCGCCCACCAGAAAACCCGCCTCCCCGCCGAGGGCGACACCCGCGATAATCACCAGCGCCGCCACGGGCTTGAACTGCGGCAGCATGAAAAAAGCTGTTCGGCCCGCTACGGCTATGGCGCTGAGCGCCGCGATAATCACAAGCTCCCGCGCCTGCGGCCTGCGCCGCTCAAACAGAAAGGCGAAGGGCAGCATGGTCTCTAAAATAATCAGCAGGGATATAAAATAATATTTGCGGCCCTCAAAAAAGATCGTGCCCGCCGCAATGGTCAAGGGTACCGCGAGAAGAATCATGGCCGCGGCGGCGATGCCGTGCCGGGACAGCTTTTGCTTTTGGATCACAGGCGCCGGCGGGGCCGCGGGGCCTCTTTTCCAGAACACAGCCACCGCGCAAGCCATAGCCTGGGCGGCAAAAGCCAGCAGAATCCCGGCATAGCGCAGCGCGGCGGCCGGGCTTTCCGCCGCCAGAATGGCCTCCTCCCCGCCGGAAAGGAAGGCCGAAAAGCCGTTCCAGTGCACAGCCGCGAAAATGGCGGTCAGCAGGAACGAAATGGCTGACGCACACACAACGGCAGCGCGCGCCGCGGACATTGGTTCTGATTTTTGAGCCCCCGCGTTTTCGTGCTCTTGCGATAACGGCTCCGAAGGCGGTTCGGGCAAATCGGGCGGCTCCGGCGGCGTGCCGCCCAGGGCGCTGATGATGTCCCCCGCTGTCACGGCCTCCGGCAGCACATGCCGCGCCATGCGGTTGGCCGCGCAGGTGTAAAAGCTGTTGCCGGAAAAAAAGGTCCGGGGCGGGTTTTCCGCGACAATGCCGCCGTCGAAAAACAATGCGCAGCGGTCGGCGTGCTCCGCGCAGAATTCAATGTCGTGGCTGACCATCACAATTGCCGTTTGCGTGCGGGCGAGTTTTTTCAGAATCGCCGCGAATACCGCCTTGTACTCCGCGTCAAGGCCCTTGGTGGGTTCGTCGAGCAGCAGGATTTTCGGCTCCAAAAGCAGCGCCTTCGCCAGCGCCGCCCGCTGCTGTTCACCGCCCGAAAGGTCGTAAGGGTGGCGCTCCAGCAGACCCGCCAGCCCGCAAAGGGCGATGGTCTCCCGCAGGCGCGCCTGCTTTTCCCGTTTCGGCAGCCCGCTTTCCGAAAGCGTCTCCCAAAGGTCCTCCCGCAGCGTTTTTGCCGCGAAGAGCAGCTGGGGGTTCTGCGGCAGCATGGCGGCGGAGCCATGCGCCTTCACCTGCCCGCGATAGGCCTTGCGCAGGCCCGCGATCAGCGAAAGCGCGGTGGTTTTCCCCGTGCCGTTGCCTCCCAGAACACAAAGCAGCTCCCCGGGATACGCCTTTAGGCTTAAGCCCCTGAGCACGTCGGGGCCATCTTTGTCATATTTGAACCAAACATTTTCCAATTGAACCGCGGGCTTGTCACACACAGAGAGCTCGGCCATATCAATTGAGAATTGAGCATTGAGAATTGAGAATTGCGAAAGCCAATCCCTGCCCTCCCGCACCGTCACGGGGCAGGAAAGCGGATTCTCCACAGCCGCCCAGACCCGCATGGGAACCGGCATGGCGGCAAACATACCGTGGCCCCGGCCGCGCAGCGCCTGCCCAACCTCTGCGGCGCTGCCCCGGGAGATGATTTGGCCGCCGTCCATCGCGATCACAAGCGAGGCCAGGGGCAGGGCCTCCTCCAGCCGGTGCTCCGTGAGCAGCACCGTCACGCCCAGCTCCCGGTTGATTTTTCCCACCACGGCCAAAAAATCCGCCGCCGCGATGGGGTCCAGCTGGGCGGTGGGCTCATCCAGTATCAGCAGCGAGGGCTGCGCCGCCATGACGCTTGCCAGCGCGAGCAGCTGCTTCTGCCCGCCGGAAAGCGTCTTCACATCTTTGTGGAACCAGGACTGCATGCCGAAGAAGCTGGCCATTTCCGCCACGCGCAGCCGGATGGACGGCGTATCGAGGCCCAGGCTTTCCAGCCCGAAGGCCAGCTCGTGCCAGACCTTGTCCGTGACGATCTGATTGTCGGGGCTTTGCGCCACGAAGCCGATCCTCGCGGCGGCGTCCCGGCGGCTGAGCCGCGCGAGGGCTTTTCCCTCAAACAAAATCTCCCCCTCAAGATTGCCGTGGGGCGCCAGGGCGGGCTTCAGCTGCCGCAGGAGGGTCGTCTTGCCGCAGCCGGAGGGCCCGCAGAGCACCGCGAATTCCCCCGGCGGGATGGCCAGGTCAATGCCGCGCAGAGCCGGCTTTTCTCCTCCGGGGTAGCGGAATGTCAGGCCTTTGCATTCGATGCACGCTTCCATTGCAGCGCCTCCCTTCCGTGTGCCCACAGCGGCAATGCGCACAGGGCGAAATATAGGATAAACAAAACCGCCTGCCACAGCTGAAACGGAGCGCCGGTTACGCGGGGATAAAAATGGAATTCCAGCTGGCCCGCGGCTGCGCCCCCAATCACAAGCCCGCCGCACAGAAGCAGGAAGGCCAGCGCCAGCTTGTCCCGCCGCTCTATGCGATAGATGGAAAAGGAGCTGCGCCCCGGCAGGCCGTAGCCCCGGCTCTTCATGCTGTCGGCGGTGTCGACGGCGTTTTCCAGGGCCCAGGTGACAAGAATCGAAAGGATCCGCGCGCCCTGCCGCACACGCCGGAAGACATTGCCCCGGGAAAGATTCCGGCCAAGGCATTTTTGCGCTTCCGCGATGGCCCTGGCCTGCGCCGTGAAGCGCGGCACAAAGCGCAGGGCCATGCTCAGCACCAGGGACAGCGCCGGAATGGCCCGCCCCAGCAGATAAACGAGCTTGTCGCCCTCCATCACGGCATTGAAGCAGGAAAACCAGCTGATTACCGTAACCAGCAAAAAGGCCGCCGAGATGCCGTACAGGATGGATTCCAGGGTCAGCGGGTTGCCGTTGGGGAAATAGGCCAGAATCGTTACACCCTCATGGCTGAACAGGGGATTGACGAGGGCGGTGAGCGGCAGCATGGGGAGCAGATAGACAGGAAGCGCCCGCCTGCCGGAAAGAAGGGCGGAATACCCCAGGGCGCAGGCGAAGGAAAGCGCCAGGCAGACCGGATGCGCCAACACCACGGCGCATCCGATCACCAGCGCGAAGTATATGATATTTACGGCGGGATGATATCCCGAAAAGCTGTCTTTGTTATTCATATCAGTTTAATTTTTTTAAGCTTAAAAGCTCTGAAAGCTTGTTGTTTGCGCTGTCATTGGTAGGGGTTCAAAAATTTGAACCCTGCAAACAACAGCACGCTCAATCCCGCTGGCTGATGCCCTCGCCGCCAATGTCTCTGCCCAGATCGCAGGTGAAAAGCCACTCCACCGTATCGCCCTGCCGAAGCGTATGCCTGCCGCTGCCGTAGCCGGGAAAAACCCCGTTCACCCGGTACATCCAGCCGGACAGCGGCCCGCAGTCAAATTCATAGATATTGCCGATGCCCTCGATGTAGACGCTTTGATAGGCGGGCACGCTCGTGAACTCCAGATGAATTTTCTCGCTTTGCGCGATCCGCTTGAGCAGGTCGAAGACGCTTTCGCCCTGTGTGAAAGCAACTGTCCTGCTTTGCAGGATGAACCCGTTGGAGGGGATGAGATCCGCCGGCTTTTTGAACAGGCTCAGGTTGCTCAGAATCGTGTCGCAGCGGATGGAGATTGTACAGCTGAGCGGCGCCTTTGTTGTTGCCGCGCTTGTTGTGCCTGTTGTGCCTGCCGTCGTCGCTGTGCTTGCGGAGGGGAGCTCGGTCCGCGCCGGGCTTGCCTGCGTTGGCTTTGCCGGCAGGGTATAGCGATAATCAAAATTCGTCGCGGACGCTTTCGCGCTTGCCGGGGCTTTTGCCGCCGGCGCCGTTGTCGCGGTCTTCCAGGCCGGCACGGCTGTTGTTGTTGCTTTCGCCGCCGCCGTGCTTGTTGTTGTTTTTGTTGTTTTTATTGCTTTTGTTGTTTTTGCCGTTTCTGTTGCGTCTTCGGCGATTGTTGTTTTTATAGCTTCCGTTGCTATTGCTTTTATTGTTGTTTCTGAGATTTCTGTCATTTCCGCGGGCTGCTCCTGCCGGAGGGTCTGCGTGGTTCCGGCTGAGGCGGATATGGCTTCGCCGGGCTGCAGGAAAAACGCCGCCGCCAGCACCGCCATGGCGGCGCACAGGGCCATGGCGATTTTCCCATGCCTCGTCTTGAAAAATTTAAATAAATTTATATTTAATAATTTACTTTTTAGCAGTTGAAATAATTGTTTCAAAATAATATCACTCCATCCAGATCCAGCCGAAAAAGACGATAAATTTTATCCAGTCCCAAAACGTAAAGCCCTCGCTGCGCTTGATTTTTTCCGTGTGGCTGTCGGTGCGTACATTGCCGCAGCGGCTGCAGGTATGCGTGGTATAGCCCCCCGCCCGCTTGGTCGGCGGCGTGATCTCGCTGATTTCGTCGTGCCCCGGCGGGGTAACCGTCTGGGTCAGCTCCGCCGTGAGGCATTGGCCGCAGGCGCGGTATTCCACGCCCGGCGCGGTGCAGGTCACGGCTGTGCGCGTGAGCCATTCCCCGTAGCTGTGGGCATGGGGCTCATACATATTTTCATAGAGGGAGGCCTCTCCCCGCGCGAAGCGGTCGTAGGCCACCAGGGCGCGGGCAGCCTGTTCGGTGGCCATGCCGTCGGCCCTGGCATCCCCCGGCCTGTGCCCGAAGCCGCCGTCCGCCAGCTGACAGGCCAGAAGCGCGCTGACAGGGTTGCCGCCGGCTTTCACGAAGCGCGGGTCCGCCGCGGGGTCGATATCCAGCGCCGTGAGGGCGATGATCACCTGGGCGGTGCTTTCCGTGTTCGCCCCCTCCGCCTCGAAGCCGAAGCTGCCGTTGGCGTTCTGCAGGGCGGACAACAGGGCGACGCCCCGGTCAACGGCGGCGGCGGCCCGCGTGTCCTCCCTGTAGGCCGCAAGGGCCTGCAGCGCCATGGCGGTATAATCCTCGCTGGCGGAAAACTGTGCCGCCGCCGCCCAGCCGCCGCCCTCCGATTCGTTGTCAAGAATATAGCCCAACAGCTCCTCCCGCAGCTCCGCTGAGCCGTAGCCGCCGGAATCCAGCGCCAGCAGCGCGTTCGCGGGGCCGTTCACGCCCTGCGCCGTGACCCATTCCATATCGGAAAACGGGGCCGTGAGGTCATAGCCGCCCACATGGGCCGCGCTCTTGCCAATGGCGGAAAGGGCGAGGATCAGCCGGGCGTTTTCCGTGGAGCGGGTGGCGCTGAGCACCGCTCCCCTGCCCTTGACATAGCTTTCCGCCCGGGTATAATAGTCGTTGTAGTACGGCGCGTTTGTTACGCCGCCCCGCGCCTGGGCGAGCACAAACCACTCATCCCCGAAGGCGGGCGATTTCACGGTCCGCGCGATATAGCCCAGCACGGCGCTCTTTGCTTCCGCCGGGCTTTGCGCAAAAATGGGGGGCGCCAGCGGCGCCGCAAAAAGCAGCGCCGCCAGCAGGATGGAAAAATATCGTTTCACGTGTTTTCTCATCAATGCTTTCCTCCCGTTTCACTACGGTCATTTCATATAGTTTAGAACAGGAACCAGATCCAGCCGAAAAACACGAAAAGGATCACATACTCAATCCAATCCCAGAACCAAGCGATCCAGATGAAGCTCTCCGGCAGCTTCGCGTGCCATTTTTCCAGGAGAGATTCGTTTTCCAGAGCGGTCAGAGCGAGAATCAGCTCTGCCTGCGCGGAGACCATTCCGTTTTCCGGGGCCGCCAGGTCGGCCAGCGCATCGTATGCCGCATCATAAGCCAGCTTCATCGCGGCGTTTTCCAGCAGCGCGTCCATGTCCTCCCGCGCGTTGATTTTCGCCAGGGCTTCGATCAGGCCGGTTTTATCGTTTGGCGTGAAGACGTTGTCGCCGTCCCAGGCCAGGCCGAGGTCGGCGCCCCAGCCGATGAGCGAAAACTGCCAGCGCAGCACATCGCCGTCCTCCGCCGGAACGGTATCCACGCCAACGCCCATGTCCTCGTGGTTGACCGTATAAAACCAGCCGGCGGTGGCCGTGAAGTCAGCGCCCCGCAAAAATTCCCCCGCCTGGCTGTGGCCCGCGTCCAGCGTGCCGGTGTGAGCCGACAACACCGCCGGCACCACGGGCTCAAAGTCCCGGGGCAGCTGGATGCCGGTGAGATAAAAGCCATAGGCGGTTTCCACCTCGAGGCGTTCGCCAAGAAAGCGTTCCGTTACCCGCGCGTGGGTTTCGCCCTCATAGAACGGCACCAGCGCCGGCCCGTAAAGAACGCCCGCGCCAAGCACATTCGCGTCCACGCAGACCGATACATAGCCGGCGATGCTTTCCGCGCCGGAGGCAAGGGCTGTGACCGGGCCGGGGCCCAGGCATATCAGCAGAGCCAGCGCGCAGGTCAGAATTCGTTTGGACAGTTGTTTCATTTTTATTATTACCCCTTTCAAGCTTAGACAAAACACAGACAAAACGCAGACAAAATAAAAAAGCCCTGACCGATCAATGGTCAGAGCATGCGTATCACAGCCAACAGACCCTGCCGCAACAGCGGCAGAGAGCTTGCCGTAGACCGCACCGCTCTCACCGAAAAGAGGGGTCACTGTACACTGGCAAGTCTCCTGACTCAAAGCGTCAAACCGATGCATCCGCCTTCTCAGGAGCCCGGGCTCCCAATGGCCGTTGAACGAATCGTAGCTTTTTACAGTAGTCGGCGAACTGTCCCGGATTCGCACCGGGTTCCTTGTTAGGCGCCGCGCGCGGCGCACCAGGCACAAAAAGATTATAGCATGGCGCCGGGGCGGTGTCAAGCAAAAATTCAGGTTGTTCTATTTGTTGTTTGATTTGACAGCCATCACGGAAGCTGCCTTCGGAAGATCTCCGCGCTTTGCGCGATGCCCTGTTCCAATGGGGTCCAGGAGATTTTTCCGACGGCTTTTTCCAGCTCGCCGGTATCGTTGTGCCTGGGGAACGGCAGCGGCGTGGGCTCGCAGGTGATTTTGCCCCGGGCGGCCGGACAGGCCTCTTCAATGGCCGAGATAATGCGCTCCATGCTTACCGTGCCGCCGCCCAGGTTGAAGCACCGCGCGCCCCGGGCCGGGGCGTCCGCCGCCAAAATGAAGGCCTTGGCGGTGTCGTCCGCGTATTGGAACTCCGCCGCGCCGCCGTAGGAAATATGATAGCTTTCCCCCCGCACAGCCGCCTTGATGGCTGACGTGGGGGTGGAGGTCATGCCCTGGTCCCGCAGAGGGCCGTAGACCACGAAGGGCCGGATACCGATGCTGGCAATGCCCTCGTCGGCAAACCATACCTGGGCGCAGATTTCGTTGTCCTGCTTATAAGCGCCGTAAAACGACCGGGGCTTCAGCGGCGATTCGTGGCCAAACACCCCGCCGGGGTATTCCTCCGGCCTGCCGTAGACCGCGGTGGAGCTGGAATACACCAGCTGTGAGATTCCGGCCTCCCTGGCCGCCTGGAAGATGTTCTGGGTGCCCACCACGTTCACCCGCGCGCCCCTGACGGGATCGGCCTTGCAGAAGGGCAGCTGCAGCGCCGCCAAATGGATGACCTTCGTGACGCCGCGCGCATAGCAGCCGCGGACATCCTCTAAATTGCTCAGGTCGCCGATGACAATTTCGACCTTCGCCAGATCATCGGCCGGCATGATCAGCAGCAGCTTTCGCAGCCGTTCGGGATCTTGAACCAGGGCGACGACACGCCGCCCCTCCTCAACTAAATTTTTAACCACCCAGCCGCCGATGCAGCCGCTGGCCCCCGTGACAAATACCGTGTCAGCTTGCATAGTCCGTCTCCTGTCTTTTCACCCTGTCGCTTACTTCGCCACCCAGCCGCAGTCCACCAGCCAGTCGGCCCCGGTGACGAACGAGGCCTTGTCGCCGGCCAAAAAGCAGATGACCTCCGCGACCTCCGAGGGCTCGGCCCAGCGGTTGAAGGCCTGCTCCTTTTCGCGTTCGCGCTTGACCGCCTCAAAAGGCAGGCCCGTGCGGGCGCTCTCCAGCTGGATATCCCCCCGCAGCATGGGGGTGTCGATGGAGCCGGGGCTCACGGAGTTCACGCGGATATTGTACGCCGCGAGCTCCCAGGCCGCGGCGCGGGTGAAGGCGATCACGGCGCCCTTTGTGGCGCCGTAAATCGCGTGCTCCGTCTGCCCCACATGGCCCGACACCGAGCCCAGGTTCACAATGGAGCCGCCGCCCTGCCGCTTCATGATGGGCAGAACATGCTTGTGGAACAGAAACGTGCCGCCCAGGTTGACATGCGCCACCCGCAAAAAGTCCTCATAGTCGGTATCCTCCAAGGGCTTGACGACCACGACGCCCGCGTTGCAGTTGAGCACGTCCACGCGGCCGTATTTCTCCTCCGTTTGCTTGACGAAGGCAGCGACATCGGCCTCGTTGGCCACATCGCCCTGATAAGCGAGGCAGTCGCCGCCGATATCCGCCGCGGCGTCAAACACGGCGGCGCTGATGTCGAACAGCGCCACGGCATAGCCCTCCCGGGCAAGCTGCAGGGCCGCGGCCTTTCCGATGCCGCTGGCGGCGCCGGTGACGACGGCGACTTTTTTCTCAGTCATGATCCGTTCCTCCGTAATAAAGCATTTATAATAGCAGTGATGGTACTCAACTACAGCCCCAATATTTCTCTCGCCTGAGCCGGCGTGGCGACCTCCCTGCCCAGCGCGCGTGAAATATCCGCGATTTCCTTCACGAGCTCCCAGCACGCGGCCTGCCTGCCGTTTTGCAGAAAGGGGTAATCCTCCGTTCCCACGCGCACATGATGGCCATGGAGAATCGCCGCCACCAGAATATCCATCTGCGCGGAGCCCATAATACTCACGGTGACGGCGCAGTCCGCGGGCATCAGGCGGTTGCGGTAGAGGTATTCCTCCACGGTGGGAGGGCTCCAGGTACCCCCGGGCCAGCCGTAAAACTGCGTGGTGATGTAGGGGGCGGCAAGCAGGCCTCGCTCAATGAGCCGCTCCAGGTTCCAGATGGAGCCCGCGTGCCAGATCTCCCATTCGGGCTTTACGCCATACCTGCGGCAGGCCTGGCAATACTCGACCAGCTCCTCCAACGGATGCAGGCAGTCGCAGTTGAGCTCCGCGAAATCCTCGTCGTGATGGTTGGCGATGATGGAAACGCAGTCGCTTCGCTCCTCAAAGAGCTCAATACGCTCCAGCAGGGGAATGCTGGACATGCCGCTTTGAATAATGATATCGCTGCCCGCGCGCAGGCCGTTGATGACCGCGGACCACTGGCCCTCGGCGTGGGTGTGGAGCACGCTGGCCCCGGCCTCGCGGCAGCGGGCGGCCTCCTCTATGATCTCCGGCGCGGTTTTGGGATAAGGCACATCGGGCTTCAGCCAGCAGATATTGGGCGTCGCCGTGATAATCAAGGGCTTTTGATTCTGTTTTCTCATATGCATTCCTCCGATAACTGACGCTGTTCCCGGCGCCTTTGGTTGAGCTCCTCCAGAATTCTCCTGTGCTCGTCGGTATCCAGGGCGTAGTTCCATGTGGGAATTACGCTGAGCAGGTACCCGATGGCCGGCGGGACGCTGACCAGGAAGAACAGGATCATCATATAGGGCGCGAAATCGGGGTTCGACCGCGGGACGCCGCCCTCAGCGATGAAGGCGTTGACCCGTTCGATGGCCTGGTCCGAAAAACCGACGCAGGCAAAGGCGGCGCCGCTGAGCATCGTCGCCACCGCGTTTTGCATCTTGGCGATGAAGCTCTGCCCCGAGAAAAAGACGCCGTCCGGGCGCAGGCCCGTTTTGTACTCCTGATCGTCCACGCAGTCGGCGATCATTACGGACTGCATCACCATGGGAATCCCCATGCCGAAGCCCACAAAGGCAAAGCATACAGAAAGCAGGCTGACGTTGTACCAGCTGGTCATGCCCGCGGGGCTGAGCAGATAGAGAACAAAAATAAGCGCGCTGGGGAGCACCGCGATCAGGTTGGAATAGTTATAAAGCTTTTTCTTCGAGAACCGGGTTAAGAGCCTGGGGGTGAGGCCGATGGCGATGAACATCCCCGCGAACAGGCACATGCCGATGGGCACCAGGTATAAAACGAGGGTCATAAAATCTTTTGAGGCGTAGTAATAGGTGAACAGCGGAAATATGGCGCTCATGATGAGCGTTTTGGGGCTGGCGAGAACGCCGGAAACCAGGATCTGCCGGAAGGGCCTGCTGCTCCATAATATTTTAACGTTTTCCCGCAGCCTGACAGGCTGCTCCGACGGCGTGATTTTTTCCCTGGCGGTGAAGCCGAACACCTGAAAGAGAGCGCTGCCGAGAAACGAAAAAAGGACCGCGACAAACAAAAAGGAATTCAGCTCGCCGCCCATGGAGCCGGAAAGCAGCAGGGCCAGGGGCTGAATGATATAGCCGAAGCCGATGCCGATGTTGCACAGCAGCCTGCCGCTGGACATCAGCTTGTTGCGGTGCGCGTCGTTTTCGGTGATCAGGGCGGTGATCCCCCAAATCGGGATATCCCCTATGGTGTAGGCGATTTCCCATAAAAGATAGGAGATGACCGCCCAGGCGATGACCAGGCCGGGGGAGCCCGCCCGCGTGTATACGCCGAAGGGGGCCCAAAAGCAAAGTATGGTGGTGATCAGCAGCAGGCCGGGCGCCACCATTAAATACGGCCTGCATTTGCCGTATCTGGAATTTGTTCTGTCGACGACCACGCCCATAAGCGGGTCGTTGAGGGCGTCGAAGACCCGGGTGGCGGCCATGACGGTGCCCAGCACCGCGGCGGGAATGAGCACCACGAATTGCAGATAATAGGCAAACGCGGCGGTAACGATTCCATAAAGAATGTTTTGACCCAGCAACGAGACCAGAAAGGTGTTGCGCTCTGTCTTCGAATAGGTCAGCAGCTTTTCTTCCACACGCTTCCCCCTCAAATGATTATATTTCTCACAGTCTTTTCGCGAAATGGCTGGCTTTGCAGCGGGCGACCGCAGGTCGCCCCTACTATGAATTCTGCCCCGGTTCGATATCAATCCATCACGAAGGATCATCGTAGGGGCGCACTGTGTGCGCCCGCTGGAAAAATTTTAATCTCTTTATATTTCGTAAATATCCGGCGTGAGGGAGGACAGCTTTTTGCAGCCGTCCTTCGTTACCACGTAAAGATCCTCCACCCCCAGCTGGGTGTCCTTGTAGCTTTCCCAGGCCTCAATTTCGAAGACCATGTTCTCCTCAAAAGCCATGTCCGCCCCGCCCAGGGAGCCGAACAGATGCATGTCCTCCACCTGCAGGCCGATGCTGTGCCCCATCAGGTAGGCCGCGCCCTCGGGCACGTTTTCTTCGTACCACGCGCAGGCCGCCTCCCCCAGGTCGTTCATGTTCACCCCGGGCCGGATGTTCTCCTCGCAGTAGCGCTGCAGCTTTACGAGGCCATCCAGGATCCCCCTGGCCTCGTCGTCCGCGCGCCCGAGGATGGCGTGCTTGTTCAGGTCGGACACATAGCCCTGGCAGACCGCGCCCAGATCAAGGCGGACCAGCTCGCCGCGCTGAAGCGCGCGGCCGGTGCCGGGGGCCTCGGGGTCGGAATTGCCGAAGCGGATGGTGAAATGGTTCCAGTCATCGGCGCCCTCGCGCAGCATCTCGTTCCGCGCGAAGCGGATCAGCTCGCTGTCGGTGAGGCCCTCTTTTAAAAAGCCGAGGCAGCTGCCGATCACCCTTTGCGTGATATCCGCGGCGCGGGTCAGGCGGGCGATCTCCTCCGCCGACTTGACCAGACGAAGGGTGTTCAGGAGATCGTCGCATTCCTGGATTTCCATTTCCAGCTCCCCGCCGGCAAGGGCGTCGAGCAGGTATTTGGGCGCGTCGGCCTCCACGCCCACGCGGCAGCCGGCAAAGCCCATTTCCTCCAGGGTCGGCAGCAGGATATCCTCGAGCATGTCGCGGGTAAAAATGCCGACGTCGTCGTCCGCCCAGCAAAATTCCGGCACGCTCATGAAGGCGACCCAGTTGAACACGGTCGTCGCGCCGTCGCGGCGGATGACGCTGAGGTTGGGGAATTTGTTGGACAGCGCCTCCAGAATCGGGTTGGGCGCGCTGTGCAGCATGGGCAGGCCGGTGGTGTACCAGACATTCAGGGGCGAGGACACCAGCATGAGGTCCAGGTTATGCTGTTCCATCAGTGCGGCGGCCCGCCGCCGGTCATATCCTACGGGTTGCGGCATATTGTTTTCCTCCCTTTCGAAGTTTGTTGTTTATGTGTGTTTTTATATATTTGGTTTTTATGAAGATGTGTTCTTATATGATGTGCCACGGCTCGGCACTGCCTCGCCCTACTCGGGTCCGGCCCGTGGCCGATTCAAACGCAGCTTTGCTGTTGCAATAAAGCTCGCCGCAGGCGCGGCCATCGGCCGG
>WRMQ01000036.1 GCA_009777055.1 Oscillospiraceae bacterium
TTTTGCCAGTGGGCGACCGCAGGTCGCCCCTACTATGAATTCTGCCCCAGCTTGATATCAGTCCATCGCGAAGGATCATAGTAGGGGCGACCTGTGGGCGCCCGCTGGCATAGAGTTTTGATCATATTGGTCATTATACTGATTCTCCCTGATTGGCTTCTCCCTCGCAAAAATCAGAACTGATCCGCCATCATCATCTTCACCTTCAGCACCGCGGCCTGGGTCTTCCCGTCGGGGATCTCGCCCGCCAGCACCATGCGCACGGCCTCGTCCAGGGGAATGCGCGATACCTGTAAAAATTCGTCCTCGTCCGGCTTTGGCGCAGTGAAGGTCAGCTCCCGGGCCAGATACATATAAATCACCTCGCCGCAGTAGCCCGGGCTTGGGTAAAACCGCCCCAGGCTTTTGTATAGCCCGGCCGCGGCGCCGGTCTCCTCCAGCAGCTCGCGCCTGCAGGCGCAGAGAGGATCCTCGCCCGGATCAAGCTTCCCCGCCGGGAGCTCCAGTACAAGCTCGCCGTAGGGATAACGGAACTGCCGCACGAAGAGCAGCTCGTTTTCCTCCGTGAGCGCGGCGACGACGGCCCCGCCGGGATGCCCGACGACTTCGCGCCTGCAGGGCTTTCCGTTGGACAGCAGCGCGTCGTCGTTGCGCACGGTGATGATTTTTCCGCTGAAAACGATATTTTCTTTCACGGTAGTTTCGCGCAGAGCCTCGTCGGGTATATAATCGTCGGGCATATAGTTATATTCTGTCATAACGCAACTCCTTCCGGCAGCGCGTCCTCCGGCCTGACCAGCTTGCCTTTCTTCCAGACCCCGGCGGCCAGATAGATCAATTGGATGATCAGCGTGACCGCCGTGGCGATGGTCGCGGCAAAGGCCATGTTGGCAAGCCCCAGATCCAGGGTTTTGCCCAGCAGCCAGGCCATCGGCGCGCGCACCAGCAGGGAGCTCACCAGCGCGGTCGCCATGGCGAAGCGGGTTTGCCCCGCCGCTATGGCCAGGCCGGCAATGTTGAACACGAACGAAACCAGCAGGTAATCCCAGCTCAGGTTGCGGAGATAGAGGGCGCTTTGCTCCACGCACTGCCTGGCGGTTTCCGGATCAAGCCCGCCTCGGTTGGAGGCGATATCCCCCAGAAACAGCTGTACGATAGGTGTGGCAAATTGCCGCACCAAAAGAAACAGAGCCACGGAGATGCCCAGCGTAATGCCCACCGCGGTGGCCATGGTGCGAAAAGCGCGGCGGTGCTTCCCCGCACCCAGATTCTGCCCCGCCATGGAGGACACCGCCGCCTGCATGGCAAAGGCCGGCAAAATCGCCATGGAATTCACCCGCCCCGTAATGCTCAGCGCGGTGCTGCCCACCACGCCGGCGATACTGCCCGCCACCGCCATAAGCACCATGAACGAAAACGTGACCAGCGTGCCCTGGATGGAGCTCGGCAGGCCAATTTTCAGGAGCTTTCGCGCCAGCTCCCGGTCCAGCCGGAAGCTGCGGGGCGAAAAGTCAAACAGAAATTTCCTGCGGCGCAGGTAGAGCACGGAGAGCAGGAAGCTCACGCCCTGCGAAATCACCGTGGCCCAGGCCGCCCCGGCGGCGCCCCGGCCCATCGGGCCGCAGAACAAGGCGTCCAGCGCAACGTTCAGCAGCGCCGCGACAGTGACAAAGGCCAGCGGATGCCTTGAATCGCCCATGCCCCGGAGCACGGCGCTCACGCCGTTATAGCCAAAAATGGGCAAAAGGCCCAGGGTGCATACGTTCACATAGCGCAGGGCCTCCTCATACACCTCGGGCGTGGTGGCGAGAGGGCGCAGGATCAAGGGGTTCAGCGCCAGCATCAGCGCCGTCATGGCCAGCGCGGCGATGCCATAGAGGCTGAACATGGTGCCGATGGTGCGGCTGAGCTGGTCCTGCCGCTTCGCGCCGAAGAGCTGGGCGATAAGCACCGTGCCGCCCACGGTCAGCCCGCCGATCAGGCTGAGCGTGAGATACATCACCTGGCCGCCGATCCCCACGGCGGAGGCCCCCACCGGGCCGCCGTATCTGCCCACAAAAAACATGTCGCCCATACTATAGAGCGCCTGCAGGAAGTTCGACGCCAAAAACGGCAGGGAAAACAGGATCAGGTGCTTAGCCACGCTGCCCTGGGTCAGGTCTTTCTGAAACGTTTCGTTCTGGTGCTTGTCCAAAGATTTTTTCCTTACTTTCGAAGATAGCATAACGCAATAAAGAATATTATACATCGAAACACAGGAAATGTCAAAGCGAAAATTTTTGCTTTGACATTTCCTGCAATATGATGTAGCATTACGGTGACGCGGGCGTACAGCGCATATGGGCCGGCTGTAACTTTTTCGCCTTCATAAAGCACCAATAGATAAAGAGGCCGAAAGGAGGAAATCCCGACGAACACATTCGACGAAATCTACGCGGCGCATTTCGCCTATGTGCGCGGCTTCCTCCTGCGCCTGTGCGGCTGCGACGTGTACCTCGCGGACGACCTGACGCAGGAAGCCTTTTTCCAGGCTTACATCAGCATTCACCGTTTCAAGGGAAACGCGGGCCGCGGAGGAAGAGGCTGATTTACGCGGGATGTGGCCATGGGCATCAAAAAATCCGTCGTTCCCCACCCATACCGCCCACGGGGAACGAGCGTGAATACTGCGCGTTAGCTAACGCGTAAGCTCTCCCGTAAGCTTACGCGCGAGGATGAATATGCACATATATCTTTCTTCAACTTATCCCAAATTATTCTTTTTCACCAAATCCCCGGGCCGCGAAACCTGTCCTTGCTTTTTGAACGCGCTTCATATATAATATAAACATACATAACAAGACAAGGAGGTTCCGCCATGTCACTGGAACTGCGGCAGCTGACCAAGCGCTTCGGCGCGAAAACGGCGGTGGATTCCCTCAGCCTCACCATGGACCGGCCCGGCATCTATGGGCTCATCGGCACCAACGGGGCGGGTAAAACCACCACCATCCGCATGACGCTGGGGATGCTCCCCATTGACGAGGGCAGCGCGGCCTGGAACGGCAAGCCCGTGCCGAAAAGCGGCCTGCGCTACGGCTATATGCCCGAGGAACGCGGCATATACGCCAAAACCGGCGTGCTCGGCCAGCTGACCTACTTCGGGCAGCTGCGGGGCCTGGGCCGGCAGGGCGCGGCCACCGCCGCGACGCAATGGCTCGAACGGCTGGGCGTGGCGGAATACGCCAAAATGCAGGCCGAAAAGCTCTCAAAGGGCAACCAGCAAAAAATCCAGCTGATCTCCACGCTGCTGCACGACCCCGAGCTGCTCTTTCTGGACGAGCCCTTCAGCGGTCTGGACCCCCTCAACGCGCAGCTGTTTCACGAGCTCCTGCAGGATTTGGCGAGGCAGGGCAAATATATCATCCTAAGCTCCCACCAGATGTCCACGGTGGAGGAATACTGCCGGGAGATCACCCTGCTCCACAAGGGAAAAACGCTGCTGCAGGGGAATCTGCGGGAGATTAAAGCCGGCTACGGGCACACGAAGCTGCTGCTTTCCGCGCCGGAGGAGGCCCTGGCTTTGGCGGGGGAATTCGGCCTGCGCCGCGGGGAACAGCGGGCGGAGGACACCGTATTCCACCTGCCGAAGGACGGCGACGCCCAATGCGAGGCCTTTCTGCGCAAGCTGCTGGGCCTGAATATCCTGCCGGCGAAATTCGTGCTCAGCGAGCCCACGCTCCACGAGATATTCATTGAAAAGGTCGGCATCGACGAAGCGCGGAAAGGGGGTGAGGCGGCATGAAGCAGGTGTTTCAGGTGGCCAGCTTCACCTTCCGGGAGGCGGTACGCAAAAAGGCCTTTATCATTTCGAATATCATCATAGTGGTTCTTGTGGCGCTGGCGAGCTTCTTCCTCCCCCGTCTGGGCAATGACACGCAAAGCCTGGGCGAAAACATTCTGGGCCGCGGGGAGGGCTACGAATGCTACTGGATCGACGAAAGCGGCGGGCTTCTGGAGGGGAGCGCCGAGCTGCTGGAAACATTCATGGGCATCACAGTCGTCCCGCAAAAAGCCGACCAATTGGAGGATGCCCTTGATCTGGTGCGGGAGGACGGCAGCCGCGCGGCGCTGACCATCGGCCCGGGGGATCCTCCCCAGATAACGCTTTACACAAAGGACTTCATGAGCCCCTTCCCGATATCCTCGCTGGCGGAGGCCCTGAATACGGCATATCGGCTCAACCGCTTCGAGGCGCTGGGCTATCCGCCGGCGGAAGCCAGGGAGGTCCTGCTCAGCGTGCTGCCCGTGGAGGCCAAAACCGTGGGCGAGCAAAGCATGGGCAACTGGATGACCGGCATCATCCTGATGATGGCCATGTTCTTCATGATTTATTATTACGGCTACGCGGTGGCCATGAGCGTGGCCATGGAAAAATCCTCCCGGGTGATGGAAACGCTCATCGTTTCCGCCAAGCCACCGCGCATTCTGCTGGGCAAATGCCTGGGCGCGGGGCTGCTGGGGCTGGCGCAGATGACGGGCCTGCTGGCCTTCGCGGCGCTGTGCAAGGCAATGCTGTCCCCGGACAGCGGCGAGGGGGCGGCGCTGCTGGACCTGCCGGAGCTTTCCATCGGCCGGGCACTGCTGATCCTGGTCTATTTTGTGCTGGGCTACATCCTTTTCGCCATGGTAAATTCCGTATGCGGCGCGATGGTGAGCAAGATGGAGGATCTGCAGGCCGCGATGATGCCCTCGTCCCTCATCGCTGTCGCCTCGTTTTATGGCGGTTACCTCACAAACCTGCTGCCGGGCGCCGGTGAAAACACCATCAGCACCACGGCGCTCATCCCCTTCACGGCCCCCTTCGCGGTGCCCTTCCAGCTGCTCAACAAATCCCTGCCCGCGGGGCTTCTGGCCGCGTCCATCGGCAGCATGCTCGTCGCCATTGCGATTGTGTCGTTCCTCTCCATGCGGATCTATTCCGCCTCGGTGCTGCACTACGGCGGGCGGCTGCGCTGGAATGATTTGGTGAAAATGGCCAAGACTAAGTAGGGGTTCAAAAAACACATCCAGATTTTTTCGCGTTGCATTTTTGATCGATATGCGGTATAATGGTGCGCGCGGGGAGGTGAAAGCGAAAATTGTTTCCAAATCGTCACTTTTTCGAAAGCTTTCGTAAGGCTTTGTGCGCTATGCTCATAGCCGTGATATGTCTCGCTCCGCTTTCCGGCTGCGGAGACGGCGGGGAGCCCGCCGACGCCACAACCCTGCCGGTGCTCCCCACCGCGAAGCCCCCGGAGCAAAATGACGACACCCTCACCCTGCCCTTCGCCAACCGGGATGTCATCAACCCCTACCTGGCGGCCAGCCAGCTGAACCAGGAGCTGGGCACGCTGCTGTACGAGGGCCTGTTCACCGTGGACGACCGCTTTGCCCCCGTGCCCGTGCTGGCGGAAAAAATGGAGCAGGGCGAAAGCCTCACGGACTGGGTCGTCACCCTCCGGCAGGGACGGGTATTCCACAGCGGCGCGAAGGTCACGCCGGAGGACGTCGCCTATTCCTTTTTGAAGGCGAAGGGCTGCGCGCTGTATCAGGCGCGGCTGGCCCAGGCGAAAAGCCTCCGGGCGCGGGAGGACGGCACGCTGCTGCTCACCCTCAGCCAGGCCAACGCGTATATCGCCGCGAACCTGGATTTTCCCATTGTTCCGGCAGGCAGCGCGGACGAGAAAAAGCTCGCCCAGGCGGAGCACGGCTACTCCTTCAACCGGAAGACCACGCCCGTGGGCACGGGGCGCTACCGCCTCGCGCAAACGGATGGCAGCTTTCATCTGAGCTATGACGAGCGGCATCCCGGCCCAAAGCCGCTTTTCACCACCATCGCGCTGCACGGCGTGAACGACACCAAGTCGCTGCTCTATGGCCTCGAAATGGGGAGCTACCAGTTCGCCTACGACGACCTGAGCGAGGGGCGCATGGTGCGGGTGGGAGCCTCGGCGGCCCACGTGCGCCTGACGAACCTCATCTTTCTCGGCGTCAACCAGAACCGCGCGCCGCTGAACGATCCCGCGCTGCGGCAGGCCATCGCCGCCTGTATCAACAAAAGCGGCGTGGTCGGCGAGGCCTTCCACGGCTACGCGCGGGCCGCGGATACCCCTTTTCCGCCGGAATGGCACGGCATTGAGGCGAAGGAATTTGCTCAGCCCTTTGACCGCGAGGGCGCGAAAAAGCGGCTGGAGGACCTGGGCTACAAGCAGTTCGACAAATCCGGCACGCGGACCTCCAAGGGGCGGGCACTGAAATTCAGCCTGATCGTCAACAGCGGCAACGACTTCAAGCTCGCGGCGGCCAACGCGCTGCGCGCCCAGCTGGCGGCGTTCCAGATATCGGTGGAGATCCGGCCGCTGAAGCTGGAGGACTACCAGGCCGCCGTAAAAAAAGGGCAGTTCGACCTCTATCTCGGTGAGGTGAAGCTGACGCCGGACTGCAGCCTGTCTCCCCTGCTGCTCCAGGACGGCGCGGCGACGGCGGGAATCAACGTCTGGGGCAAGGCCTCCAACGCCTATGGGCAGATGCTGCAGGGGCTCGTAACGCCCGCGCAGTTCATCGGCGTGTTCCGGGAGGAAACGCCCTTCATCCCCCTGGGCTACCGGAACGGCATGGCGGCCGTGACGCGCGGCATGCGCATGGCGCTCCAATGCAGGCAAAACGACCTGTTCTACGACATCGCCAACTGGAAGGGCTAAGGCGGCAAAAATCTTTCGCGGTTTCTTGAAGGATTTTTCGCGTCTCATACGACTGATAATATGGGGAAGTGTTGACGCGGCAGTCAACTGTATGAAGCAATTTGGAGAAGGGGAGGAATTCTATGATCCGAATGGAAAATCACCTGGGGCTCATTGAGGTTTCACAGGACTACTTCAATGAAATCATCGGCAACGCCGTGACCTCCTGCTACGGGGTTTCCGGAATGGCGAACACAAATGCCCGGCAGGGCCTTCGTTCCGTGCTGCGCAAGCGGCAGTACGTGGACCAGGGGGTTCGGGTGTATAAGGACGGCGGCGGCCTGATGGTCGACCTGCACATTCTTGTCACCTATGGGCTGAACATCTCCGCCATCGTGCGCAGCATTGTCAACAAGGTGCGCTACACGGTGGAGGACGCCACGGGCCTGGAGGTCCGCAAGGTCAATGTGTTTGTCGATGGTATGCTGAGCCGGGAGGATGGATAGACTCAATTCAAAAGCCCGCGGGATTATTTTTTTCACAGCAGCCGCGGAAAATCAATTGGGGGTATTTGATCTTGCTGAGCGGAAAAATGCTCAAGATGGGCATCCTGAACGCGTCGCACCACCTGGGCTCGCATCGCAGCGAGGTGGACGCGCTCAACGTGTTCCCCGTACCGGACGGTGACACCGGCACCAACATGTCTATGACCGTCGCGGCGGCCGCCAGGGAGCTGGCGCTGCTGCCCGACGAATGCGGCTTCGACGAGGCCGCCGACCGCGTGGCCTCGGCCATGCTGCGCGGCGCGCGGGGCAATTCCGGCGTGATTTTGTCGCTGATCTTCCGCGGCGTGGCGCGCAGCGTCAAGGGCGAGAAACATATCGATGGCAGCGCCCTCGCCTGCGCCCTGGCCAACGGCTGCGAGGCGGCCTACAAGGCCGTGATGAAGCCCACGGAGGGCACGATTCTCACCGTTGTGCGCGTGGCGGCGCAAAAGGCGGCGGAAAGCGCCCAGGTAAAAGCCTTCGACGCCATCGCGGTGTTCAGCGACGCCCTTTCGGGCGCGAAGGACGCCCTGGCCGAAACCCCCATGATGCTGGCGGTGCTCCGGCAGGCCGGCGTGGTGGACGCCGGCGGGCAGGGCTTTGTGTACATCATGGAGGGCCTGCTCCACGGCTTTATGGGCAATGTTGTCGGCGACAAGAAGCTGGATCTGCCCTATCTGGAGGAGAAAATCCCCCCCCGCTCCGCCGCGGCCAGGAGCAGGGATGAAATACAATTCGCCTATTGCACGGAATTCCTGGTGGAGCGCACGCCGGAAGCCTCCAAGCGCGACACGGACGAGCTCCGGCTGGCCCTGTGCGAGCTGGGCGACTGCGTGGTGGTGGTGGACGACGAGGATATCGTCAAGGTGCATGTGCACAGCAACGAGCCCGGCACGGTGCTGTGCCTGGCGCAGCAGTATGGGCAGTTTGTGCAGATGAAGATTGAAAACATGCGCAAGCAGCACCAGGATGCCCGGGGCGGCAACGGAAACGGAAACGGCAGCGAAAATGGCGGCGCGGACAAGCTCCAGCAGACGGGAGAAGCCTGGTTCGAGGAACAGGACAGGAATCACGGCGCCGGCGGCGCGGCGCTCCCCCCCGCCGAGAAACGATACGGCATCGTGGCCGTGGCCAACGGCGAGGGCGTAACCGGCCTCATGGGCGAGCTGGGCGTGGACCGCATCGTCAACGGCGGCCAGAGCATGAATCCCAGCACGGAGGACATCCTCAACGCCGTGAATCAAACCCCGGCGGAGCATGTGTTCATCCTGCCCAACAACAAGAATATCATCATGGCGGCGGAGCAGGTGGCCCCGCTTACCGACCGCGGCGTGAGCGTGCTGCGGACGAAATCCGTAATGCAGGGCATTGGCGCGGTGCTGGAATTCGACGCCATCGCCAGCGTGGAGAAGAATCACATGAACATGCAGCGCGCCGCCGAGCGCGTGCAGACGGGCCTGGTCACCTTCGCCGCGCGGGATTCCAGCGTGGAGGACCTCGACATCCAAAAAGGCTCTATCATCGGGCTTGAGAACGGAAAGCTCACCGTCACGGAGGAGGACCCCGTGAAGGCGGCCTTCCGCGTGACGCGGCACCTGGTGCGCAAATACAGCGGCAGCATCATAACGGTTTACGCCGGGGAAGACGTCAGCGACGAGCAGGTCCGTCAGCTGATGGAGCAGCTGGAGCAGCGCTACGAGGGCAAGGTGGATATCTCGCTGGTCATCGGCGGGCAGCCTTTATATTATTTCATGATTGCGGTAGAATAGCTTATGTCATTAACCCTGCAAACCAGCATCCAGTACCTCAAGGGCGTGGGCGAAAAACGGGCGAAGCTGCTGCAAAAGCTCGGCATCGCCACGCTGGAGGACCTGCTTTGGGCCTTCCCGCACCGCTATGAGGACTGGAGCCATATCACCGGCATACAGCAGGCCCCGCTTGGGGAGCCCTGCTGTATTCGCGCTTTTGTCGATCACGCGCCTGTGGAGCACCAACTGCGCCATGGGATGACGCTATATAAGACGAGGATCACCGACGGCTCCGGCGTGCTGGGCCTCACGATCTTCAACAGCGGCTATCTGGCGGCGCAGCTCAAGCCCGGGGAGGAGTACCTCTTCTATGGCCGCGTCAGCGAGAACTTTTTACAGAGAGAAATGGCCTCGCCCCAGATCGCGCCCGTTTCCGAAGCGCGGCTGCGGCCCGTGTATCCCCTCACCGAGGGCATCACCAGCCGCCAGCTGGAAATTCTGGTGAAACGGGCCCTGGATGAAGTCCTGCCGCAGGTCAAGGAGCTTCTTCCGGAAGCGCTGCGCAAGCAATACGGGCTTCTTCCTCTCAATAAGGCCCTTTTGAATATCCACAGGCCGGAATCCCTGGACTCAGCGCAAAACGCCCGCCAAAGGCTGGCCTTTGACGAGCTGTTTCTGCTCCAGCTGGGCTTGCTGCGGCTGAAGCTGGGCGGCGCGGCGGAGGCCTCCCCCGCCCTTTCGCCGGAACCGGCCATGGACTTTCTGCGCACGCTGCCCTTTGAGCCGACGCGGGCCCAGGTCCGGGCGACGGAAGAGGCGGCGGCGGACATGGCAAAGCCCGTGCCCATGCGGCGGCTGCTGCAGGGGGATGTGGGCTCCGGCAAGACGGCCGTGGCGGCGGCGCTGCTGTATTCCGCCGTCGAAAACGGCTGGCAGGGCGCGCTTCTGGCGCCCACGGAGCTGCTGGCGCGCCAGCATCACCAGACGCTGCAAAAGCTCTTCGAGGGGCGCGGCGCCATGCCGGAGCTGCTGCTGGGCGCGACACCCGCGGCGCGGAAAAAACGGATCAAGGCCGGCTTGGCCTCCGGAAGCCTGCCGCTGGTGGTGGGCACCCACGCGCTGCTGCAAAAAGACATCAGCTTCGCGCGGCTCGGGCTCGTGGTCGTGGATGAGCAGCACCGCTTCGGCGTGCGGCAGCGGGACGCCGTTTCGCACGATACTGCCGGCAGCAAGCTGAAGCCGCACATGTACGCCATGTCGGCCACACCGATCCCCCGCTCGCTGGCGATGGTCATCTATGGCGACCTGGATATCTCGGTGCTGGATGAGCTGCCGCCGGGGCGGCTTCCCGTGGAGACCTATTGCGTCGGCCCGGCGCTGCGGCAGCGGGTGCTGCGCTACGTGGCGAAGCACCTGGACGAAGGCAGGCAGGGCTACATCGTCTGCCCCCGGGTAGAGGAGGACGAGGCCGGCGAGCTGGCGGCGGCCACGCAATTCGCCGAGGAGCTGAAGGCCGGGATTTTCGCGAATTATCAAGTCGGTCTTCTGCACGGCAAGCTCAAGCCCAAGCAGAAGGAGCAGGTTATGGAGGCCTTCGCGGCGGGGGATCTGCAGCTGCTGGTATCCACCACGGTAATTGAGGTGGGCGTAGACGTGCCCAACGCGGTGATCATGGTGATTGAGAACGCGGAGCGCTTCGGGCTTTCGCAGCTGCATCAGCTGCGGGGCCGCGTCGGAAGGGCCCCGGGCATGGGAAAATCCACCTGTATCCTGATCTCCGGCGCGGACAACGAGGAGGCCCTGCGCCGGCACGCGCTGATGAAGGAGACGAATGACGGCTTCCGCATCGCGCAGGAGGACCTTCAAATGCGCGGGCCGGGGGATTTCTTCGGCCAGCGGCAGCACGGCCTGCCCCCCCTGCGGCTGGCGAACATGCTCACAGACACGCAGCTGCTGCGTCTCACGCGGGAGGCCGCCCTGCGGCTGGCGGAGGAGGACCCCCGGCTGGAGCTGCCGGAGCACCGGGCGCTGCAAAACGCGGTGACACGGATGTTCCTGTAGGGATTGAAAATGATATTTAAGCAGGGGTTCAAAAATTTGAACCCCTGCTTCGTTCGCGCAAAGCCTGCCAGGGTTACGTCGCCGCGGCGGCGGCGGCGGCATCCGCCCGCATTCCGTCGAGAGCCAGCACGATACACAGGCACAGCAGCTCGTCGTTGGGGTCGGGGATATCCAGCTCATAGGAATCGCCCCAGGTAAACCAGTGCTTCGAAACGCGCATCACCTCACGCCGTTCGTCGGCAAGGCTGAATTCGTGGGCCCAAAAATCGCCCTCCATGCGCCAGGGCACGCCCTCCAGATAGAATTTCGGGCGGAAAAAGCTGAACTCCTTCACCAGGGTGCAGCTGAAGCCCTCCATCTCAATGACATACCGCGGCAGCCAGACCATCAGCTTACGGCGCACGAAGGCGGCCTCCCGGCCATAAACGTCGTATACATGGAGCTTGCGGCCCCAGGAGAACAGCTCCCCCTGGGCAAACCAGCGGTCATTGCCATATTCGTCCTTGACGGTAAACCTGTCGCGCCAGGAAAAGGCCTTTTGCTTGATGTAGAGCTTCATGCGCACACCCCTCTATTTCATTAACATGCCGTACTCATATAAGTAGTCCTCGTCCACTTTGTCCGCGGCGGCGGCGAATTCCGGCCCGGCGGCGGCGGGGCTCCACAGGCCCGCCTGATACAGCCGCCAGAGGAATTGATCGCGGCCATCCACGAGGCCGTCGCCGTTGATGTCGCCCTCCACCACAATTTTGTAGGCGATGCTCTGCCCGCCGGGCTTGACCAGATACAGCGGGTCACCGGTGGCCATATAAGCGTCCGGCGTTTCCTGCGCTTTTGGCAGGTCAAGCGTACCGTTGAGCGCCTGGAGGGAGTCCTCCAGCGCCGCGGCCGCGGTGCCCGGAGGAACGTTTTCCACACGGCCGAGGGCGGGCAGCACCTCCAGCTCCGCGCCGGAGGCCGCCTGCAGGCTCGTTGGCATCACGGCCTCCATGGCCCTGGCGCAGTCGAGCAGCGGATACATCGTCGAGGTGGATGGATTGTTGTAGATATGCACCACCCGGGGGGATATCAGGTCGCTCTTGAGCAGCTGGCCGATCTGCCCGCCGTCCAGATCGGGCCGGGCGGTGAGCATGCGGGCGGCGGTGGCGGTGACCAGGGGCGCGGCAAAAGAGCTGCCGTTTTGCACCAGGTAGGCCTCGTCGCTGTCCGCCGCGGCAAAGAAGACGCTGCGCCCCGGGGCGTAAAGGCTCACCTGGTAGCCGGTGGCGGTAAAGCTGCACTGCTGAAGAAAGTTATAGGAGCCATGCTTTTCCGCCGCGCCGACGATCAGGATACGGTTCCAGATCATCTCCGGCGTAATCCCCTGCTGGACAAAGGACTGCGCCAGCTGGGTGTTCAGCGGCGTGACGCTGGCAAACAGCCCGTTATGCCTGGCGTCCTGCGGCTGGTTGCCGGCGGACTGCACCGCCACAAAATTCGGATAGCCGTAGCTGAGCAGCTGGGCAATGGCCAGGGAGGCCACCCGCGCGTGCTCCGCGATCTCTGGCGCCGACAGCTCAACCATTCCATTGTTCGGTATCATGCCCGTGGAATAATTCACGGCCTTCGCGCCGCGCACAACGGCGGCGATCAAGCCATCAAGAAGAATGCTCATCTGCTGCTCAATTAAGGCTTCCTCCGGGAACAGCTCGGTGATCGCCCTGGCGTAGTTGAAGGCAAACACCTGAGCCTCCGGGGCCACGCCCGCGAGGCCCTTGCCGTTATCGGCCTTAGCGGCCATCAGGCTGGCCACACCGGTGCCGTGCCAGGTGGGAACCGAGGTATAGGAATACACATGATCCTGGCCGGAATCGTCCCAGTCGGGCAAATTGATATTGGTGAGAAGCTGCACGCTGCCGCTGAGCTCCTCATGGCTGGCCCGCACCCCCTGGTCGACCATTCCCACGCGCACCGTTTGGGTGATATAGGGGTTGTAGGCCCAGGCCTCCGGCGCGCGTATCGTCTCCGCCGCCCAGCGGTTTTGCGTCTCGTCGTCGAAGCCGCCGCCCTTCCAGGGGTCAGGCACGGCCTGGACGCTCAGACGCAGCACGTGGTCGATGGTGGCCGCCGTGACGCCGGGCTGCCGCTCCAGCGCGGCGCAGGCGTCCTCCAGCGCGGGCAGGTCCCCGCCGGAGCGCAGCAAAACCGTCCACCGGCCCACGGCGTCGGCGCGGCCCACGACCTCGCCGCCCACGGCGTCAACGGCCCGCCGCTTTTCCTCCTCCGAGGTCCCCCGGGCAAAGTACGCGATGACGATATTTTTTACATACCCAAGCCCGCGTTCGGCGTCGTAGGCAAAATCCTCCGGCGGGGCCCGGTAGCTTTCCAGGGGGGGCGGCTCCGTTTCCGGCGGCTCGAAGCGCACGGGATCCGGAGGGAAGGCCTCCCAGTCGACGCGCAGGGGCGCGGCCGCCCCGGCGGAGCCCTCCGGCTGGCCGGGAGACAGGCTCCAAAGCCCCGCGAAGGCCAGCAAAAAAGCAAAGCCCAGCGCCATGCTCCGTTTCAGAATGGCCCCTGTTGCTTTGCTTTTTCGGTTTTGCCTGTTTTTCATAACACTTCTCTTCATAACACTTCACATCCCTTCATTGCATGCAAAGCGAATTTCGCTAACAAAATCCTCCGTCTACCAATAAGATCTGTCCGGTGCAGAAGCCCGCCTCCCCGGATGCGAAATATTGAACAGCCGCCGCCACATCCTCCGGTGTTCCCAATCTGCCCAGCGGCGTTTCGGCGCGAAGCGAGCAAAGCTCCGCCGGGGAAAGATGGGCGTTCATAGGGGTATCAATTACGCCGGGGGCCACGCAATTGACCGTGACCCCGCTGGGGGCAAGCTCGCGGGCAAGGGCCTTCGTCATGCCGGCCACGGCGGCCTTCGCGGCGGAATACGCCACCTCGCAGGAGGCTCCCGAAACGCCCCACATGGACGAAATGTTCACGATGCGCCCGTATTTTTGGCGGACCATATGCGGCAGCGCGTGCTGGCAGCACAGGAATACGCTGCGCACGTCAATGGCGAAGAGGCGGTCAAAATCCCGCATCGCTGTGTCGGTAACGAGCTGCTGCGGCAGGGCGATTCCCGCGCTGTTGACGAGGATATCCACGCCGCCGAAGCGCTCCTCCGCCCGGCGGAAAAGGGCCCGCGCCTGGCTTTCATCGCCCAGGTCCGCGGAGACGACCTCAATTTCCAGATGCGGGCAAAGCTCCGCCGCCAGCTGCCTGGCCGCGGAGCTATTTTGATTGCAGTGCAAAACGATGCCTTTAACCCGCGGCGCGAGCGCGCGCGCGACAGCCTGCCCTATGGCCCCGGAGGCCCCGGTAACCAGGGCCGTGCGGGAGCGGGAATCCGTACCGCGCATTAGTCGAAAAACCCACTAAGGCTTCCAAAGGCCTTTTCAAGCTCTGTAATCTTCATTGGGCTCATGCCCTTGACGCTAAAGTAGCTCTCGTCTGCTGTGGGCTTAAACTCGTCGATTTCTATCACGCTGATAACCTGCTTGCCGTCTCCGTCCATGACGGAATCCTCCATCCGTTTGAGCTCGCCGCCGACAAAGCTCAGGCGGACAAATTCACCATCCTCCTTTATCAGCTTCACGCTGAGATATTTGTTCCCCTTTTCGTCGGTTGTCTCCTGGGCTTTGATATCCCGGGGCACCTGGAGGTTGCCGTATTGATTGAAATTCAGCGCCTCAGAGAGCTCCCTCATCATATCCTTGGCTTCCATCTCGGTCATGTCGGGCGATTCGCCCTGTTCCGCAGCGAGCTGGGCGGCCATTTCCATAAAGTTCAGATATTTCTTGCGGTCCGGAAACGCCCAAACGAGACTTTCAGGGGTGACGATAAAACGCTGGCGCTTGCCGAACAGCGTTTCGGAAATGCCCGCCTGAATCGCCGCCTGGCCATAATACTGCTTATCGCCCATGGAATCCTTCATCGTCTGCAGCCAATCGGTCACGAATTCATAAGCCATTCGATTTTTGTCCATGACAACGACAACGCTCTGATAGCCGGAGCTGCCACTGGCGGCGCTGATAATGGCGCGACCTTTTAAAGTATAGACACCGCTCTGGAAGGTCTCAAGCGCTTTTTTCGCATAGCCGTAGGCCTCGCTGGCGGGAACTTCTTTTCCGTCCTGCAGGGGCTTCGGCGGGGCGACGGTGGTTTCCTCCCCCGCGGGCACGCTCACGCCCTCAGGGGGCCTGACGTTGATCTCGCCGCCGCTGACGTCCACGTCAAAGCCGCTTTCGCGCAGCGCTTTTTGCAGCGCGTCGTCGTCGTCGCCGACCTCGTCCCTTACCTGGTCCACGATGTCGGGGGTAAGCGGGGGCGGGGATGTGGTGGGCGGGTCCTCGCCCAGCCGGGTGGCCTCACAGCCCGTGAAAACAACAGCCGCCATCACGGCCAGCAGGCCGCATAGAAATTTCCTCAACATAATAATCCCCTCTTTGAAAAGTTTTTGGCGTTTATTCTTGGCGTGTATATGCTTAGTGTATCAGAATTTTACTGAAATAGCAAGGGTTTTCGTCAATTTTACAGTTTTGAAACGGAATCAACACGCTTCCTTCAAAATGATCCGTCAAATGATTCTTCAAATGATTCTTCAAATGATTCTTTCACGCAGCAAATAATTCTAAATTTTCAGCCGATTTTCGCAAAATTCTGCGTGACAAACGCGTCCGGATATGTTATACTATTATAAATGCACTACCGCGAATTGATCTGATGAGGAAGGAAATGGGCTATGATGGATGCGAGGGACGCGCTGGCGGAGCTGCAGCGCTTGATGGAGGCCGCGCTCAAGGAAACCGGGTTTTCGGCCAAGGCCGAACCAATGGCCGAAAACGGCAAGGTCGTGCTGCGCTGGACAGGCGAAAGCGGCGCGCTGCGGCTGGAATTTTTTGACGACAGAATCGCGCTGTTTTTCAGCGCCGACGCGGACGCGCTGGAGGATTCCTTCGCCCGGCTGGCGGTTTCGCTGCTGGAGCTCGACCGGGCCGACCAGCGGGATCTGCGGTACGTCGCCGACGACTTCGGCAATGAGCTGCTGGTAAAATGCGGCGGAAAAAAGAAAAAAACCGGCGGCGCCGGCGCTAAAAAGATGCCCAAGGGCGTTTCGAAATCCGCCGTGAAAAACGGCGACGCGTACTACGACACGCTGTCCTTCGCCAACAGCTTCACGGGAATCTTCCCCGAGCTGCGGACGGCCTATAAAGAGAACTACGACAAATACGGCGAATTTCTCTGCGAGGAATTCTTTTTGGAGCAGGGCAACGAGGCGGTGCGCGGCGCGATCCGGCGGAACAATCCCGCCGAGATGACGCGGCTGTTCAAGCTCTTCAACGAGGTCTACGAAAATGGCCTCAACGACGCGCAATCCCTGGTCGCGGTGACGGTACTGGGCTCCCTGGAAAACGACGAGGAGCTGCTGGCCAACTGCGTCGACTACATGAGCGCGGACCTGGCGCCGGTCGTCATCAATGTCAACCAGTATCTGGGCTCCGCCGCGGGGAAGCGGGCGAAGAAAAAGCTCGCGGAGCCCCCGCCCTACAAGCCAAAGAAGGACAAGAAAAAGACCGGCTTTTTCCAGCAGCTGATGAGCGGCGGCGGCGGACAGGGCATGCCGGGCATGTAGCGATGAACAATTAACAATGAACAATGAACAATGAACAATTAATGATGAAAAATAGCGGTTCCGGCATACAATTGTTAATTGATTCCAGGAGGGTATGACATTTTGGACGAACAGGAATTGCGGGACGACATCCGGTTTGACGACGCGGAGCAGCTGGACACCGCCGTGACCGGCACATATGACGACATTCAGGTGCTTGACGGCCTTGAGGCCGTGCGCAAGCGCCCGGGTATGTATATCGGCTCCACCGGGCCGCGCGGGCTCCACCATCTGGTTTATGAAATCGTGGATAACTCCATCGACGAGGCCCTGGCCGGCATCTGCACCGAGATTACGGTGGAGATTCTGCCCAGGGACGTGATTTCCGTGCGCGACAACGGCCGCGGCTTTCCCGTGAGCATCAACGAAAAAATGGGCCTGCCCGGTGTTACCGTGGCCCTGACGGTGCTGCACGCCGGCGGCAAGTTCGGCGGCAGCGGCTATAAGGTGTCCGGCGGGCTGCACGGCGTGGGCTGCTCCGTGGTCAACGGCCTTTCGGAATGGCTCCAGGTCGAGGTGTCCCGCGAGGGGCATGTGTACCGCCAGCGTTTTGAGCGGGGCAGCCCCGTGACGGAGCTGGAGGTCGCCGGAGACACAGAGCTGACGGGAACGCTCATTTCCTTCCGGCCCGACCCGGAAATTTTCACCGAAACCACCTCCTACGACTTCGAAATCCTGGAGCGCCGCCTGCGGGAATCCGCCTTTCTCAACGCCGGCCTGCGCCTGATTCTGCGGGATAGCCGCGACCCGGGGCAAATCGCGGAGCGCAGCTTCCGCTACGAGGGCGGCATCGCCAGCTTCGCGGAATTCCTCAACAGCAACCGGGGCCTCACGCCCCTGCACGAAACGCCCATCCGCCTTTTCGCCGTGAGCGGTGACCGTTCGGCGGAGGTGGCGCTGCAATACAACGACAGCTACAACGAGCTGCTGCTCAGCTTCGCCAACAACGTGCATACCGTGGACGGCGGCACCCACGAAACAGGCTTTAAAAGCGCGCTGACCCGGGTATTCAACGACTATGGCCGCAAGTTCAAAATTTTAAAGGACAACGACAAAAATCTTTCCGGCGACGACGTGCGCGAGGGCCTCACCGCGGTGATCAGCGTCAAGCTCACCGAGGCGCAGTTCGAGGGCCAGACCAAGGCCAAGCTGGGCAACACCGAGATGACCCAGATGGTCTCCGCCCTGGTGTACGAGAAGCTCATGTACTACTTCGAGGAAAACCCCTCCATCGCCAAGGCGATCTTCGCCAAGGCCCTGGACGCCTCCCGGGCCAGGGAGGCCGCCCGCAAGGCGCGGGATCTCGCCCGCAAAAAGAGCGGCATAGACGGCGCCTCCCTCCCGGGCAAGCTGGCCGACTGCACCGAGAAAAACCCGGAGGTGACGGAGCTCTATATCGTTGAGGGGGATTCCGCCGGCGGCAGCGCGAAATCCGGGCGCGACCGGCGCTTCCAGGCGATATTACCCCTTTGGGGCAAGATGCTCAACGTGGAAAAGGCGCGCATGGACAAGGTCATCGGCAACGAAAAGCTGGTGCCGGTGGTTACGGCGCTGGGCACAGGCATCTATGAGGACTTCGACATCGCCCGGCTGCGCTACAACAAGGTCATCATCATGGCCGACGCCGATGTGGACGGCGCGCATATCCGCGTGCTGCTGCTCACGTTTTTCTTCCGCTATATGCGCCCGCTGATCGACAACGGAAACATCTACATCGCCCAGCCGCCTCTTTATAAGGTGAGCAAGGGCAAACGCCACCGCTACGCCTTTTCGGACGAGGAGCGGGACGCGCGCATGGAGGAGCTGGGCGGCGACTGCGACATCCAGCGATACAAGGGTCTGGGCGAAATGGACGCCGAGCAGCTGTGGGAAACCACGATGGACCCGTCCTTCCGCACGATGCTGCGGGTAACGATGGACGACGCCATCGCGGCGGACGAGGCCTTTTCGGTGCTCATGGGCGCGCCCGTGGAGCCGCGCAGGGAGTTCATCGAAAAGAACGCGAAGAAGGTCAGGAACCTGGATATATAGAAACATTTCATCGGCCTGCAGAGGCGGTGAAAACCATGAGTGGAAAAAACGAACTGAAGGAATAACAGATATGATGGAACTGGCGAAAATCGCAAGGCAAATGCAAGAAGAGCATGAGCAAGAAGATCGCAGGCAAGAGGAAGGCGGTGAATAGCCATGGGATTCGACTTAACCTCCCTGGAGCAACAGAAAATTGTTAATGTGGAAATCGTGCGGGAAATGAGAAAGTCATTTCTTGATTATTCCATGTCCGTCATCACCTCCCGCGCGCTGCCTGATGTGCGCGACGGGCTCAAGCCCGTGCACCGGCGCATCCTTTTCACCATGCACCGCAACGGCCTGGCCCCCGAAAAAGCCTACCGCAAATGCGCGGACACCGTGGGCGCGGTGCTGGGCAGCTATCACCCCCACGGCGACGCCTCGGTGTATGACGCCATGGTGCGCATGGCCCAGGATTTCTCCATGCGCTACCTGCTCGTGGACGGCCACGGCAACTTCGGCTCCGTGGACGGCGACCCGCCCGCGGCCTACCGCTACACGGAATCCCGCATGAGCAGGCTCTCGGTGGAAATGCTCACGAATATCGAAAAAGACACCGTGGACTTCGTGCCCAACTACGACGACCGCCTCAAGGAGCCAACGGTGCTGCCCTCACGCTTCCCGAACCTGCTGGTCAACGGCTCCACGGGCATCGCGGTGGCCATGGCCACGAATATCCCGCCCCACAACCTCACAGAGGTCATTGACGCCATCTGCTGCCTCATCGACAACCCCGAGGCGGGCCTTGAGGAGCTCATGGAGCACATCCAGGGGCCGGATTTCCCCACGGCGGGCATCATCATGGGCCGCGCGGGGATCCGGGCCGCCTACGCCACGGGGCGCGGCAAGGTTGTCGTCCGGGCCCGCGCGGAAATCCGCGAGAAAAAAGACGGCCGCTTCGCCATTCACGTCACGGAGCTGCCCTATGTGGTGAACAAGGCGCGCCTGCACGAAGCCATCGTCCAGCTGGTGAAAGACAAGCGGATTGAGGGCGTGAGCGCCGTTAACGACTACTCCTCCCGGGAGGGCATGGACCTGGTGGTGGACCTCAAACGGGACGCGAACCCCCAGGTGGTGCTCAACCGGCTGTATTCCTTCACGCAGATGCAAAGCACCTTCGGCGTGATGATGATCGCCCTGGTGAACGGCGAGCCCAAAATGCTCACGCTCCAGCAGATGCTGCGGCATTATATCGATTTTCAGGTAGAGGTCATCACCCGGCGCACGAAATATGACCTGCGCAAGGCGCGGGAGCGCGCGCATATCCTGGAAGGCCTGCTGGTGGCGCTGGATCATATCGACGAGGTGATCGCCATCCTGCGCTCGTCAAAGAGCATTCCCGAGGGCAAGGCGAGGCTGATGGAACGCTTCGGCCTCGACGACCCCCAGGCGCAGGCGATCGTGCAGATGCGCCTGGGCCAGCTGACCGGCCTGGAGCGCGGCAAGATCGAGGATGAGCTGGCCCAGCTCATGGAGCAGATCAAGGAGTTCGAGGCTCTGCTGGCCGACCCGATGAAGCTGCTGGCCCTGCTCAAGGAGGAGCTGTGCGCCATCCGGGATAAATTCGGCGACCCCCGCCGCACCGAGATTCAAAACATCAGCGGCGAGGTGGACATTGAGGACCTCATCCCCGAGGAGACCTGCGTCTACACCATGACCACCATGGGCTACGTTAAGCGCATGCCCATTGACACCTACCAGAGCCAGCGGCGCGGCGGGCGCGGCGTGAAGGGCATGACCCGCCGGGAGGAGGACGTGGTGCGCACCATGTTCACCTGCTCCACCCACGATTACGTGATGGTCTTCACCACCCGGGGCCGGGTCTACCGGCTCAAGGGCTACGAGATTCCCGAGGGCTCCCGCGCCAGCAAGGGCATGAACATCGTCAACCTGCTGCCCATCAACGGCGATGAAAAAGTCAGCGCGCTCATCTCCGCCCCCAGAAACGCCGCCGAGGCCGCCGTCAGCGACATCTTCGTGTGCATGGTCACCCGCCAGGGCATCATCAAGCGCACCTCGCTGAGCGAATTCCGCAACGTGCGCAAGAACGGCGTAATCGCCCTGCGCCTGGACGAGGACGACGAGCTGGCCTGGGTGCGCCTTACCGGCGGCAGCGACGAGCTGATCCTCGCCACGCGGGAGGGCATGGCCATCCGCTTCAACGAGGACGACGCGCGGCCTCTGGGCCGCAATGCCCGGGGCGTCAAGGCCATCCATCTGCGGGAGGGCGACGAGGTGATCGGCATGGACGTCGTCGCCGGGGGCAAGACCATTCTCACCGTGAGCGAAACGGGGCTGGGAAGGCGCAGCGCGGCGGAAAATTACCGCCTGCAATCCCGTGCCGGCAAGGGCGTGCGCAACTACCACACCGCCCGCTTCGGAAAAGTCGCGGCGATCACGGTCGTCGATGAAACGGAGGACCTGATTCTCATCTCCTCCCACGGGGTGATCATCCGTATTCCCGTGGCGCAGATCAGCCAGGTGAACCGGCCCTCCCGGGGCGTGCGCGTGATGAAGCTGGGCGAAGGCGAACGGGTGATCACCATCGCCTGCGCCCCCGCCAGCGAGGACGAGCCCGCCGACGCCCTGCCCGAGCAGGACGCCCCGCCCACGCAGGGGGCGGAGGAATAATTACGCTCTATATTGACCAGCTTTGAGGTCTAATGTCTATCGTCTAACATCTAACATCTAGGATTGGGGTGTACTATCCATGAACATCGCATTGATCGCGAACGACACCAAAAAAGAGCTTATGACGCAGTTTTGCATCGCCTACTGCGGTGTGTTCGGCAAGCATACGCTCTTTGCCACAGGCTCCACAGGCCGCATCATCATGGAGGCCACGGGCCTCACGGTGCAGCTGCTGTATTCCGGCCAGGGCGGTGTGGAGCAGGTGGAATCCATGGTCAGCTGCGACGAGCTTGACCTGATCATGCTCTTCCGCGACGGCATCAACGCCGGCGAAAACCCGGAGGAGAACAACCTGCTGCGCCTGTGCGACGTGCACAACATTCCCGCGGCCACCAACATCGCCACGGCGGAGGCACTCATCCACGCCCTGGAGCGGGGAGACCTCGACTGGCGGGAGATTCAACGGCAGAGCAGAAAAAAGATTGAGTGGTAGGGGGATGAACATGCCTGTATTGTCCGTTTTTTACGGGATAATTGTGCGAATTTTCAAAGAAGATCAGGGGCAGCATCATGCGCCCCATATCCATGCCTTCTATTCCGGAAAAAGGGTGGTTGTCGCCCTCGACGGCGAGGTGCTGACAGGAGAGATTCCCCGCAACAAAATGAAGCTGCTTTTGGCCTGGATGGAAATCCATCAAGAGGAAATCAAAGCCAATTGGGATTTAATTTCAGAAGGCGAGCAGGTCTTCAGAATTGAACCGCTGAGGTAGGTGATCGTTATTATTATCCCTCCAAATCTAACACAAGTAAAGGTCCAAAGACCGTATATGCTGGAACTGGTTTACGAAACCGGTGAGCGCAAGCTGTTCGACGTTGCTCCATATATTTTTGGTTCCTGGTATGAGGAACTGCGCAACACCTCCTATTTTCGGGGAGTTCGCTTAATTGATGGTGGGATAAGCGTCGAATGGCCCAATGGCCAAGACATCGCCCCTCACGAATTATACGAAAACAGCATCGACCTCCCGGCATAGAAAGGAGCCGCTCATGCCCTTACTCACCAAAGCCGTCCGCGGCACGCGGGATATCCTGCCGAACGAGTCGCAGGAGCTGCGCTATATCGAAAACGCCGCCCTGCTCACCGCGGAAGCCTTCGGCTATTACGAAATCCGTACACCTGTGTTCGAGCATACCGAGCTCTTCGAGCGCTCGGTGGGCGACACCACGGACGTGGTGCAAAAAGAGATGTATACCTTCTTTGATAAAAGCGGCCGCTCTATCAGCCTGCGGCCCGAGGGCACGGCGGGCGCCGCCCGGGCCTGCCTGGAGCACGGGCTCCTGGCCGAGGCGCTGCCCTGCAAGGTGAGCTACATCACCCGCTGCTACCGCTACGAAAAACCCCAGTCGGGCCGCCAGCGGGAGTTCAGCCAGTTCGGCGTGGAGTGCTTCGGCGCGGCGCCCCCGGCGGCGGACGCGGAGCTCATCGCCCTGGCGGCGGAATATTTCGCGGCTGTGGACCTGGACCACTACCGGATTGAGCTCAACACCATCGGCTGCCCGGACTGCCGGGTGGTCTATCTGGAGCGCCTGCGGGAATATTTCAGGCTGCAAAGCGAAAGCCTCTGCGAAACCTGCAAAGAACGTCTGGAGCGTAACCCCATGCGCATCCTGGACTGCAAAAGCCCGGTCTGTGCCGAAATCGCGGCGGGCGCGCCCAATGTGACAGATCATGTCTGCGGTGAATGCGCAAGCCATTTTGCCGAAGTGCGCGGGCTCCTGGATGCCGTTGGAACGGAATATACGGTCAACCCCCGCATCGTGCGCGGGCTGGATTACTACACCCGCACGGTGTTTGAGCTCGTTTCCGAGCTGCCGGAGCTGAACGGCCTGGTCCTGGGCGGCGGCGGGCGCTACGACGGCCTCATTGAGGAGCTGGGCGGGACGCGTACGCCCTCCCTGGGCTTCGGCATCGGCCTGGAGCGCGTCTGGATGCAGCTGCGGGCCCTGAGCGCCCCCCTGCCGGAGCCCGCGGCCTGCGAGCTCTACATCGCCACAATGGACAGTGAAGGCCTCGCCGTGGCCGCGCGGCTGGCAAACGAAATCCGCGCCGCCGGCTGGGGTGCACAGTACGACATCGTGGGCCGCTCCCTCAAGGCGCAAATGAAATATGCCAATAAGCTGGGCGCGCGCTATACGATCGTTTTGGGCGAAGAGGAGCTGAAAATGCAGCGCGCGCAGCTCAAGGATATGACCAGCGGCACAGAGGAGGCTGTCTCCCTGCCGGACCTGCCGGAGGAATTCGAGCGGATTCTGCTGGCGCTGGAGCAGAAGGAACTGGACGAA
>WRMQ01000037.1 GCA_009777055.1 Oscillospiraceae bacterium
CGGTGCGGTCCTTTTCCACCACGTTCACATAGCTGTTCGGCTGCGTTAAGCGCACCCGCAGCGGGTCCGGCGCCGCGTAGGTCAGGCCCAGGCCAACCGCTACGGAGCTCAGCAGAAGAGCCGAGGCTATGATAAGAGCCAGCCAGCGTTTATTGATTTTTTTCATAGGTTACCTCCTGTTTTATTCCGGTAATTATCCCGAAAACGCGGGGGTGAATGGGGCTCATCCGCCCCCGCGCGTAAAACGAACCAAATAGATTTAATGCTTATATCATCAGGGTATGCGTGTAGTAGAACGCGACGGTAACTGTCGCGGACTGGCCATTGAAGCTCAGGAGCACATCGGTGGTGACAACCGGCGCGCCGCCTTCATACCACACTGTCGTGACCGCGTCGTCAAGCGTGGCCAGGGCGGTGGGGGTGAAGTTGGACCACTCGCATATGATGGAGCGCTTGCCGTCGCCCCATGTGGTGACGCCTCCCGGTTGGACAAAGGTATTGTTCCCCGCGTTGATGAAGCTCGCCAGGGCCGGGTCGACCGCCGCTACGGTCGCGCTCGCTATCGCGGAGGGGGTGGTCAGAATATCCTCCAAAGCGATGGAAGCGAAGCGAAGATGATAATCCTCTACGCCGCTAACATAGAGGGCCTGGGTGGTGTTGCTCAATTCGGGGTTATCGGAGTCGATGTGGCTCGGGAACCCGTTTTCGGGCTGCGTATTGGTCGCCAGCACGTCGGTGGTCACAATGATGGTCAGCCCCCTCGTCGCGCTGCCCGCGTCGTTGAGAGCTATCACGTTGAAGTCAAACGTGCCGGCCGCCGCGGGCGTGCCGGAAATGACGCCGGTGCCTCCGTCGAGGATCAGGCCGGCCGGCAGGTCGCCGTCGATGCTCCAGGTGATGGGCAGGTCTCCCGTCGCCACGAGGGTCTCGTTATACGCCGTGCCTACCTTGCCGTCGGGCAGGGTGCCGGTGGTGATAACCGGTGAGACCGGGGCCACGCCTACGGTCATGTTGAAGCTTTCTGTCGCGGAGCCGCCCGCGTTGGTGGCCTCCACGGTGAAGCTGTAGGGGCCGCCGGGCGTTGTGGGCGTGCCGGAGATCACGCCGGCGGTGGAAAGGCTCAGGCCGTCCGGCAGGGAGCCGGAGGTTACTGCCCAGGTCATGGGCTTGCTGCCCGCGGCGGTCAGGGTCTGGCTATAGAACACGCCGGCTGTGGCGCCGAGCAGACTGGCCGGGCTGATGCTGCTGGGCGCCGTGGGCTGCGCGGGCGCTACGTACAGCGGCCAGCCGCTGGGCATTTCGCTGAGGCTGTAGGCATCCATGTGAACGTATACGTCGTAGTAAATTTCGTCCTCGGGCATCACGATGGGCTGGATGGCCTTCAGCAGCTCCTTGGTTTCGTTGCTCGGGCCGTTTTCCGTATAAGGCGGAAGCGCCTGGCCCCAATAGGCCCAGCCCTGGCCCGCCGGGCTGTCGTCGAGAAGCCACATCGCGACAGGCTGGCCATCCCACTCGCTGAGCAGGATCCAATCGGCCTCATGCTCGCCCAGAACGAGCTCGGCGTAGTCGTGGGACGCCAGGTAGCAGTCGTCCCACAGGTGCGGCTCATAGTTGGCCACGTAATCCGCGTGGGGGGCGTTGGCGTTCACGCGCTGCGTGCCCACGATGGCCTCGCGGCCCGCCACGTTCGCGGAGGCGTCCTCCACCACATAGGCGCCGTACTGTCCGTTCGGGTCGCCCGGGATGGTGGGCAGGTAGTAGAAGGGCTCTTCGTCGAAATAGCCCTGCACTTCAGTCCAGGTGCTGATTCTGCTCGCGAGGCTGGCCACGAAGGCGCCTCGGCGGGCGATGTTTTCCGGATCGGTGCCGGGGATGACCAGTGTCCAGTCATAGCTGGCGACCGCGGCCGCGAGATCCGCGGGGGAGATGGGGTCGCCTTCCGAATCCTCGGCCGGGATGCGCACGAAGTCGCCTGTGATGTCCACCATAAAGCGGACGGGCTCCGTGGCTTCGCCTTTGTAGTAGCTGTAATTGACCGGTGTGATGTCCATGTACTCCAGGATTTGCACGGCGACATAGATTTCGCCCCAGTTACTGCCCTTGAACTGGTTGGTGCCGCCCAGGTTCACCACCTTGGCCGTTTTGATGATTTCTTTCTCGGTATCCCATTCCTGATCGTCGTCGAAATCCTCCACAAGCCGGGCCTGATACCTTGCTTTTCCGCTGACAACGTTGGATTTCCTCTCCTGGTTCCGGTAGGCGAAGGTGCCGCCGACCGCCAGGGCTGCCGCGACGATGATCGCGCACACGGCGCTGAGAGCGCGTTTTGTCTTTGTTTGCATGCTGATTCTTCCTTTCATTGCTTTGCTTTGCCTTGCGATTTGCTTTGGGATTTGCTTTGGGATTTTCTTTGAAATTTGCTTTGCGCTTTGCCTTGCTTTGCCGGAGATATATGCTCATTCGATTCCCCGCTTTGCCGCTCCTCGGGCAGAACGGGCGGCCGGCCGGGAAATCGATTTGGGCCTTTTTTGAGCGCGCCGCGAAGGAACACGGCCAGCAGGATAAGCCCCGCGGTAAAGCCCGCGAACAGAAGCAGGTTCCTGCGCAGGATATCCAGCCATTCGCCCAGCAGCGGCGCGTGGAACACGACCTTTCCCACCACGTTGACGGCGGGGACGAGCTCGAAGTCGGGCGCGTCGTTGTCGATGCCCTGGGTTTCGAAGCCGCGCTGGCCCGTGCCGCCCAGGTCCTCCGTGATGCCGATAATCCGGTGCGTCACCGAGGTTTCGGCATTTTGCATGTATGTAATGTCGTCGCCGATTTCGAGGGTATCCGGGTCCACATCCTTGATGATCACCAGGGAACCCTGGGGGATTTCCGGCTGCATGGACCAGGTGAGCACGTTGGCGAAGGTGTAGCCGAAAACCGGCTTTTTATCCCCCCGCGAAATCAAAAACGCCCCCAGGACCAGCATCGACAAAAGGCCGTAAAACAGCACGGCGGAAATGATTTTGCGGGCGGTCGCCTTGCGGGCATACCCCGCCGGCCTTTTTCCCGGCCCCGGAGCGGCCGGCAGCCCCCACGGGGCTTCCGGCTCCGCCCGCGCCCCCAGGCAGGCGTCCAGGAGGTCTATGAGCTTGTCCATTTCGCCCTCGCTCAGCAGCGTCTGCCCTCGCAGCCCCGGCACAATTACCCCCTCCTTAAATCGCAAGATAACATATTTATCCGCTCAACAGCAGCTTTTGTCCTAAACGGCGCCCATATGGCGTGGATAACGGTGGGGAAGATTATTCCCTTTCGTCTCTTTCGAGCAGTGCTTCCAGGCGCTCAATCTCTTCCTCGATATCCAGTTTTCTTCTCGCGGGCAGCTTGCCCCGCTCCGTGATAAAGCCTTCCACGCCGTCATACCGGCTGAGCTTTTTTCTGCACAGCAGCCATATAATCAGGCCCGCTGTTAAAATCAGCAGAAGGGCAGAGAGCTCGATCCAATTACTTAAAGCCATATTTTTTATCCACCTCAATTTGCAGCTCGTCGCGCCGCTTTACGGCCTCCTGCCGCTTTTTGATATACGCGAAGCACAGGAAAAACGGAATCAAAAGAAACGCGAAGAAGCCCAGAGAGAGCGCGCTTGCCCCGACGAGCACGATGTCCAGAACGGGAATCTCGTCAGGTGGCTCCGGCGGCGCGGCGGTTGTCGCCGGCAGCGTGGGCAGCGCGGGGAGCGTCCGGGGCTCTTCCAGGCCGCAGCGGGTGCATATACGTATTTCCAGCCCCTGCGCGCCTTCTTCGGCAGGGATCCGCGTCTGCCATTCGCCGAAGGCGTGACTGCCAATCGCGGGAATGCTTTCTTCGTAGACATGCGCGGGATTGTTTTCGCAGATGAAGCTCTTCAGGCCCGGCGTCATGCAGGCGGGTTCCTCTGAAACAAATTCTTCATACGCGTGCCCGGTGGCGGGAATAGGCTCCGTGTATACGTCGCGGCAGCGGGAACAGCTGAACGTGCGAAGGCCCTCCTCCTCGCAGCCGGGCTCGGTCACGGTTTCCAGGTAATTGTGTCCGAGAGCTGGCAAGGAGCCTTGCTCGTCATGGATCTGGCCGCGGGTGCAGGTGCGCCGCCGCGTTCCCTGTTCTGTGCAGGTGGCGGGGCTGTCGGTGACCCATTCCCCCCAAAGGTGGCTGGTGGCGTACAGGATTTCCGTATACCGCTGCCCGCAGTTGCCGCAAAGATAGGAGATTTCGCCGTCCTCCATCGCCGTGGCCTCGACCCGCCGGAGCTCGGCGTACTGGTGCCGGCCCGCGGCGCAGTCCTCGTCGGGCGTGGCCCAAACAGCGGGCGCGGATAAATAAAACAGCAGAGCAAGAAGGAGGGCGGCTCGTAATATCCGGGGAATGCGCGCTTTATTCTTCATGTCGTTATTCTCCCGCATAATAGAGGCTGCGTTTGTCCAGAGCTTCTTTCACGGCGGCGTAATTTCTTCGGCTGACCGGAATGGACATGCCGTTGAAGAGGGTCGCTTCTTCATATGAGACATGATGCAGGGCGTCGATTGCCGCGATATAGGCGCGGTGAATGCGGATGAAGCCGCGGTTCTTTAAGCGCTCCTCCAGGTCGGAAAGGCTGGAGCGGAAACGGAATTTGCCGCCCGTATACCAGACCGTGACCATGTGGTCCGTGCCGGCCTCGAAAAAATGGATATCCCGCAGGTCGAGCTGCCGGTATTCGCCGCCGCAGCTGAGGATGATGTACTGGCGCTCCAGCCGCAGGGCGGCGTTCAGCGCCCGTTCAAACACCGCCAGAAACCGCGCCTGGCCTTTTTTGTTGACATAATTGTAGGCTCCCGCGTCGAATGCCTGATAGAACAAGCTCTCGTCGGCGGCCCAGCTGTGGTACAGGATAATCCCGTCATAGCCCAGGGAGCGAAGCCGTTCGGCCATCGCCTCGCCGCCGTTGCAGGGCTCGAGCACGAGAATGCTGACCCTGGAGGAAAAGGCGGGGTCCATCATCTCGAACAGAAGGGCCTTGCCGCTGTTGAAGGCCGAGAAAATAGCCCGCACCTGGTTTTTTTCGCAAATGGCCCGGCAAGCCGCCGTATACCGCTCCAGCTCAGCCGGGTTTGTGTCGTATATGACGATGCGCAGGACATCCAAGAGATCACTCCTTTAGCCGATGAAATAACGCGCTTTTTTAGATTGCGATTGCACTTTATTGCTATAATCGCAAAGCTTCAGCCGTTCGAAGGTTCCCGCCCATTCTACAGTGCCGGTACCGGCTTGTCAATTGCAGCGCGTGAAAAAGAATTCGTTTTAGTACATGAAATATTCCGTATCCCAAATTTTGAAAACAGCCCAATTTTTTAAGGGAAAATAAATCCGCGCGCCTGGTGATACCTGTGAGTTTTTTTGGGAATTCCTGTGAGAAAATATCAGAATAAATATGTGGGAAAGGCTTGCATTCGGCCTGGCATTTTGGTATAATGCCTGAAGCCAAACAAATTCAAAAAAAGCCAAAGGAGCACACAATGACCAAACAAGACTTTATCAGCCAGCTCGCGGAGCGGGAAGACGTCGACAAGAAGCAGGCCGCCGCATGGGTCGACGCGTTTCTCAAGGCGCTCAGCGAAGCCCTCGCCGCCGGCGAAAAAATTCAGTTCGTGGGCTTCGGGTCCTTTGAGGCCCGTGACCGCGCGGAGAAGAAGGTCCGCAACCCGCAGACCGGCGAGGAGCTGATCTCCCCCGCCACCCAGGTGCCGGTATTCAAGGCGGGCAAGGCGCTTAAAGACGCCGTGGCCAAGAAATAAACAGTGAGAAAGCCCAAAATCGACCGCCGCTTTCTGGGGCTCATATGGCCGCTCATTATTGAGCAGCTTTTGGCGGTCGCTATGGGCGCCGCCGATAATCTCATGGTCAGCCCGCTGGGGGAGTACGCCACCGCCGGCGTCAACATTGTTGACAACATCAACCAGCTACTGGTTGTCGGCCTTGCCGCGCTGTGCACCGGCGGCGCGGTGGCCGTCAGCCAGTATATCGGCCGGCAGGACCTGGAAAGCGCCAGAGCCTCCGCCAAACAGCTGGTCTACGCCGTCACCCTCCTGTCGCTGGGGATGACGGCTGTGGCGCTCCTTCTGCGCCGGCCCATCATCCGCTTGTTCTATGGCTCCATCGAGCCCGATGTGATGGGGGCCGCTCTGACCTACTTTCTGCTCACGGCCTGCTCTTACCCCGCTCTGGCGCTGTATAACGCCAACGCGGCCCTGCTGCGCGCCGCGAAGGATATGCGCAGCCCCATGCGTATCTCGCTAATGGTCAATATTCTGAACATAGGCGGCAACTGCCTGTTTATTTACCTGCTGAAGCTCGGCGTGGCGGGCGCGGCGCTTTCCACCCTGATTTGCCGCGTCGCGGCGGCGGCCGTTACCACGGCGCTTCTCCATCGGAGCCGCGGCGCCGTTTCTCTGGCCGGGCTGTTCCGCGTCCGCTTGATCCCCCCGATGATCAGGGACATTCTCGGGGTAGGCATCCCCAGCTTTTTTGAGAACTCCATGTTTTGGATCGGCAAGCTCCTGACCCAGCGGATTTTTCCGCTCTTCGGCACCGGGGCCATCGCGGCCAACGCCATCGCCGGCATGATCAACTCCCTGGCCTTCATGACAGGGAACGCCTACGGCATAGCCCTGCAGACCGAGGCCGGCCAGCTGATCGGCGCGGGCGATTACCCGGCGGCAAAAAAGAAAACGACGAAGATCATGATACGGGCGCACCGGACCATGCTCCTCGTCGCCGGGCTGACCGCGGTATTCGCCAGACCGCTGGTCGGCCTGTTCAGCCTGACGCCCGAGTCGCGGGCGATTGCCGTGCAAATCCTGCAAATTCACAGTATCTTTATGATTGCCGGCTGGCCCATGAGCTTCACTCTGCCCAACGCCCTGCGCGCCGCCGGGGACGGCAAATTCGTGATGGCAGCCGCCGCGCTTTCCATGTGGATCGTGCGTGTGGGCTGCGCCTACCTGTTCGCCCTTGGCCTTGGCCTGGGCCCCCTTGGCGTCTGGCTTGGCATGGGCTGCGATTTTATCGTCCGCGGCACAGCCTATTTTCTGCGGTGGCGCGGCGGGCGGTGGCGGACAAAGCAGGTCATCAGGGTCAAAACGCGGGAGAAAAAATTGCCCGGGGAGGAAATACCGGTTCAGGGATTGCAAAAAACGGATGTTTATGGTACACTATCAGAAACAGCCGCGAGAAATAAAGAAACCGGGGAGAACATATGGCTAAAATAAGCGCGGAAATCAAGGACCAGGTAAAGCAGGCGGTCAGCCATCCCGTTGATTGGTGGAAAGGCGCCGGGCTGCCCGAAGAAAAGCTCCGGCCCTGGGAAAACGGCATTCAGTTCTTTTCCGAGCTGCTCAGGGACCCGATGAATGGCTTCCAAAGCATGCAGGGGCGGCTTTTCACCGGCGTGGGAGGAAGCAAGGTCTCGCCGATTATGAAAAGCGTTTCGGATATCATAAAAACGGTTTGGGACGGGCTCAACGACCCGCCGATCGGCATGTATATGGACCGCAAGAATTTTGGCGAAAAGGTGTATCGCTGGATCATGCGCGTCAGCGCCACGCTTGTTCCGCTTTTGATTCTGGCCCAGTGCTTCGATTTGGGCTTAACGCCGCTGCAGCGCGCGATTCAATGGACCGTGATGGGCATTGTGATCGATGTATTCGAAACCGCCAATGGCATCAGCGACACCAAAATATGGGCGGGGATTACGCCGCATTCCGAACAGCGCGGCCAGCTGCAGCTGTGGCGGACCATGGGCGATAATTTCGGCAACCTGGTTTCCGGTATCCCGATGACGCTTATGGGCCTCACAAGAACGATGGGCTGGGATTTTTCAGATTATAAGATCATGATCTGGGGCGCGGCGATCTTCGCGCCGCTGACGATTTTAAGCCGCTGGCTGCCCTCGTTTGCCAAGCAGCGGATTGATTTCACCCAAAAGATCGCCGCCGGCGAAACGGAGGGAGAAGAGCCGCAGGAAGAAAAGCTGCAAGAAGAAAAGCCGCTGGAAGAAAAGCTTTCTTTGCGCGAGAGCTTTTCTATCGTCAAATACAACAGATGGTTTATGATGTGGCTGGTGATTGATTTTATCCGCCTGCTTTGCCCCAGCACAGACAGAATGTTCATCTACCAGTACCTGATACCCAGCAAGCGAATATTCGGCAAGGAAATCGACGGCCTGCTGGTGAAAAAAATCGGGGACATCGGCTTCAAGTGGCCGGCCCTTGCCCTGCTGCCCTTCGCGGCCAAGGCCGTTGAAAAATTCGGCGGCCCGGTAAACTTCATCCGGGGGCATATCATTGTCATTCTGGTGACGAAGCTCGCCTCCTTCTTTGTGGGCTACAATACCTGGCCGCGCCTGGTGTTTATGTGGATTTCGGAAATGTTCTGGGAGATTATGGGCAAGTGGTCCTCCGTGCCCCACACCATGATCCGTTTTGAGATGTTCGACTATGTGGAATGGAAAACCGGTTACCGCAGCGAGGGCATCACCCAGTCGGTGGACGGCCTGCTGAAAAAGCTGATCAAAGACAGCGCCGGCAACTTTATCGGCGGCGCCGTGACGCAGTGGACCGGCTGGCGGGGCTGGGAATATGACGAAACGCAGCAGCCGGAGCGCTTTTTGAAGACCATCTGGCCATTGCTGCATATCGGCCCCATTCTCGGCGAGGCTGTCGCGCTGGTCGCCCTGCTCTGGTTCAAATACCCCCATGATCCCAAGGAAGTGGAGGCGGATTTGATCGCGCGGCGGGCGATGGCGCAAAAGATAATGGACGAGGCTGAGTTATAGTTGGAAATTATAATTACAGATCAGAAATATAATCAAAATCTTATATAATTAAAATCCTTGAAAAAGGCCCGAAAAGGAGACAGCCATGAAATTTTTCAAACGCGTTGAAACGGCATTCCACACCCGGGTGGGCGCTTATGTTTTCTTTGCGCTGGCGGCCGCCGCCTTCGTATTTCTCTTTAGCGCAAAATGGGCCTATGGCTGGATCGCGGAGCTCTACCCCCTGGGCGGCGCGTTTGTGCCCACGCTCTTTTGCGTCATCTGCCTGTGCGGCGCCATTTCGCTGGTTTTTCTTCTCCTGGCGGAAAAAAGCAAGAGAAAGCCTCTGCGGGCCGTTCACACGGCGGCCTGCGTGCTGACAGGCCTTTTGCTTGCCTATACCTGCTTTCTCCTGTTTGGCCTGGACAAGGGCCTCGACCCGGAAAGCCTTAAAAACGGGGCCGAAAGCCTGCTGCCCAAGCTGCCGTATCTGGGTGCGGCGCTCGCCCTGCCGCTGCCCTTCGTCCTCTGGAAAAAAACGAAGCGGGCGGCGCTTGCCGCGCTTTGCCTTTTGCTTGCCATCTGTTTGGGAGGAGCGCTCATGCATTTTGTTCCATTGGTCAAAACCGAAAAAAGCCTCGCGAAAAACGCCTGGCACCGCAAGCCGCTGCCCGAAAACGCCGCCGAAATGATCGCCGTTCTGCCCTCGGCGCGGCAGCTCAGCCATGGGGAGGACACGGAGTTTTACGCCTTCTTCCATTTTGGAATCAACACCTTCACCGGCTCCGAATGGGGAACCGGCCAGGAGGACCCCATGCTGTTCGATCCCACGTCGCTGGATACCGACCAGTGGATTGAAAGCATTGCCGCGGCGGGGATGACGGGGGCCATCATCACCGCCAAGCACCATGACGGCTTTTGCCTTTGGCCCACGGAATACTCTGATTTTTCGGTGAAGAACAGCGCCTACCAGGAGGACGTTGTGGCGCGCTTCGCGGAATCCTGCCGGAAATACGGCGTCAAGTTCGGCTTCTATCTTTCCCCCTGGGATAGAAACGCGGCCACATATGGCCAGAGCGAGGCCTACAACGACTATTATGTCCAGCAGCTGACCGAGCTGCTGACCAATTACGGCGAGGTGTTCGAGGTCTGGTTCGACGGCGCCGTCGGCGAGGAATACAAGGGTATTCAGAGCTATGACTGGGACCGCTGGGTGGCGCTTGTCAGGGAGCTGCAGCCCAATGCCTGCACCGCCATCGCGCCGCCGGTACCCGATGTGGCCTGGGTGGGCAACGAGGACGGCCTGGCCAACGGCAATGTCAGCAGCGTAAGGTACCGGTCGGAGCAATGGATCTGGGCCAGGAGCGAATGCGATGTCTCCATCCGGCCCGGCTGGTTCTACCATGAACAGGAGGAGCCGAAATCTCTTGATGAGCTGATGCACATTTACTATAATTCCATCGGCATGAACTGCTCGCTGCTGCTGAATATTCCCCCCAACAAAGAAGGCCGGCTCGACCAAAAGGACGTTGACCGGCTGGCGGAATTCGGCAGAGCCATAGACGCGCTTTATGAGAACAAGCTCCCCGCCGAAATGACCGTTCTGCGCGAGGGAGATCAGATCTATGCCCTGGATTTCAAGCTGGAACCCGGACAAAAGGCAAAGCACATTGTTTTGTCGGAGGAGCTTGGCCAAGCCGGCGAGCGGATTACGAAATGGTCCGTTTACGCGAAAGCCGGCGCGCTTTATTTCAAGCTGGGCGGGGCGGAGTCCGCGGGCGGTAAGACGATCCTGCGGCTGAATCCATGGGTAAAAGCGGATTCCTACCGGATTTTGATTGAGGAGGCCAGAGGCAATCCGGCCCTGCGCGACATTTCCTTCTATGGATGACTAAAATGAAAAAAACGGCGGCGCGTATCAACGCGGCGCCGTTTTTGTTTTTTTATATTGGCCGTTGCCCTACAGCCAGCTCTCTATCACCGACGGGTTTTTGAAAATCTCGTCCAGGCAGGCGATGAAGGGCATGCAATCGCCGAAATCCATGGCGCGGTGGTCCACCGCCAGGGTGATGGGCAGGAACTGCCGCGGGGCGAGCTCCTTCGTGCCGTCGGCGCGGGTAACCACGCCGGGCTTTTCGCAGATGCAGGAAATGCAGATGGCGCACACCTGGGGCGGGATGATCTCCAGCAGGCAGGCGGCGAGGTAGTTCCCGCCGCGGTAAACAGAGCCGACGTTGGAAACCACGATGGTGCCCTGCTCAATGTCCGTGCGCGTGATGCGGTCATTCTTCGGGATTTTAAAGTATTCCTTCCGGGCCTCGCCCTTGAGCTTGTGGATGGGCCCGCAGCCGACTTTCGCGCCGATCAGGCGGCAAAGGGCCTTGACCACGCGGCCGCTCTTGAGCTTTTGCATCGTGTCATGGAAGCCCACCTCATACATGGCGTCGTCCATGTTGGTGTTGGCCATCTTGCGGCGCATGTCGTTGATGTAATCCTGCATCTCGCGCAGGCCCATGCGCTCGCAGTTGTGTACGTTGATCGTGATGGGCGTGCCGTCCGGCATGATGGTGGGCATGGATATATTGACATCCTCGAACCGCTCAATCACGCCGTTGATGAAACGCCGGTTGAACTTGATCCAGGAATTCATGGCCGGGCAGGCGGTGAGCCCCTGCGCGATGACATAGAGCATCACGGTGTTGAGGCTGATGCCCTGCCACTCCGGCCGCTGCCGCAGCTTCTTGAATTCCGCGAGCAGCTCGGTGGCGTCCGGCTCGTAGAGGCCGGAGGAGTGGGGGATATTGTCCCAGCTTTCGACGGTCATGTTGGCTACGATCTTGCGCTGTATCCCAAATTTTTCGCTGCTGACAACCTCGAAGCCCGGGCGGCCCTTGTATTCCTTCGGTGATTTGCGTTTTTGTTCTGACATGACGTTTCCCCCTATTTTAATGACATAAAGCATACCCGCCTAGTATTCCACGTTTCCCAAAATAAGTATAGTACTTATTATAGTTTTGCGCAAATAAAGGAAGCGGGGCGCCCCGGTAAGAGCGCCCCGCTTCTTTTATGCTCGCTTAGATCAGGCCGTCAATCTGCTCGGCCAGTGTTTCCTCCGCCATTTCGCGCAGCTTGTATTTGAGAACCTTGCCCGAAACATTCATGGGAAAGCTGTCGCAGAAGCCGATGTAGCGCGGCACCTTGTGGCGGGCCATAATCTCCAGGGCGAATTCCCGGAGCTCTGCTTCCGTAAGGCTCGGGTCTTTTCGGATGACCCAGGCGAAGGCCTCCTCGCCCATGGCGGGGTCCGGCACGCCGACCACCTGCACGTCGGCCACCTTCGGATGCTGGTGGAGAAACTCCTCCATTTCGCGCGGGAAAATATTCTCGCCGCCGCGGATGATCATATCTTTGATGCGCCCGGTGATTTTATAGTTGCCGTGCTCGTCGCGCTGGGCGATGTCGCCGGTATGCAGCCAGCCGTTTTTGTCGATGGCGGCGGCGGTGGCGTCGGGGGCCTTGTAGTAGCCCTGCATCACATTAAAGCCGCGGAGAACCATCTCTCCATCGGTGTTGTCGGGCAGGTCCTCGCCGGTTTCGGGGCTGACGATCTTTACCTCTACGCCTGTTACAACCGGTCCCACCGTCGTGGCGAGCTCCTCGAAGCTGCAGTCGCGCTGCATCAGCGTGGCCAGGGAGCCGCACTCTGTCTGGCCGAAGCCGCCCACCAGCTCGGGAATGCCGACGCGGGCCTTGAGCTGCTCCAGCACCGGCGTGGGACAGGCCGCGCCGCCAACGCCGCCGGTGCGCAGGGTGCTGAAATCCGTTTTTTCGCAGTCCGGGTGCAACATGATGGCGTGGTACATGGTCGGCACGGCTGAAAACACCGTGATCCTGTGTGTCCCAATGGCTTCCAGCACCTTGGTCGGAGAAAAAGACATGGGATACATGGTGCTGCCGTGGGTAACCGAGCCCAGCATGGAGATCACGATGCCGAAGCAGTGGAACAGCGGCAGCACGATCAAAACCTTGTCGCCGGTGGACTGGTCAAAAACGTCGCCGGCAATCTTGGCGGTGTTGATGATATTGTAGTGGCTCAGCATCACGCCCTTGGGGAAGCCCGTGGTGCCGGAGGTATACTGTATGTTGCAGATATCGTTTACGCTCAGGGCGGCCGCGCGCTCCGCGAGGGTCTCGGGGGAGATCTCCGCCGCGCGGGCAAGCATGTCATTCCAGCGCACGGCGCCGGGAAGCTCAAAGCCGATCGTAATCACGCCGCGCAGCTCGGGCAGCAGCGCGCAGCACAGGTCTTCGCCGGGCTTGCGCTCCGCCAGCTCGGGGCAGATTTCCTGAATGACCTGGCCATAGTTGATATCCCGGAAGCTTTCGACCATGATCAGGGTTTTCGCGTCCGAGTGCTTGAGCAGGTACTCCACCTCCTGCCGCTTGTAGCCGGTATTCACGGTCACCAGCACCGCGCCAATGGAGGTGCAGGCCCAGAAGGCGAGGACGTATTCCGCCACGTTGGTGGCCCATATCGCCACATGGTCGCCGGGCTGAACGCCCATGGCGATCAAGGCGCGCGCGGCCTTGTCGCTGTCTGCCTTGAGCGCGGCGTAGGTCCAGGAGGCGTCGTCGGTATACAGCGCCAGCTGATCGGGGAAGGTATCCGCCACGGTTTCCAGCACCTGCGGCATCGTCAGCGGAATAAGCTCAAATTTCGGCCAAATCGTCTGTCCCTGGCTGCGGTCGTCGCTGTAGAGAATGGATTCTTTCATGCTTTGTCCCCTTTTTATCCAAGTTCTGTTACAATAATTGTAACAGTTTGATGTAGTATAGCAATATTCGCAAAAAAAGTCAAGTCATTTTGCAAAACGCCGAAAAAAATTCTGCGCTTTTGCGAATAAAATAGTACAGATCATAGATAATCTATGATCTGTACTATTTGCTTCCCGGATTTCATGGTCTCAGCCGTAAAGGCTAGCTCAGAAAGAGCCGGCTATACAGCCCCACAAAGAAGTCCGCCACGCGCAGGCCGAAGCCCGTCACGGCGTCATAGACGGAATACAGCGCGCCATAGGTCCTGGCTCCGATATCCGTCACCGAGGCGAAGATCTCAAGCTCCTGCACCCGGGCAAGGTTGTCCTCGCCGGGGTTGGAGATCAGCAGCCGGACATAGCGGGCGCTTTGGCCCCTTAGACCGCGGTAGACGATGCCCGCGCGGTTGCCGCTGACGTTATCGGCTGTCCTCCAGCGGAGGCCGTCGGTGCTGTACTGGAGCTTCCAGGCCTTGGTGTTGAGCGCGGCGGGGAGGTAGTTGGTCTCCGCGTTTTTCAGCACGTAGCGGTCCAGCTTCATGACCCTGCCCAAATCGACGGTGAGCATGCCCGCGCCCTCGTTGGCGGCCTGCCAGCCGGTGGAAATCGTGCCGTCAAAGGCCTTCGCGGCCTCATGGCCCGGCGCGGCGTCCAGGGCCGCGGCTTCCTTTCGCAGAGAGGCCAAGTAGGGCTTTCCGTAGGCCTCGTTGAGCAGCTGCATAAGGTGGTCGGGCCGCACAAACACGAACCTGCCGGGATATTTCGCTTCGGTTTCCTCCACCAGCCGGGCAAAATCGCTCACGGTGGTTTCCCAGGCGGATGCCTGCCCCACATAGAACTGCGGGCGGCTGCTGTCTGTTGTTTCCACAATTTCCTCAAAGCGGGTCGTCATATTGGCGATGCCCGGGTCATAGCTCATGGCGTTGCCGCCGAAGGCGCCGACCCCCAGCCAGACATAGGGCACGTTTGTATTCGTGAAGCGGATGCGCGGGCCATAGGGGATGTTCGTTTGAGGATTGGTGAAATTCTGAATGGTCATGCCCTGCAGGGCGGGGAATTTGGCGCTGAACCAGTTGGCGCGCTGCTTTGACAGGCTCACCCACATGGTGATGAAGTCAAAGCCGCTGCGCTCGAAATAATCATTGGAGATGGCGGCGTATTTTTCGGCGAAGGCGCGGTTGGGCCAGTGCTCCACGTGGGTGTAGCCCGCGCCGGAGGGGCCGCAGACGAACACGTCGTTTTCCGTGGCGCCGCTGTAGTACCAGTTGAGCAGCTGTGGGCCGGCGTCGAGCAGCATGGGCGAAAAGGTGTAGCCGATGGGCACCTCGCCCCGGCGGGGATCGTCCCAAACGCGGTCGCCCTTGAAAAAGCCCTGGCAGTATTGGATATTATCGCCGTCGCTGAGCAGCAGCGCGACATAGATTTTGCCGTTTTCCAGCGCCGGCTTTTCGGGGACGGCGGGAATCGTGATTTCATGGGACATACCGGAGTAGACCGTCATGTTGCGGTAAAAATCCGAGGGAATGGTGGAAACGCCGTAGCTGCTGGCAAAGGCGATGCCCTGCCCCTCGTCCGGCCACCAGCCGGTATAAAAGGTGTTGATCGGCGAGCTGTCGTCAAAAAAGAGCTTCATTACCTCGCGTTCTTCGGGAACGCCCGGGTCAAGCCACATAATGGCGGCCTTCACGGCGGTGGCGAAATCCCGCATTTGGGGATGCCCGTCGGGCACCAGGCCGCTGATCGTGCGGCGGCCGCACTGATCCCAGTAATTCGCGTGCATCCAGCGGTAGGCGCTGAGCTTGTCTGTAATCGCCGCGACCTCGCGCAGGTCCACGAGCACAGGCAGCTCAAAGGGCGAAGCGCTGAAGGTCTCCGCCAGGGCGGGGGAGACGGCGATGCCGCCCCGGATGCCCGCGATGGTGTTGGCCACATTGGCGGTATCCCGGATGTCCGGATTGTAGATCACCAGACCGCTGAGCTCGTCACGGTACTTCAGCGCGGCGTCCTTCCAGTCGGGCAGGAATTCCACCGTCAGGCCCAGGTCGCTGACCCAGCTTTCGTTCTCGAATTCGCTGTAAAGGCGCGTTCCCCTGCGGTTGACGACGCCCTGAATGCACTGCGCCGCCAATTGCGCGTCAAAAGGAAGATTCCGGATGTCCATGCCGTCCAGAACGGCGGCGGGCGCGCCGAAGTGGGGCAGGGCCTGTCCGGCGGGCCAGGTGTAATTCTCGCCGGCGCCGGGGGTGGGGCCCGCCGCGAGGGCGGAGCCGGGAACCAGGGCCAAAAGAAGCAGCGCGAGGGCCAGGCATGTGATCTTTTTCCTCATGTCGTCATTCCTCTCTTTATAAAGCCATTATTTCTATTTCATTTTATCGCAGATGGCCTTTGTTGTTATTCATTTTATCGCAGATGGCCTTTGTTGTCAAGCTTGGCTTTGGGGCGTCACAAACAAATCCGCGTGCCTGAGGGCGTATTCCCTGGCCTGGGCATAGAGGGCTTCGCCCTGCTCCTCCAAAACGGCGCGGAAGGCGGACTCCCATTTTACGAGATCCTCCTTGAGGAGGGAGCGTGTCTCGTTTTCCTCGTCAAAGGCCTCATAGGCCAGGCGGAACAGCGCGGCGAACTCGCCGCCGACCAGGGCCTCCACGGCCTCCAGGGCCACGGGGGTCAGCGGCTTGCCGTTGGCGCGGAAAAAGTGCTCCAGGCCCTTGCGGCAGTCCTGCGCCACGTAGCCCAGGGCGTAGAGCCAGCGCTTGGGCTGCGGCAAAGCGGCAAAAGCCTCATTGAGACCGCTCTCTTTTTCCAGAGCCATTTGGATATGGCAGCAAAGCCCCTCCACCAATTGTTCCGGCGGGGTGTCGGCGAGCTGCCGCTGTGTCGGCGAGGCGAAATCCGCCCGCAGCTTGTTTTCGTATTCCAGCCGCGCGATGAGCGCCTGACGCTCCCGGTTTCGCCGGCCGGAGGTCTTAACGGCCTTATACCACAGGAAAACACAGCCGGCGAGAACCACAAAAAACGCGGCCACCAGCCAGGGATAGGTCTTAATGGATTCGATCATTCCTGGTCTCCGTTCTTGTATTGTATGTGCTAAAATTTTGAACCCTATTGAAATTCGAATTTTTGAACCCTGTATTGAAATTCGAATTCTTGAACCCTGTATTAAAATTCGAATTTTTGAACCTCTACCTGTTTATCGCGTCATAAATTTCATTTTTGGGCCGTCCGCTCTCTTTGGCGGTGCGCCTGGCGGCCTCGCTTTTTTTCATGCCCCGCTCCAGAAAGGCGTGTGCCAGCGAAAGGGCCTCCTCCAGTGACAGCTGTTTGGGCTCCTTCGGCGGCGCGCCCTGTAGCACCAGCACGATTTCTCCCTTGAGAGAGCCGTCGGCGTATTGTTGTGCGGCCTCCCCGCATGTTGTTTTTATCACCTGCTCGTGGATTTTCGTCAGCTCCCTGACAATGGCCAGAGGCCGGTCGCCGAAGGTAAGCGAAAGATCCTGAAGGGTGCGCGGGAGCTTGTGGGGGGCTTCATAAAACAGCATGGTGCGCTGCTCGTCCCGCAAAGACAACAAATGCTCCCCGCGGCCGCGCTTGTTCACGCTGAGAAAGCCCTCGAAGCAGAAGCGCCCGGAGGGCATGCCCGACAGGGCGAGGGCCGTGGCAAAGGCCGTGGGGCCGGGGATGGCCTCCGCCGGGATGCCCTGCTCCTGGCAGGCGCGCACGAGCTCCTCGCCGGGGTCGGAGATGGCGGGCATGCCCGCGTCCGTAACCAGGGCGCAGTGCTCCCCCGCCAGGATTCTGCTCAGGATAAGCTCCTCCCGCTCCCGCCGGTTGTGCTCATGGTAGCTGAGCATGCTTTTTTTGATGCCCAAATGGTTGAGCAGCTTCGCGGTGACGCGGGTATCCTCCGCGGCGATGAAATCGCAGGCCGCCAGGCAGGCCGCGCCCCGGGGGGACAAGTCGCCCAGATTGCCGATGGGGGTTCCGACAACAGACAGCTTTCCGGAATTCTCAATTCTCAATTCTCAATTCTCAATTCTCAATTCTCAATTCTATATGTTCGCAGGGATCGTTCGCATGGGTCGTTCGCACGGTCGAATTATTTCAGCTCCACAATCGTTACGCCGGTCTCACCCTCGCCGTAGACGCCCAATCGGAATGTCTTCACGAAGGTGCAGCCCTTCAAATGCTTCTGCACCGCGGCCCGCAGCGCGCCCGTCCCCTTGCCGTGAACGATGGTGAATTCGTGCAGCCCGGTGCGCAGCGCGCCGTCCAGAAAGCGGTCGAGCTCCAGCAGGCACTCGTCCACCATCAGCCCGCGCAGATCAAGCCTTGTGTCCGCGGCCATGTTCATCCGGGAGGCGGGCTCCTCCTTTACCTTTCGGGGGCGCAGATGGTGCGGAATGTTGTTTTCGCCGTTGTTTTTTGTGACCAGCCGCAGCTTATCCAGTGCCGCGCGGGTTTTCAGCGCGCCCGCCTGCAGCGCGACGATGCCTTTCGCGTCGGGCAGGGCCAGCACTGTGGCCTCCACGCCCAGGCCGGCGACCCGCACTGTGTCGCCCAGCTCCAGCGGGCGCGGCAGCACGTAGTCCTCCTCCGGCTCGGGCGCTTCCTCCGGCGCCGGATTCGCGGCCTCGTTGACGCTGTCCATGCCCTTTTTCACGGCGGCGCGCGCGCGGCGGGCCAGGGCGGCGATATCGTTTTCGCTGTCCTTTTCTTTTTTCAGCTTTTCCAGCTCGGCCAGCAGGGCATAGGCCTCCCGGCGGGTCTGCTCAATGATTTGCTTTGCCTGCCGCCGGGCCTCCTCAATGGCCTTTTCCTGCTGTGTCAAGGCCTCTTCTTTTACACGCGCGGCCTGCGCGAGGGCCTCCCGGGCCTCAAGGCGAAGCGCTTCGGCCTCCTCCCGGGCGCGGTCGGCCAGGTTCTGCCGCTCCTCCAGCTGCCGGATCACGTCCTCGAAGCGCCAGTCCTCCCCGCTGACGAGGCGCTGGGCGCGGTCCACTACGGCGGCGGGCATGCCCAGGCGCTCCGAAATGGCGAAGGCGTTGGAGCGCCCCGGCACGCCGGTGAGCAGCCGGTAGGTGGGCCGCAGGGTCTCCACGTCAAACTCGCAGCAGGCGTTTTCCACCCGCTCTGTCTTGAGGGCGTAGGCCTTGAGCTCCGCGTAGTGCGTCGTCGCCGCCAGCTTCGCGTTTTTTGCGCGCAGGGCCTCTATAATAGAAGCCGCCAAAGCAGCGCCCTCCACAGGATCGGTGCCCGCGCCCAGCTCGTCGATGAGCACCAGGGAGCGGTCGTCCGCGCTTTGCAGGATATCAATAATATTCGTCATGTGCGACGAAAAAGTGGAAAGGGACTGCTCGATGGACTGCTCGTCGCCGATATCCGCCAGCACCTGCCGGAAGACGGAGACGCGGCTGGGCTCGGATACCGGGAGCATCAGCCCGCACATGGCCATGAGCGTGAGCAGGCCGATGGTCTTGAGAGTCACGGTTTTGCCGCCGGTGTTGGGCCCGGTAATCACGAGCGTGTCAAAGCCCTCGCCCAGGGAGACGTCAATCGGCACAGCCTTCGATTTCGCGATGAGCGGATGACGTGCCCGCAGCAGGTTAATCTCCCCGCCGTCGCCCAGCTCGGGCAGGCTGGCCTTCATATCGTAGGCCAAATGCGCTTTGGCAAAGATCAGGTTGAGCTCCGCCGCGCACTCGTAGCCGGCCTGGATGCTCTCGTAAAAGCTCCCCGCCAGCGCCGAAAGCTCCAGGACGATGCGGTCGATCTCCTCCCGCTCCTTGCCCTCGAGCACCTTGATTTCGTTGTTGGCCTCCACCACGGCCATGGGCTCCACAAACACCGTGGCCCCGCTGGCAGAGGAGTCGTGCACCAGGCCTGGGATTTCGGCGCGGTATTCGGCCTTTACGGGCACCACGAAGCGCCCGCCCCGCATGGTGACGATGCTTTCCTGCAAAACCTTCGCGTAGCGCGGGGAGCGCGTGAGCTGCTCCAGCTTGCCGCGGACGCTGGACTCCTGCTGCCGGATTTTGCGGCGGATATCCGCCAGCGCAGGGGAGGCGTGGTCGGCCACGCGGTCCTCGGAAAGAACCGCGTTCCCGATGGCGTCCTCCAGGTATTTGTTGACCGCGATTCCGCCGAAGAGACTGTCCAAAGCGGTCTCTACGCCGGAATTGCTTTCCCGCCAGGCGGCGATGCCCCGCATCACGCGCAGAACCTGGGCCACGTCCAGAAGCTCCCGCAGGCTGAGCATTCCCCCCGCCTGGGCGCGGCGCAGCGTGTTGGCGAGGTTTTTGAGGCCGCCGAAGGAGGGCCCCCCAAAGCGGGCCAGGAGCATATGGGCGTCGTGGGTTTGGCGCAGCGCGGCCCTGGCCAGGTCCAGGTTCGGCTCGGGCTCCAGCGCGAGGGCCAGCTCCCGGGCGTCCGGGCAGGCGCAGCGCTCGGCCAGCAGGGCGAGAATTTTATCCAGCTCCAGGGTGCGATAATGCTTTTGCATGGCGTGTGTCTCCATATTGAGAAATGATAAGACGCAAGACTATCTATATAGTAGCATATCGCCGGGCTTTTGTAAAGCGTTTGAATTTTTTGCGGCAATTTGGCCACAGCGAAAAAAATGCTTGACAAATCCGCCGAACTGCTGTACAATACTCGGCAACAACCTTGGAGGCTCTATCATGAACGACCGCAGCCGCGTTTTTAACAGCCTGATCAGCGAAGCGAAGATGATTATCGCTTCGTTTATTGGTCTGTTTATTATTTTTACGCGGCCGATTGTTCCATGGAGCGTGCGGGAGTTGTAACAAACCGCAAAGTACGCGCCCGGAGCAGTCGGCAACGATTGCGCCGGGCGTTTTCTTTGTGAATTTAATCAGGAGGAACCAAAGATGAAAGAAGCAACCCAAGCGCGCGCGGAAAGCGCGAACACAGCCCAGGCCCCATCCCCGGCGGCGGCCCCGTCCCTGACCCCGAAGGAATGGTCCAACCCCACCCCGGCAGGCCTCGTGGCGCTGGCGGTGGCATGCGCCTGCTTTTTCGCCCTGCTCAATGGCTTCGTCGAAAAGTCGGCCATGCCCCTCATCGGCTGCTGGCTCCTCGGCGGCTTCGCGGTTCAAATCGTGGTCGCCCTGCTCGACCTGAAGGGCGGCAACTATGCCGGGGGGAACACCTTCCTCTTCTTCAGCGCCTTCTTCATGCTGGTGGGCGGCCTGGAGATGCTGCTCAAGTACAACGCCCTGGCCTCCGGCGCGCCGCTGGACACCCGCGTCGACGGCTTCGCCTGGCTGATCCTCACGGTGGTGGTGCTCCTCTGGACGCCCGCGTTCCTCAAGAGCTTCAGCCTGCTTTCGCTGATCGTGCTGGCCCTGGATGTGGCGCTGCCCTTCATCACGCTGCTGGATCTGCAGGTGCTGCCGGCCAGCTTCGCGCCCGTGCCGGCCTACGCGCTTCTGACGGCCGCGGCCATCGCCGTGTACTACAGCGCGGCGCTGGTGGTGAACACAACCTTTGGCAGAAAAGTATACCCGATCATCGGCGGGAAGAAGTAATTTAAATTCGCAATTCAATGCGCAATTCAATTCCAATTTGCAATTTGCAATTATTTGATTTCGTGAATGACATAGCGTTCGCCTGCCTGTGTCTCAAAGCGCAGCAGGCCGCCGCTGTATTCGCTGTCCGCCGCTTCGCCCGCGCTTGTCTGAACACTGCCATTGAGCTTTAAAACGCATTCGCCGCCCGCTTTCGAGAGAATCTCAAGGGCTGTGATATCGCCCCGCTCCCAGGCGAGGTCCACGACGAAGCCCCCCCGCGCGCACAAGCCTTTCACGGAGCCGCTCCGGCTCCAGGCGGGGGGCAGGGCGGGCAGCGGGGCGAGATAGCCCGCGTGGCTTTGCAGCAGCATTTCGGCGATGCCGGCGGCTGCCCCGAAATTGCCGTCGATCTGAAAGGGCGGATGGGTGTCCCACAGGTTGGAAAGCGTGCTTTCCCGCAGAAGGCCCTCCAGCATCGCGTAGCTGCGCGCGCCGTCCTGCAGCCGTGCCCAGGCGCAGATTTTCTGGGCCTTTGACCAGCCGGTGCCCTTGTCGCCCCGGTCCTTGAGGGACCTCCTTGCCGCGCGCATGTATTCCGGCGTGTTTTCGGTGATCTGGCTGCCGGGATACAGCCCCAGCAGGTGGGACATGTGCCGGTGATGCTTTTCAATGGACAGCTCCGATTGGATTTTGGCCCAGCTGTCCTCCTCGTACCACTCCTTGATCTGGCCCCATTTGCCGATTTGCAGGGGCTCCAGCCGTGGCAGCTGCTCCTTGATGAGCGCGAGAAGCGCCGCGTTGACGCGGCCGCCGTATCCGTTTTCGCTCAGGGCCCGCGCCGCCTCGATGGTGTTGACGTAGAGCTGGCGGATGAGCTCCTGCTCGTAGGTGTTGCCCGCCGTGAGCGGCCCGTGCTCGGGGGAAAAGCTGGGGGAGGACACCAGGCGGCCGCTCGCCTCGTCATGGATGAGCAGCTGGCTCCACAGCAGAGCCGCCTCCTCCATGGCGGGGTAGATTTCATCCGCCAGCAGGGCGGCGTCCCGCCCAAAGGCGAAGGCGTCATAGGTGTTCTGCGTCAGCCAGGCCCCCGCCGCCGGAGACCAGCCCCAGTGCCAGAAGCTCCCCGGGCCGGTGTTGCCCAGAGGGTTGTTCTGCGTATGGGCCATCCAGCCGGTGGGCTTCGAGACGTCCGGCGTGCCGTCCTCCAGAAGCGCGCCGATGCCGGCGTAATACCGTGCGGTGACGCGGCCCGGCTCCCGCAGGCTGTCGGCGTACGCCAGCAGCGGCGCGGCGGTTTCGGCCAGATTGGTGGTGAACGCGGGCCAGTAGTTCATCTGCAGGTTAACGTTGAGGTGATAATCGCTCTGCCAGGGCGGGGAATTGCTGTCGTTCCAAACGCCCTGCAGGTTCGCGGGCAGCGAGCCTTCCCGGGAGGACGCGATGAGCAGATAGCGGCCATATTGAAAGTACAGCGCCTCCAGCGCGGCGCGTTCACCGGCGGATGCTCTGTGCCCTTTGAGCGTCTTATTCTGATAGCTTTCCAGCAGCTCATCCGTGGGAACGGAGGGCGTTTCCTGCCCGATGTCGAGCCTCACCCGATGAAAGAGCTCCTGATAATCCGCGATATGCTCCGCCAGCACAGCCGCGTAGCCCTTGGACACGGCGGCGCTGACGGTATCCTGTGCCAGGGTCAGGGGATCGCTCCCGCCGCGATAGACGGGGTAGTCGTTGGCGTAATCCGTGGCGGCGCTGAGGTAGATGGTCACGGCGTCGGCATTTTCAATTATGAGCTCCCCCTCGCCCGCGAGAACCGTTCCGCCCTCGGCGCTGACCCGCAGCACGGCGGCGTAACGCAGCCCGTTGGCGTTCGGGCCGGGGGAGCCGTCCTCGCGCAAATCCATCACCGTGCCGCTCATGACGAGGCTGTCGCCCCCGGCGGTGATCTCGCCGCCCTGGGCGGAGGCCATGCTGACAAGAAAGCGCAGCGCGCCCGCCTTGCCGGCTTCCAGCCGCGCCACGAGCACGTTGTCCGGATAGCTGGTGAAATAGCTCCTCCGGTACGCGATTTCATCCGCCTCAAATGACACGGATGAAATGGCCGTTTCGAGATCCAGGTCCCTGATATAATCTGTAATTTCGCCCGGCGCGGCGAAGTCAAAGTATATGTCGCCGAAGCTTTGAAAGGCGCCCAGGCCGATTTCGTCTCCCTCCAGCCGTTCCATGGCCCTGGCGGCCTCCTCGTGCTTTCCTTCGGCCAGCAGCCGCTGGATCAGCGGACGGGCCTCATGCGCGGTGGAATCCGGGTTGCCGCCGGTGCTGCCCTCGATATTCAGGCCGCCGGACCACAGGGTTTTTTCGTTGAACTGCAGGCGCTCACGCGCCGGGCCGCCGAAGATTTTCGCGCCCAGATGT
>WRMQ01000038.1 GCA_009777055.1 Oscillospiraceae bacterium
CGCTGCTCCACGCGATACGCCGGGCGCTGAAGGGCTACGAGGACGAGGCCGGCTGGAAAATGCTCGTAGGCCGCGCCATGGCCTGCGACAACAGCTGGGGCAAATCGGCGAACGCGTATATCCGGCTCTATAAAGCCCTGCTGGCGGGCTGAGCCTATCAAAAAAAATGAGAAAACACCCCTGGCCGCGAACGAACGGCCAGGGGTTTATGTATTGCTACTCATAGTGTTCTTGAATATTGTATTTCCAAAATTACCAGTTCACTTCGCTTTCTACCAGACATTCTAGTTCTCCTCCTTTTTTTTCGTGCAAATCCTCTTCAAATACTGCACGCTCAAGCCCGGCAGGCTCATTTCGATTGAGGCGGGCAGGCCGTGGAAGGCGGTTTCGCCCGCTTTGTATTTTTTTGCTTTTCCGTTATTGTTGCCGCCGTATGCCGGGTCGTCGGAGCTGAAGGCCACGCGGTATTCCCCCGGCTCCGGCACGCCTATGCGGTAGCTTTCCCGGGCAACCGGGGTGAAGTTGCACACGCAGACGAGCTCCCGGCCCTTTTTGTCTATCCGCCGGAAGGCCAGCACGGAATTGACGTTGTCGTCGCCGGAAATCCACGAAAAGCCGTCCCAGCTGTCCTCGACCTCCCACAGGGCGGCATTGGCCTTGTAAAAATGGTTGAGCGCCCGGACATAGTTCTTTAGCTGCGCGTGCGCCTCGTAATCCAGCAGAAGCCAGTCCAGCTCTTTTTCGTAGTTCCACTCAATGAATTGCCCGAGCTCCTGACCCATGAAGAGCAGCTTCTTGCCCGGGTGCGCTATCATATAGCCCAAAAAAGCCCGCATACCCGAGAATTTATCCGCGTAGCCGCCGGGCATCTTGCTGAGCAGGGAGCACTTGCCGTGCACCACCTCGTCGTGGGAGATGGGCAGAATAAAATTTTCGGAAAACGCGTAGCACAGGGAAAACGTCAGGCAGTTGTGGCTGCTCTTGCGGTGCACGCCGTCCATGGAAAAGTAGCGCAGACAATCGTTCATCCAGCCCATGTTCCACTTGAAGTTGAAGCCCAGGCCGCCGTCGTGCACGGGCTTGGTAACGAGGGGCCAGGCGGTGCTTTCCTCCGCCGCCATGATCACGCCGGGAAAGTCCCGGAAAATCAACTGGTTCATCTGCTGAAGGAAGCGCACGGCCTCCAGATTCTCTTTGCCGCCCTTCTCGTTGGGGGCCCACTCGCCGCCCTGACGCCCGTAATCCAGATAAAGCATGGAGGCTACGGCGTCCACCCGCAGGCCGTCGGCGTGGTATTCCGCCAGCCAGAACGCGGCGCTGGAAATCAGGAAGGAGCGCACTTCATTTTTGCTGTAATCAAAGACCTTGGTGCCCCACTGCCGGTGCTCCCCCTTGCGGGGGTCGGCGTATTCGTAGCAGGGCCCGCCGTCGAACTCCGCAAGGCCCTGGGCGTCTTTCGGAAAGTGCGCGGGCACCCAGTCCAGAATCACGCCCAGGCCCGCTTGATGGGCGCGGTCGATGAAATGCATCAGCTCCTTCGGCTCGCCGTAGCGGGAGGTCGCGGCGAAATAACCCGTGACCTGATAGCCCCAGGAGCCGTCGAAGGGGTATTCCGTTACCGGCATGAGCTCCAGATGGGTATAGCCCATATCCGCCGCGTAGGGGATGAGCTCCTCCGCCAGCTTGCGGTAGGAAAACGGCTCCCCGTCGGGGTACCGCCGCCAGGAGCCCAGATGCACCTCATAGATGTTCAAAGGCGAGGCGTAGATATTCTGCTTCCCGCGCCGGCGCATCCATTTTTGATCCTGCCACTTGTAGCAGCTTTTCAGCGGATAATATTTCGACGCCGTGCCGGGACAGGACTCCGCGTGGAAGGCGTAGGGGTCGTCCTTGAGGCGCTGGCGGCCATTGCGGCCCGTCACGCAGAACTTATAGGCCGCGAAAGGCCGTACCTCGTATACGACAGCCTCCCAGACGCCGCCGTCGCTCAGGCGCCGCATGGGATCCGCCTTGCGGTCCCAGTCATTGAAATCGCCGACCACGCTCACCGCGAGAGCGCCGGGCGCCCAAACGCGAAAGGTCACGCCGCTGGCGTCCTCCAGCGCGTGCGCGCCCAGGAATTCGTACGCCCGCGCGTTGTTTCCCTGGTGAAACAGATACAGCGGAACATCCAGACGTTCCATGCCATTCCCCCCATTCTACACATAGCGAAAGCTGCTGCCGGACTAAGTATACCAAAAAAAGCGCCGTATGGCAAGTGAAAAAGCAAATGTTTATACAGGAGAAAATAATTCTTGTGTTTTGTCCAAAAACAGAGTATAATACTCCCAGAGCATCTATTCCACGGAAGGAATTGTTTCAAATTGGAAAGCAATATGGCGGAAAACCTGATCCAGCTGCAGGCATCGCTGGGCAAGTATGTCCGTGTGCGGGTGACGCATCCGCTGGGGAGCCCAATGCCGGAGCGCGGCGGGCGCTATGAACTGAATTACGGTGAATTGGTTGGGCTGTTTGGAGGCGGCTGCCGGCCGGAGGGTGTGTTTATCATCGGCATGCACCACCCTGTGCGCAACTTCGACGGCCGCGTGATTGCCCTTGCGCTTCACAGGGACGGCCGTCACTACGCCGTGGCCGCGCCCCGGAAAAGCCGCTATATCGAAGGGCAGATCCGCCGGGCGCTGCGCTTCGCCTTCGACGAGGGAAGCTTCCGCTGCCTGTGCCTCTATGAGCGCTCCTGCGGGGCGGTGGTGTTCCGCCGCTTTCCGGGGGAAATCCGCTTTTTGCTTATCAAGAACCTGCGCAGCGCCCATTGGGCCTTTCCCAAGGGCCATGTGGAGGACGGCGAAAGCGCCGAGCAAACCGCCCGGCGCGAGGTGCTGGAGGAAACGGGCCTGCACATCCGCATTCTGCCCGGCTTTTCCTGCCAGTCCGAGTACGTGATCCAGGGCAGGGTGGAGAAAAGCGTTACCATTTTTCTGGCCGAGACCGGCGACCGCAAGACCACCATTCAGCAGGATGAGATTGAGGACTACATCTGGCTGAGCTATACCAGGGCCATGCAGATGCTCAAGTTCGAGAACGACCGTTCCATCTTAAGGCGCGCGCAGGGCTACCTGAAAAGAAACGGGATTTTATCGCAGCCGATATAATCGCAGCCCATACAATAAAGAAAGAGAGAGGAATTTGCCAATGGCCGAGCAAACCGTGCAGGAGAATACGCAGCGGGAACAGGATTTGACCCAGTCGACAAAATACGTGGGCCTCAAGGAGCAGATGGCCTTTAACCTCAGTGCGTTTTTCCGCGATATGAGCTATGCGCTCATGGGCCGCACGAGCTATTTTTTTGTGGAGGTGCTTGGGCTCAGGCGCGGCTGGCTGGGCGGCTTAATGCTGGCCCGGCAGCTGTGGGACGGTATCAATGACCCATTGATGGGCGCTTACTTCGACAAGCGCGCCTTTCAGGACGAAAAGGCGCGGCGCTATTTTAAAACCACCGGCATCCCCATCGCGGTTCTTTTGGTGCTCATGTTCCTGCCGCTGCGGTTCAGCTCGAACCCTACCACCAACGGCTGGATGATCATGGGCTTTTTGATGCTGTGCTATATTCCCTTCGAGGCGATGCACACCATCAACGGCACCTCCTACATGAGCTATTACAACTCCATCACGCCCAACATACAGGAGCGCAGCGGCATTATTTCACGGGCCAGGCTTTTTTCAACCATGGGAACCGCGGTGATCGCCGGCGGGCATCCGCTGCTGCTGGATTTTTTTGCGCCGGACGACATCAGGGCCAAGAAATTTATATTTGCCGGTCTTGCCGCCGGGGTTGCGCTGGTGTTTGTGCTCTATAATTTTCTGATGTATACCCAGGTAAAAGAACGCATTGTCTCACCGCCCCAGGAGCAGCAGAAAATTCTCAGCATTTTCCGGGGGATGCTGAAAAACAAGCTCTTTTTGATTATGATGCTTTCCAGCACCATCGGCGCGCTGATCAATTCAGGCAATACCTCCACCTGGTTCTATCAGTATAACATCGGCGGCACCAAGTGGGAGCCGATCGTGGGCATCATGGGCCTGCCTACGCTGCTGCTGGCTACCTGGATGATTCCGTGGCTTTGCCGCCGCTTCGAAAAGCGCAATATCGTTCTGGTCTGCGGTCTTTTGCAGATTCTCATCAACCTGGCCTTTCTCGCCGTGGGCTACAAATCAATTCCCTACCTGCTCTTTAACAGCTTTATCTCGGCGCTGCCGGGCAACATCAAGGGCCCGCTGTACTGGTCTATGATGGCCGACAGCGTGGATTACCAGGAGTGGAAAACCGGCAAGCGCAACGATGGCACCATCTATGCCGTTGAGGGCTTTTTGGCCAAGCTCGTGGGCAGCGTGGGCGCGATTTCCACCTCGATTATCATCGAAGTGATTCACTTTGAGGAAAACGCCCCTGTCCAGAGCCCCGAAACCATGCAGGGGCTGTTCCGGGTGCCGCTGATCATCGGCATGATCAGCACGGTTTGCGCCATGGTTCCCTATCTGTTCTACAACCTCAAGCGCGAGGAGCACGCGCGCATGATTGAGGAGGTCAAACAGAGAATGGAGCTGAAAGAGGCCGAGGCCGTCCTGTAGAGCTTCCCGTTTTTTGAGCCGCGCAAGCGGCGCCAATACATGAACCCCTTCCATTGTGTGCAAACTACATGCATGGAAGGGGTTGTTGGATGTTATGGCCAAGCGCGCGCTGATCGTCTTTTTTTTGTTCGCGGCCTTCGCCGGTGTTCTGGGCCTGCAAATGATTCGCATTCCATTGACGCTGCCCCTGCAGGCCGGAAGCGGCAGGCGCGGCGGCATGAGCATTGTCGTCGACAGCAGCAGGGGGGCTATCTATGACCGCCGGGGCGAGCGGCTCGTGCAGGCGCAGCCGCTGAGCTACGCCGCGGCGAAGCCGACCCCCGCGGCCGCCCAGGCTCTGCGGGCGGCGTTGAGCGAACAGCGCTGGCAGGCGGCTGAGGAGCGCCTTGCCCGGGGCGGCCTGGTGGCGCTGCCGGTGGATACCCAGCTCCCGCCCTGTGAGGACATCCGGCTGCTGCAGGTATATCCCCGCTACGCGCAGCGCCAAAAGCAGCTTGCCGCCCACCTGATCGGTCATCTGGACGGCAGCGGGCAGGGCGTCAGCGGGCTGGAGAAAAGCCTCGACGGGCTGCTGCGGGACGCCTCCGGTGAGCTGAGCGTCCGCCTGGCGTCCGATGCCCTGGGGCGTGCCCTTACGGGGGCGGAGCTGGAGCTCAGCGATGAGGGCTATCGCTCCCGCGCGGGCATCCAGCTGACCATCGACGCCCGTGTGCAGCGCATTGCCGAGGAGGCCATGGAGCTCCACGGCCTGGAGCCCGGCGCGGTGGTGGTGCTGGACGCCGCCACAAGCGAGATACTGGCGCTGGCCAGCTCCCCCGGCTTCGACCCAAACAATGTCGCCGCCAGCCTGGAGGATCCCGGCGGGCCCTTCCTCAACAGGGCGCTGCAGGCCTATCCCATCGGCTCCACCTTCAAATGCTTTGTGGCCGCCGCCGCGCTGGAGCAGCGTATCCCCGCCACCCGGCGCTATGGCTGCGAGGGCATGCTGGACGTGGGCGGCCGGGTTTTCCGCTGCAACCGGGAGGAGGGGCACGGCTGGCCGGATCTGTCCGGGGCCCTGGAGCAATCCTGCAACCTGTATTTTATCCAGCTGGCGCAGGCCATGGAGCCGCAGCCCATGCTGGATCTGATTGCCTCCTTCGGCTTCGGCGAGAGCCAGCCCCTGGCCCCTGGTTATGGAGGCGGCTCCGGCAATGTGCCCGATGCCGGGGCGCTGGCTGTGCCGGGGGAGCTGGCGAATTTCTCCTTCGGGCAGGGCCAGCTCCTGGGCACGCCGCTGCAAATGGCGGTGGCCACGGCCTGTCTGGCCAATGGCGGCGTTTTGCGCGCGCCGGCGCTCATTCAAGCGACCGTAGACGCGGCCGGGGAGGAGACCCCCTGGCCGCGGGAGGGCGGGGAACGACAGGTCATTTCGCCCGAAACGGCCGAAGCGCTGCGGCAAATGATGATCTCCGCCGTGGAACAGGGCAGCGGCCAGAGCGCCAGGCCTGAAACCGGCTCCGCGGGCGGCAAAACCGCAACCGCCCAAAGCGGAACGTTCGATGCCTTCGGCCAGGAATTGCTGCTCACGGGCTTTGCGGGCTTTTTTCCGGCGGAAAATCCGCGTTATGTGATCAGCGTGCTGCGGCAGAACGGCGTTTCCGGCGCGGCGGACTGCGGACCTGTATTTCAGCGCATCGCCAACGCCATGGCGGCGGAGGGGATGACGGGGGAATGACAAATCCGGGAATGCAAAAGAGCGGGCAAAAAGCCCGCTCTCCCGCGACCCGCAAGGGGTAAAATTATCTTTTAGATTGGTTGCACCCAACGCATCCATATCCAGCCGAAGAGGAACCATTTCAATACGAATTGCATGAATGAACCCCAATCAGACCAAAAATATTTCGGATCTTCGGTTTCGTCTTCTGTTGAGGCGTTTTTATAGGTTGCAGTAACAGTTGCGTTGCTGGTGGGCATAGTAAAGGTTGTATTGGCCGACGTCGGATTCGCAATGGTTCCCGCGCTTGCCTCCCATTTGTCGAATACTTTTCCGTCTGTCGCGGGATTGGCTGCGATGTTCACGGTAGAGCCTGCTAAATAGGGGCCGCTGCCTGTGCCCCCGACGACGGTCAGCGTGAATGTATAAGGGCTGGGATCAAGCACCAATTCGCCGCAAAGGATTTCATAGAGATTATCCAGGTATACGATTGACTCGGAAATTGCGGTCTCCATCGTCTCGTCAGCCAAAGCGTAGTTTTTATCAATGTTGACCAGCTTATTGAACTGGCTCACGGCAGCTGGGTTCAGCGGCCAGAGATGATCCGCGACATAGGCGGTGTATTCCGTCAAAATATTCGATGTGTAGAGAGTAGCGCTGGAAATGTTATGGGAGATAGTTGAAACGCCGTTTGTTGAGAAGATGCGATGCGAGGGTCTGGAGAAATAGTCTTTCGCCGCTTCAATTCCAAAGAGCTTTTGCTGTGCCCTGAATTGCTCAATAAACTCTTCTCCATTCGATACGGATGCAAGAAGGGTAGAAATAGAAGCCTCGGCCTTGCCTTCGTGTTCTTCACAGAGAGATGTTAACGCGTTAAAATAATTTTCTGACAAAGCAGGCTTGTGGTTTGCCGCCAAATAGGCAATTTGCTGGAAGGCGTCAGCTGTCGCGAGAAAAATGGTGTATTCGGACGGGGTTAAGCCATAGAATTCGTTTTCCAGTAAAGTTCCGGCGTACAATTGGAATTCGTTTCGCAGGCCGTCCAATTCATCTCTGCAATTGTTGTAGGCTGTCCTGTCCGTTCCGGCTGCCGCACTGCCAAACGAGGAGACCACTGTGCGCGCTTCGCCGTATGGCCCCCACCAATCTTCTATGGAATATGTAAAATAGATGTTGCTTTCGCGCATCGCGTTGCGGCAAAGAATGATGTGGTATTTTGTTATGTTCTTCATTTGCTCCAGTACATCAGTAACAGGATCCGCGCCGGCGCTGACGGACAGCCCTCCCAACAGCATCAACACCGCCAATAAACCGCTCAACATTTTTTTCATTATTACTCACCTTTCTTTTATGAATGAACCAGGTGAATATATTTTACATTAAAATTTTCGCAGTGTAAATAGATGGAAGAAAAATCTGTATTTTAACCAAAAAAAGGAGACAACTATTGTGCAACATGATCGCAAGGCAAGTCTGCGCAGGCGGTCAATCCTCCACCTTAACCACCTTGCGGAACACCGCCGCGTGGGTGGAGGCGATTACTTTGTCCACGTGCATGGAGCCGAAAAACCAGCGCCGGAAGGTGCAGCACTTGCCGATTTCCTCAAAATAGGTGTTCAGCCCTGTGGCCTCGGCCTGGGGGCCCTGTTTTTTCAGCTGGAGGAAGCCCTTGATTTTCATCGGCGGCTCGTGGGTGATGACGTAGTCCACCACGCCGCCCGCGCGTTCCAGGGCCGCCGTGGCCTGGGCCAGCTCCTGCCTTGAGGGCAGCTCCCGGCGCATGTGGTTCTCGTCGTGCCCGCGCAAATCGTCGTCGGGGCTCACGCCGCCGCCCATGGCGAAATAGCTTCGGCCCTCAATGGTGTAGATCCGCCCCCGCATCAGGTAAAACAGCCTGCCGCTGATCTGCCGGGCCTCGCCGCCGTTCCATTCGGCAATGGGGTACTGATTGAGCAGCTCAAAGTTTTCGTGCGCTCCGTCGACAAAGCCTATGTTGTATTTTTTTTTGCCCAGCTTCTTCAAAATGGCCTGTTCGGCCTTGGAGCCGTCCCAGATAAAGCCGAAATCGCCGCAGATAAGCAGCGTATCGCCTTTTTTAAGCTTGCGCATTTCGGATTGCCCGAAGCGTCCGATATCGCCGTGCATGTCGCCGGTTACGTATACCATGAGATTATTTCACACTTTCTTCATAAAATCTTTTCTCAAATCTTTTCTCAAAAAAATCTTTTCTCTAAAATTTCTCTCTAAAATTTTCGAAAAGCGTTTCTTTTTTTCAAAATATATGGTACAATGCAAACAGGATGCAATTGCATTGTTTTGTATTATACTACAAATGTGGGCGGGTTGTCTATGCTTAAAGGAAAAAAATTCTTATATGCGCTGATTTTGTCATTTATCGTCGCCGGAATGCTTGCCGCCGGCGCGGTTCCGGCGGGCGCGGCCTTTAACACGCTGCTCAAGGATGTGCCCAAGCTGTCAGGCGTTTCGGAGGTTTTGTACCTGATCAGCCTGGACGACGGCAGCGTCGTCTTCAACCAAAATGAAAACCAGCGCTGTGCCCCCGCCTCCCTGACGAAGGTGGTCACGGCGATTCTCGTGCTGGAGCACAGCAGGGATCTGGCGGAAAAGGTGGAGGCCAAGGCCTACTGCATCCGCATGTTTGACGGCACGGGGAGCTCCAACGCGGGCATCAAGCCCGGCGAGCTGCTCACGGTGGAGGAGCTGCTGTACTGCATGCTCCTGCCCAGCGCCAACGAGGCCTCGGCCATTCTCGCGGACTATGTTACCGGGGATATCCCGCAATTTGTCGCACAAATGAACGCCCTTGCCCAGCGCCTGGGCTGCACAGATACCCACTTTGCCAACCCCCATGGCCTGGACGAGGAGGGCCATTACACCACGGCGGCGGATATGGCGAGAATTCTGCAATACGCCCTCAGCGGCGCTTTTCCGGGAAACGCTGTGTTCGAGAAAATAACCGGCACCTTTCGGTATGAGATCCCCGAGACGAATATGAGCAAAAAGCGCAATCTGATCAGCACCAACCGCATGATGAACAGCGGTTACGCCGATTATTACAGCAAGGATGTTGCGGGCATCAAGACCGGCTCCACCTCACAGGCCGGGGAGTGCGTCGCCGCCAGGGCCACCCGCAACGGCTACCATTACCTTGGAATCGTGATGCGGGGCCAAAAGGTGAAGCTCAAGCCGAGCGACCCCATGGAGAAAAACACCGCCTTTGTGGACTGCAAGGCCGTGCTGGACTGGGCCTTCAGCCATATTCGCCTGCGGGAAATCGCTGCGAAGGACCAGGTCGTATGGACTGTGCCCGTGACCATGGCGCGCTCCCACGACCAGCTGCAGCTGGTGCCGAATCAGGCGCTCTCGGCCCTGGTACCGGAAGGCGTTGACAGCGGCAGTGTGCTCATCGAGCCGGTTTTCGAGGAGCTGCCGGCCAGCGTGGAGGCTCCTGTTAAGGAGGGCGAGGTGATCGTGCGCGCCCAGGCGAAGTTTGCGGGCGAGGTGTTCGCCGAGCTGGAGCTGGTCGCGGCGGAATCCATCAGCCGCAGCGCCTCGATGTATTTCATCGCGCTGGCAAAGCAGGCTGTGAGGCACCCCATTTTTCAGCTGCTGCTGGCGGCGGTTATTTTGGTGGCGCTGATTTACCTTGGAACGATCTGGTGGCAGGGCAGGAAAAAGCGGCAGGAAAAGCAGATGCGGGTGCTGCCGGATATCAAATTGAAATAACACAGCGGACCGCTAACCAGACTCTGGTTAGCGGTCCCTGCGAATCAAGCTTATGAGGGCTTATGCGATGCCTTGATTTGTGATAAAAATCTCTCCGGTTTCGCAGTTCATGGTAAGCTCCCCGCCGTCCTGGATGACGCTTGTCGCGTTTTTCACAACAAGAATGCAGGGAAGGCCATATTCGCGCGAGACGACCGCGGCGTGGGAAAGAATGCCGCCGGTTTCTGTGATGACGCCCGAAAGCTTGCTGAAAACAGCGGTCCAGGCCGGGTCGGTGTAGGTGGTTACGAGAATGTCACCCTGCTTTAGCCTGCCCACGTCGTGGATGTCCTTGATCACGCGCGCGGTTCCGGTGGTTGTTGTGCCGCCGCAGGACACGCCCTTTAGAATCCGCGCGCCGGGTTCCGCCTCAAGGCGTCTCGCAAAGCGGCTCCCAAGCTCGTTTGGATTGCTGAAGTTCCGGAAAGAACGGTAATACTGTTTGTTTTTCGCGGCCGTTTCTTTGAGGTCTTTGTTTTGCTCAATTTCAGCCGCGGTCAAAAAGAAGATGTCCTCCGCGCTGTCAAGAAGCCCTTCTTTTTCCAGCGCCCGTCCAAGCGCCAGGGTGACGCGGCGGACGTAATAATATGTCTTTGTCGAAATGTCTTTGAGCTCGTCGCGCCACCATAAAAAGCAGCGAAAGCGCTTCACCTGCCGGCGCGGCCTTTTGGGGAGCCTTTCGAGTGTCTCCTGGTATTTTTTTTGCTGCGCCCGGGCCAGGGCCTCCGGATTCTGGCTCTCGTCAAGCAGCGCGAAGTCCGCGATTTGCGCTCTGATGGTTTCGGGCGATTCGTCCCAGTTTTCATAGGAAATATCGAGCTCGTGCTTTGAATGGTGCTTGTATTTCGCGAGGAAGGCAAGCAGCTGCTCATCCCCGCAGCCTTGCCGGCTCAGGCTCCACATCTCGTAAATCGGGCGCATATGCGAAACATCCGAAAGACCGCCCATCAGCTTGGTAATATCGGCCTCGGGCAGGTGCTTTTTCATTTTGTCCTTGAAACCGGAGGACAGGAGCATGGTGCAGATGATATATCGAAAATAGCTGCATTCGATGTAATGATAGTCGTTTTTGATGAAATCCAGCCAGATTTCATGGAGCTCGCCCGCTGTTTTATCGCGCAGCTCCAGCTTGTCGGTTTTGGCGAGAAGGCAAAGCATGCGCTCCCTGTTTTTGCCGGCGGCGCGCTTCATTCGATGCAGGTGCAGCTCAACGGAAAGCAGCGAAAGCAGCGCGCGGCACATTGTTTTCAGCGTTTTTTTCGTGACCATGCCGTCGCCTTCATAGCTTGGCGCGAGGCCCATATCCTCATCGACCTTGCGCTCGACGAAGCCGGGGAGCTTCGCGAAGCCCGCTTTTGTCACCGACCAGTTCCAATAGGGCCGCGCGAAAAAAACGTCATACATGCTTTCGATCTTTTTTGAGGCAAGCCTTACCTTCTGGAAGCTTTTCAGCACGCCGTCGTCAAAGCAAAGGCCATAAAGTGAGGCCATCAGCGGCTTGCAGACCTTTGCGGAAACGCCGCCGTCGCGAAAATCCGCGGTGGTCCATTCGCCCTCTATCGACCGGTAGCTTATCGCTGTAATCGGCCTGCTTTGCAGAATATATATCTCTTCCCCCACAATCGCCCACTCCACATCCACGGGAAAGCCATAATAAACCTGGATGTCAAGAATGACAGCGGCAAGCTTTCGCACTTCTGTTTCCGTAAGCACGCCGCCGGCATAGGCTGTCAGCTTTTTTTCGAACCAATTATATGAATAATAGTCAGGGTTCGCGCGGCCGCTGACCAATTGCTCGCCAAGCCCGTTCACGGCCTCGATAATAATTTCTTTATCCAGTCCGTTTACGCTGTCGATTGAGAACGCGACGCCGGCCTTTTGCGCCTGCGCCATGCGCTGCACAATCACGGCCATTTTGCATTCGCCTATGTCTATGCCGCTGCGTTTTGCGTATGCCCTTACCCGGTCGTTATGGACCGACCGGGCGCATTTTTCGATTGCCGCGCGCAGATTGGCGATGCCGCGCACATTCAGGAAAGAGTCATATTGTCCCGCGAAGGAGGAATCGGCAAGGTCCTCGCTGGTTCCGCTGCTGCGCACGGCATATAAGACGTTTTCGTCGGCATACCGCGCCAACTCGGCGTCGCTGAAGCGGTCAAGCTCATCGGCGGTGATAACAAAGCCGTCCGGCACATGGAAGCCGCCCTCGCGCAAACGGACCAGGCTCTCGGCTTTCATGCCGATGCGCGTTTTCCGGTTTTCAAGCGCGGCAAGTTCGTCAAAACGGAGCATAGAATTAACCTCTCTGATTTTTCAGTTTCAGATGAAACAGCAGAATGTTGATCAAGTAATGCGTTGTTGTTAAAATCACGAGTATGCCAAGGGCTTCTTTTAAGCTCAGCGGATAAACCAGGGGATAAAGCAGAACAATGCCAAATACGCTGTCCGATTGGTCGAAAAAGGTTTGCAGCAGGCCGCCGTTTTTTCCGGAGGAGATATCCAGGCGCCGCTTGATGAAGCTGTTGGGCAGCTCAAACAGCACATAGGCAAAGCCGATCCAGGCGCCGCGCAGCAGGTTGAACAGGAGCTTGGATGGGTCGAAGACGCTCCAAAACAGCATACCGGAAAGGGCGGTGAAGACAATCATGCCCGCAAAGCCCTTCCAGGTTTTGTTGTCGCCGAAAACGCGCTTTCCGCGAAAGGTTTTGCGCGCGTCCATCGGAAAACGCCAGGACAGCAATATGGGCAGCTTCATAAAAATCATATTGCTTACACCGCCCATGATAACCGGCAGTATCAGAACATAGATATGCCCGATAAATTTAAGCAGATTCAACAATGGTAACCCTCCCTGCTTCTCCGTCTATATGAAGGATATCGCCTGTTTTGATGACGGCCGTCGCGTTATCGACGGCGACCACCGCGGGAATTGAGAGCTCGCGCGAGACAATTGCCGTGTGCGAAAGCAGAGAGCCCTTTTCGGCGACGATCCCGCCGGCCATGGTCAGCAAAAACACCCAGCCGGGGTCCGTCGTTTTTGTAACGATGATTTTGCCCTTAACATCAATGCCCTCGCCCGGCGATTCCAACACAACGGCCTCGGCGGTTATGTCGCCCATGGAGGTGCCGATGCCCGTGAAGCTGCCTGTCCAGCTTTTCGCGATTTTTTCGTCGATAAGCGTTTCACCGCGGAACACAAGGCGTTCATGCCCCGGGAGCTTTTCGTACGCGGCGTATTCGTTTTTACGGCTGGCAGCCAGCCCCCAAAGGCTGCCGTAATCGCCGCCTTCTATTTCTTCGATGGTCAGATAAAAAATGTCTCTGCCGGTTTCCAAGAAGCCGTCGTTTGCCAGCATTTCGCCGATGCGAATAAAAATCCGCCGCACCATCCCGTAAATCCGGCCACGGTCCAGCCGCGCGGTTTCGCGGCGGCTTATGCCCAGCCGCGCCCGTTTGGCGGAATAGCTCCGCCTGAGCTTCAGGGCTTCGCCGGCGCGCAGGTTTTCGATCATGGCCTCCAGCTTTTCAGGGTCGCTTGCGTATGTGCGGATCTGCTGTTCCAGCAGCGCGGGCTGCTCGCGGTAGGTCATCATTTCAAGCTTCAGCTCGCAGGGACAGCGGTCGCCGTACTGCTCCAGGTACCGCGCGATTTCCGGATTCGAAAGAAGCGCCTCGTCCCTCCCGTATTTTTTCGAAAGCTCAAGCAGCAGCCGAACCGGCTTTAAGCTTTCAAGAGAGGTGATTCCCGAAATACAGCTTGTGACCTCAGCTCCTTTTTTTTGAAGGCGGCGCTTCAAAACACCTGTCCACGCAATCGCGTACATGTCGTTGATCAGGGTGATATGCCACTTTTCAAAGAGGATGCTCTGCACCTCATAAAACAGCGCCAGAAGCTCTTGGATTGTCAGCGTCTCGCTGTATTTTTTCTGAAAGCTTTCCTGCAGCAGCGCAAAGTCTTCCCGCAGCCGTTCCATGTTCTTTTTCACACGAAGAACGCTTCCCGCGCCATTCAGGAAAAGCTTTGTTTTTTGCCATACCGTGAATTTGTGAAAGCTGCCAAGATAAACGTCGCGGTTTTGCACCCCCATCATCTCCTGCCAGAGGGGGAGGAATTTTTTTGAAAAGGGCATAAAGTCAATCAAGGAATACCAGTTGTTGATTTGATAATAGATTCGGCCGTTATGGCTTTTTATCATATTTTCAAAGACGGGGTCAAACTTTTTTAAAATCTCATCGTTTTTTAAGCAGCTGGAAACCAGGCCGCGAAAGACGTCGTCATAGGTTCTTTTTATATAGGAATACGTCAGCGGCAGCGTGATTCCGGGGTAGCTTTCGACAATGTTGCTGTTGTCGAGCACTGTAAATTCGGCGCCTGGCATAACGAAGATCTCCTTTTTATTATAGAATAAAAAATAGAATAAAAAATTTAAAAATAGAAAGTTATAATAGAATTTAAAAATAGAAAGTTGTAAATAGAATTTAAAATAAAATCAATAAAATATAAAATAGAATATTTTATTGAACCAGCCGTCCTCGCCCTGCTTCGCGATGATTTTTTCAGCCGTGATGCCCTTGTGGCTGCTGACATATGTTTTCATTGCCGCGACAGTGGCAATGCCGTCAATGGCGTACAGTGCCGTAAACCCGACATAAGCCGCCAGAACCGGGAAGGAAATGCGGCCCATGATAAATGGAATCGGTATGATAAGCGCAAGGGCCAGCTCGTCAAGCTTCGCGAAATAGGTGTGCATCGTAAAATGTATCGCTTTGAATTTGATGAAGGTGACGAAAGCAATCAAAAAATGAAGCCCAAAGAAAATGGCGATGCAGATAAGAACACGCCGTTCAATCACCAGGGGCGAAACCGCCACGCTGCCCAGGGCGCAGGCGAAAAACAGGAAATCGCCTATGCTGTCCAGCTTCGCGCCAAGCTCGCTTTCCAGGTGCAGCCGCCGCGCAATTTTTCCATCCAGAATGTCTGTTGAGAAAATAATAATGTAAAGAGGGAGATAAATGGCCGGGCGATAAACGACAGCGGGGATAAGCAGGAGCGGGGACAGAAGAATTCTGCCGGCGGAAAGGATATTCGGTATATGCTGCTTCATGAAACAAATCCTCCTTCAAGGCATGATACCTGTTAGTCGTTTCCGCGTGGCAACATCCTTCTATTTACTGATAAAAAAATTTTGATAAAAAAGTATAAAAAATTTAATCTGACAGATAGCCGCGATTTGACAGCGTTTGACTCCTATGATATAATATCTTCGAAAAGAGACCAGGCAAAAAGAGAATAGGAGAATGAATTATGGAATACCAAGCAACGCGGACCCCCGCCGTCAACGCGCCGAGCCTGCATTATCTCAGGTGCCCCGACTGCCGGTCGGACCAGCTGAAGATTCTGGGCAAAAAGGGCGCGGTGGGCAAATCCATTGCCGTGGGCGCCGCCTTTGGCGCCGTGGGCGCGATGGTGGCCAGCTCAAACAGCGAAAGCGATTTCAGCTTCGAGCCGAGTTACTTTAAATGCGAGAGCTGCAAGAAGAAATTTGAATCCCTGCCTCTCATGGCCCAGCCGGAGGAGCTTCTGGCCGCGCCCTGCAAAATCGTTTTCAAGCGCAGCGGCTTTTATGGCTGGGCCGTCGCCTACGGCGTCTGGATCAATGGCGTGAAGGTATGCTCTATCAAAAGCGGGAAAACCGTGGAGTTTTCCACCATAACAAAATACAACACCCTGTTTCTGACAGACATGTACGGGGTGGCGTTCAAAAAGGGCGGCGTGAAAAAGTTCGAGGCCCAGCCCGGCGGCATCGTGGAGGTGGAATTCAAGGGCGCCAAGTTCAAAAAGTAACACGAAAAAAGGAGCCTGGATCCAGTGCTGAAAAACAGTGTTTCCGAATCAAAAACACAATACGCCGCTATTGACGCCTGCAAATGGGCCGCGTCGGTCTGCGTGGTGGCCATTCACGCGCAGCCGCTCATCAACTGCCAGTCGCATACCGTGCGGCAAATCTATGCGGCCATGGTTGGGCTCGCGGTACCGGTTTTCTTTGTTGTTTCCGGTTTTTTTCTGCGCAACGACCCTGAACGGGCGAAGGCGCAGCTGATCAAGACCGCAAGGCTCTACGGCATATGGACCTTGATTTATTTACCCCTGACGATTTACGGCGCTATCCGCAGCGGCAACAGCCCCTTATATGAGGCGGCGCGCGGCGTCAGGAGACTGTTTTTGATTGGCGAGCAGCATTATTCCTGGTTCTCGTGGTTTCTGCTGGCGTCTATATACGCGCTGCTGGCGATCTGGCTTTTGCTTCGAAAGAAAACGCCCGTTACGGTCGTCTGCCTGATTTTATTTTCTATTTATTTCGCGTCGTATTTGATGAACCAGCTGTCGCTCAAGGCGTTTCTCATCCTTTTTGGCGACAACAGGGTTTTCTCCGGCATGGCCTATATGGCGGCGGGGATGCTTTTGCGTCAATACGAAGCCAAAATCCGGCGCTGGACCGCCGTCGCCGTTTTGCCCATATTCCTTTTGGGAAGCGTGTTCACGCCATTGGAGTATCTTCAAATCTGGTTTCGGCTGCCGATGGCATTCGCGCTGGTTGCCGCGCTCGTGAAAACCTCTCTCCCTCCTTCCCCGCTGTGGCAGAGCATGCGAAAAGCGAGCACAGTCACCTATTTCACGCACATGTACGTGCTGGTGCTGTCCTCGCTGTTGATCTATGCCGTGGATTTGCGTCCCGGCGCGTTGATGTTTTTTATCGCTCTGGCCGGGAGCACGCTGTTGTCCCTGCTTGTGATATACGCGGAACGGAAAAACCGCCTGAGCTGGCTGAAGCATCTGGTTTAGCGCGCCGGCAGATGATGTACGCCGCCCGCGGCCGCTTCCCCGCTGAAGTCGCATTCCACGCTCATCCCGCCCCGGTAACCGCTGTGCCGCAATGCCTCAAAGAAGCCCCGGTACTCTCCCGCGCGCTCCGGGGAGGGGAACTGCCTGTCGAGGGGTGTGGCCAGGTGCGTGTGCGCCAGCACGGGGCCGGCCCGCTGGATAATGGCGGGATCCTCCCGCTCCATGCAGAAGTGATAGTAGTCGATGAGCAGGCGGAGGTGAGGGTGCCCCACCAGCGAAATATATTCGAGGGCCTGCGCCGTGGTGGTAATCATATTGGTTTCCAGCTTATTGAGAGGCTCCAGGGCGATGATGACGCCATAACCGGAGGCGATGTCCGCCAGGGCTTTGAAGGCCTCCAAAAGCCAGGCTTCCGCGGTCACCTCCGCCATGCCGGCCGGCCTTCTCCGCGCGTCGCCGGCCCCCAGCACCGCGACCCTCACGCCCAGGGAGGCCGCCTTGACCAACACGCTGTGGGCATAGGCGTATAAGGCGCTTTTGTCCGCGTCAAAAAACGACAGGCGCCCGGGCAGAAAGAGATTTGTGCTGTAAATCTCCAGCCCGTGCTCCTCCGCCGTTTCGCGGGCGCGCGCCAGCTCCTCGGCAGACAGCTCCTCCAGGGAGCGCAGGGCAAGCTCCAGGTACGCGTAGCCATATGCCGCCGCTTCCCCGCACAGGGCGTCAAACCGCTCGGAAAGCGAAACACAGCGACCGATTCTGATCATTCGCAACCCCCTCGCCGCTCGAACGAATCAAGCGATTTTATCCCAAAGCGCTTTCGCCAGATTTTTGGCGGCCTCCGGCACAGTGTCCGGCGAGGCCGGATCGATATCCGCGGCGGTCAGGGGTACGCTGCGGAGCCTGCCGTTTTCCTCCACCCGCTTGAGATATTGCGGGAACGCCGGATTCTTCCACACATCCGGGTTTTTGCTGTGGATAATCCACATACGCAGCTCCTCGGAGGCGTGGGGGCTGTGGTTGTTGTATTTTACGAACCAGGTATTGTCCGGCAGCAGGCAGCTCGCGGCGTCGAACACGCCGTCGGGGGAGCGGTATTTGGAGTCGCTTTCCGGCAGCGTTTCGCCGAAGCGCGCGGCGGTCGCCCCGCCCGCCGCCCGCGCGGTATCGATGAGGGCGTCGCAGTGATAAAAAGAATCCCGCGAAACCGGTATGGGCGCGGGGCCGTAGCTGGTTATCACGGCAACCGTTACGCCGGCCTTCCGCGCGCGCTTCAACAGAACGTCGGCGCGCCTCATCACCCCGTAGTGGTATTCGTCAAGCTTGACCTTGAGGGCGTCGTATTTCGGGTCGTCGCCCAAAACCGCCTTTGCGCCCTCGTAATATTCGGGGGGGATGAAGCCCCAAACGGCGGGCATCTGACAAAACAGCGGCACGAGCACCTCCGCAAAGACGGGGTCCAGCAGCTCGCGGCGGAGGAATTCCCCCACGGCCGGTGCGAAGAACAGCAGCTCCGCCGCGCGCGTGAGATCCATCGCCGCCTTCAGCACGCCGTCGCCGCTGTCATAATTCGAGATGAAGTTTGTGATCGCCGGGCCGGAAAGCGACAACTGCTTGTTGAACAGCTGCCCCGCCATGGTGAGGCCCTGCCAGCCGCCGTTAACCAGCAGAAAGGAATCCAGCCGCTTCGTGCCATACTCCTTCAAATAGGTCATAATCACGTTGGTGCCCTCGCTGTGGCCGGTGAGGGCGATTTTTTTATGGCCTGTTTCTTCGCACAGCGTCTCAATGAATTCGTTGAGCTGCGCGGCGATATCGAAGAAGTCCATGCGAAAGTCGTAGTCAAACCAGAATTCCGGGTCCGTTTTGTGGTCCTGCTCCGGATCAATTTTCCAGCTGGAGCTGATGGGCTCCACGCTGTTGCCCTCCTCGTCCAGCCGCAGGTGGCCGAGCAGGCGGAAGACCAGGTCGCCCAAGCCTCTGGCAAAGGGGTCCCAGCTGCCGGTGAGCGCCGTTTTTACCACGCCGGCCAGCACCGGGGGAACCGCGCACAGCAGCCCATCCGTTTTCACCATGCCGGCCAGCTGCTCCTCCGGCGTGCCCTCATGGTAATAAAGCGACTGGCCGAAGCCGTCGACCCAGACCTGCAGCACCTCGCCGCAGCCGCAGCCCTTTGCCGCGCCGGCGGGCAGGACAAACGAGCCCGTCAGCAGCAGCGCGACAAGCATCGCGGCGATAAGTCGTTTGATTTTCATCGGCCTAAAACCCCTTGTTTCACTTATTTGAGACTATTATACACGATGCCTCCTGAAAAAGCAAGGGGCTTGTCCGCATTTTTCGCAGCATATGTATTTAAAGCTTTGCCCTCAGCTCCACCACCTTGCCCAGTATGGTCACCGGCAGGGTGCGGATCTGTTCGTCTGTGAAGACGATGGGCTCGTAGGCCTCGTTGAGCGGATAAAACAGCTGCTGGCGTCCCCGCTTGACGACCTTTTTGATGGTCAGCTCCTCGTTGCGGATCTTCAGCACCGCGATTTCGCCGTGGCGCACCTCCGATTGGCGGCGGACGATCACGGTGTCGCCGTCAAAGATGCGCGGCTGCATGCTGTTGCCGCGGGCCAGCATGGCGAAATGCTCCCCCGGCACCGCCTGCTCCGGCGGAAGCTCGATGTATTCCCCCATGCTGGGCCTGCCCATGAGAATATCCGTGCTCACGTTGTAAAAATCCGAAAGCCTGGCCAGTGTAGCGGTGTCCGGAAAGGTGTGCCCGCATTCCCACTGGCTCACGGCCGTCTGGTGCACCCCCAGCGCGGAGGCCAGCTCCGCCTGGGTCAAACTGTTTTCGCGTCGTAACTGCTTAAATAGATAATTCATTCCTCTATCAACTCCTTAAACACCTATATTATGAGTGAGACTCATATCCCTGGTCAAGTGAATAACTATCACCGTGGCTATTATTCACCATGTGCAGTGTGCCTCCGTCACGCCGCCGGCCAATTGAATTGTCGAAATATGTAGAATATTGCAAAATTGGTATTGACAGGAAAACATTCGTGTGCTATGATAATAGTTGTACTAGTAACGCGCTAAAGCTTCTATCGTTAACGCGTTACTTTGCGAAAGATCGAAAAGATGTAAAAAGGAGGGGTGGGATTGAACCGTGCGGCGGTTGGCCTGGGGTCCTGGCTGCTGTGGCAGGGCGGACAGTCGGCGCTGGCGCTGGATGGGGCGCTGCTGGACAGGGAAAGCTACCGGAATTGGCAGGCCGCCCGGTCGTCGGGCAGTGAGGCGGAGCGCTTTGTCCGCCTGGCGAACAGCGCGATGGAGCGCATGCTGCCGGAGCTGCTGGAACAGGAGCTGCGCGAGCAGGAGCGGGAAATCCTGTGGCTTTACTGGATCTTGGGGGAATCCATGCCCCGCATCGCCGCGCGGCTGGGGCTGCAGCCGTCCAGCGTATCGCGGGCAAACGCCCGGGCTTTGGCAAAGCTGCGCGGCATCCTGCGGTACGCGCTGCGCTACCGGGATTTGCTTCTGGAGGAGGTGACAGGGGACGAGGGTGGATGACATTCAACGAAGGACGCGGGGAGGATGATCACACGATGATACCATGCACGGCGGAGGATTTTAGCGCACGCGGACCCGTGTCTCCCGGCGCGTGCTCACTGGAGGACCTGGGCAGGCAATACGCGCGGGAGGCGGAGGTGCTTGACGGGCTGATTGAGGCATGCAGGCAGCGCAGGCGCTTTGCCATGCGCAGCGGCAACGCCGCCGAGGCGCAGCGGCAGGAACGGCTGATGGAGCTTCACCAGGGCCAGCGCAATGACCTGCGGCGGATCGCGGTTTGGCTGAAGCGGTATTATGTGAGGCCCGAAGCGCAGGCAGAGACAGCGGCGCCTGCGGACACGGCAGCGGGAACGAAAAAAACAAAAGAGCGTGCGAACATAAAAGAGCATGTAAAAACGAAAGAGCCTGTAAAAATGAAAGAGCATGTAAAAACGAAAGAAGATGTAACAATTTCATGAAAGGGGACCGGTTATGAGAACCATCGAAGTCATACTGCATGAGGACGACAGCGTGGAGGTAAACCCCCAGCGGGTGTTTGTGGGGGAGCATCACGCGGTGCGGCTGGCGGTTACGCTCTCGTCCCGCCTCAGCCAGGAATTCGATTTTTATTCCATCAGCTTTGACCTGATGGACCAGGGCCGCAAGGTGATGACCGGCAATATCTATCCGTCGGAAAACGACAATGCCATGGCCTATCTGGAGCAGGGGGTGCTTTACTGCGCCCTGCCCGGCAAGCTCACCGCCTGCAGCTTTTTGCGGGTACAGGTGGAGGCCTACCGGCAGCAGAACGGGAAAACGGTTTCGGTGGAAAAATCCAGATCGTTCACCATTGAGTTCGTCGACCTTCTCGGCGGCGGCGGTGAGGAAATCTATGCCTTCGCCCTGGGGCATATGGGCGAGCTGATGGACGAAATCCACGCCATGCGGGAGTCGTTGAAGATCAACGTGCTGCATTGGGAAAACATCGCCGGGCGGCCCGATATCCCCGAGGAGGTGTCCAACGCCACCCAGGGCCTCAAGGATTCCCTCATGCAGTGGTGGGAGGAGGGACTCGAGGCCGCGCTGAGCGGCTGCGCGGTGCAGCAGCTCAGCGTAGCGAGCAACGGCGCGCAGCTGCTTTTGCTGCCCGGCCTGCGTTATCACATCTCCTTCGAGGAGGATGTCTATCAGGTACACATCAAGCTGGACGACACCGAGGGCTCGCCGGAGTTTGCCCAGGAGTACCTCTTTGTGCTGGAGCCGCCGGAGGAGGGCGCCGCGGAGCTGGCCCTGACCTATTTGAGCGGCGCGCCCGTTACGCTGCCCGACAATTTCGCCCCGGCGGAAAACCGGCGCTATGAGTTTAACGTGCTGGGCTCCCTGGCCCTGGCGGCTTCGTGGGAGGTGGACACGCAATGACGCATCGCCGCAGAGCGCTTCTGGCCCAGCCGGCGTCCGGCAAGAATATCTGCGTCTACGACGCGGCCTGCGGGCTCCATCCCCATGATGTTCCGCCCTGGTTCACCCACAACGGGCAGCGCTCCGGGGGGATTGTTTCATATGGGGGGGAGCCGGCGCTGTATATTGAGCACGCGAACACGCCCATGCGCCTGCATTTCCTGCTGCCCTACGTCACAGACGGGGATAGCGTGATGGAAGTGGATTTTACCACGAATTCGGTGGCGAACCAGGATCTGTTTTTCGTCAATCTGATGCTGGCGGGGCCGGAATACACCGCGTTTTTCGGGCTCTATGTCGCGCGCAATTCGGAGGTGCGCTATGTTTATGACAACGGCGCCGGCGGCCTGACCCAGGTCACGAGCACGCCCTACACCAAGCTTCAGCGGCTGCTGTGCCGCCTGGAACGCAGGGATGGCGCCGCCGCGGTTTATATCAACGAGGATTTTGTCAGGAACGTCCCCTTGACGCCCACGGCGAACCTGGGCAGCTACGCGCACCTGTCGCACCTTCCGCATGGCTCGGCCAGCGGCATGTGGGCCCACCACGACACCGGCACCACCTGGACCTGGATCTATTCCATGCGGTATGAGGAATTGTAAAAAAAGAATTATAAAAGAAGAATTATATTATAAAAAGAAGAATTATAAAAGAAGAATTGTAAAAAGTCGGGAGGAGACAGACAATGTCAAAAACAGCGGAAGGCCTGGTCAGTCACGCCTTAGCCATGCGGGGAAGCCCTTATATGTGGGGTACCTTCGGCCAGCGTATCACAGACAGCCTGATCGACCAGAAGGTGAAGCAATACCCCACGCGTTACACCCCCGCGTACATTGAAAAGCTCCGCGTGCACGCGCGCGGCGGCCAAAAGCGCGCGGTGGACTGCGTGGGGCTGATCAAGGCGTACCTCTATATGGAAACGCCGCAAAGCGAGCCGGTTTACCGCGCGGAATACGACAAGAACGTCAGCGGCATGCTGGCGGCGTGCCAAAAGGCCGAGGACATCAAAACGCTGCCGGAGCAGCCTGGGGTGCTGCTGTTTCAGGGCTCGGCGCACGCGGGGATTTATCTTGGCGGCGGAAAGGTGGTCGAGGCCAGGGGCAGCGCGGAGGTCCTGGTCAGCGAGCTGAAAAGCCGTTCCTGGGACAAATGGGGCAGACTCAAATGGATTTCGTATGACAAGGCCCCTCCGGCAGCGGCGGCAAGCCCGGCAAAGGAAAACGAGCCCCTAGCGGGCGAACAGCTCTTCGTCAACCGCACGGGCAAGCTGCTGTATGTATACGCCGACACCGCGCGCAAGCTCCAGATCGGCAGCCCCCCCGCGGG
>WRMQ01000039.1 GCA_009777055.1 Oscillospiraceae bacterium
CGCGTTTCGGCCGATGAGCCCGAGGCCGCGGCCGCGCTGGTGGAAAGCGGCTTTCGCTCCGTGATTGTGGACCCGCCGTTCCACCGCTACTCCCCGGAGGAGATTGCGCAGACAAGCACGCTGCTCAACACGCTGAAGGAGCAAGATGTCTACCGCATCCTGACCCTTGAGCCTGTGGCGGAGGAGCAGGAAACGCAGCTGCGGCAAGCCTTGTCCTCGCTGGTGGAAAGCGCCAGCTTTGACGCGATTCTGGTGGCGGACAGCGCCGCCGGGGATGGCCTCGCTTCGTTTACGCACTGCCTCAATGACCTGCTGAGCAAGGCGGGCCTGGCGCTTCCGGTGCTCTTTGAGGCCGCCGGCGCGCCGGAGCAGGAGGACGCCCCCCTGCCCCAGCTGCTCAAGGAGCTCATCGCCGACACACCGCAGGCGGAGCTGCTTGTGAAATCCGACAGCAGCGCGAAGAGCCAGCTGGAAGCCTGGAAGGAGCTCATGGACAGCGACATGCCCATCACCCTGCTGCTGGACATCAAAAACGCCATGGGCGGCGGCACCCTGGAGGATGCCCTGCGCTTCTTTAAAGAACTGGAGCTGTGCGACGAAACACCCCTGGCGTTCAGCTCCGCGGATTATATCCCCGGCAGCGACAAGGCGGCTACGCTGCTCCGGCAGTTTTTCGCTGACAATCTGGACCTCAGCGCCATCACGAAGCCCATCAGCTTCCGCAGGCCCGTGAAGGAGCTCAAAAGCGAGCAGACCATCAACACCGCGGAGCCTGAAATCACCTTTTCCGGCGGAAGCAGCCCATTATATTCCCTCTTCTGCAACGACAAAGAGATCACCCGCAACGACAGCGGCGATTTTACCCTTGAGCGCCAGCTGCAGGCCGGCAAGAACACCTTTACCTTCACCCACCAGGATAAAAGCTATGTTTTTCACGTGATATATCAGGTAAAGGTCCTTGACACGGTATCCCCCAGCTCGCTGCTGGAGACCACGGGCGGAATCGACCTCGTGGTGAAGGCTGCGGCCCGGCGCGGCGCCACGGTAAAGGCCGCGCTGGGCAGCCAGACGGTGCAGCTGAAGCCCGGCTCCGCGAAGGAAAGCGAGGAGGGCAACAAGCAGCAGGACGCAAACTTCATCACCTATGAGGGCGTGTTCCAGCTGCAGCAGTCGGATACGGCGGAAAAGACCCTGGGCAGCGTGAAGGTGACGGCCAGTTATCAGGGCATCACTGACACGAAGACCGGCGCGAAGATCGTTCTCCTGGCAAAAGAGCCCGATCCGCCGCCGCCGCCGCCCACGACCACCGCCAAGCCGGACACAGCCGGAAGCACTGAAACAGAAACCGGCGCCGGCACAAGCACCGGCACAAGCACTGGCACCACCGGAACGGGTACCGGTACAAGCGCTGTCACAGGAACAAGCACCAGCACAGGAACGGGCACAAGCAGCACCGCGAAGGCGGCGTCCACAGCGGCGCCGCAGCAGAAAACCCTGCTCAGCCCCTATAAATCCAATGGCGTGCCGGGCACCTCCCGCATGGTGGAGATCACGGCGGACTACGCGAACTCCCGCCTAAACAGCGTTCTGGACGATAAATCCGTGCCGCGCTCCTCGCCGCTGCTGAAGGGCAGCTTCGATTACATCGTAGGCTCCGACGTGAGTGGCGGCTTGAAGTACTATCACCTCAAATCCGGCAAGCGGGTGAACGGGGAGGACCTCAAGGTGATCGAAGGCGGCTACAATTTGCCGCTGAACACGTTGCAGGCCACCAGCAGAGTGACGGACGGCGCGCTGGAAATGCGTTTCGCCGTGGACTGGAAAATCCCCTTCAACGTGGATCTGCTGGGGCAAAGCTATGTCAGCAACAACGGCTACCCCCACGGCGTGAACAGCTTCACCGGCAACGGCCTGGAGATTGTCTTCTATCATAGCTCCGGCCACAGCGGCAAGGTGGATGTCAGCGGCTTTTCGCTCCTCAAAAGCGCGGAATTCAGCAGGAACGCCTCCGCCAACACCGTTACGCTCAAGCTCAGCTTCGCCCAGGCCGGGCGGTATTATGGCTACAAGGCCTATTATGACGGCAGCCAGCTGGTCATTCGCTTGAACCCCAAGCCCGCGAAGTCCCTCAGCGGTGTGCGGATCATGCTCGACGCGGGCCACGGCGGCAGCGAGGTGGGCTCCGATCTATACGCCTCCCACGCCACGCTGAAATATGAAAAGCAGGTCAACCTGCTCCTCGCGCAAAAGGTAAAGGCCAAGCTTGAGGCCAAAGGCGCCACGGTACTCATGACCCGCAGCTCCGATGTCTTTGTCACGCTCAAGGAGCGCGTGGCCATGCTGCGCACGCAGAATCCCGACATGTATATCAGCATACACTGCGATTCCTTCAACAAATCCTCCGTCATGGGCACCTCGGCCTTCTACTACCGCGCCAACGCCATGCCGTTGGCCGACGCCATCCACAAGCGCATCGTCAGTGTCTATAAAGACAGCATCTACACCAACGCCAACTACGGCTCTGAAGCGGCCGCGCTGCGCGGCGGCACGGACCGCGGCACGCGTTTTTACCCCTTCGCCGTCACCCGCGTGGAGGAGTGCCCCTCCGTGCTCATTGAGTACGGCTTCGGCTCCAATCTCACCGAATGCCGGGTGCTTCAGAAGGATCAGTACCAGGAGCTTTTTGCCCAGGCGACGGTGGACGGCATTGTGGATTACCTGACGGCGCAGTATTAAAACAGCGCGCTCATATCCTCCGATACAAAAGCCATAGGCCCATCGATAAGCGATGGGCCTTTACGCATTGCCGGCGCTATGTTATTCCGCGATTTCCTCGTACATCGCCGAGGCGCTTTCTTTGGTCGCGTGCTCCGTTACCGCCAGCACGCGGACCGTGGTTTTACGCGCGCCCACGGAAATGGCGATCGTATCGCCTGCCTTTACTTCATAGGAAGCACGCGCGGCTTTGCCGTTGACCTCCACATGCCTGGCGTCGCAGAGCTCGTTGGCAATGGTGCGCCTTTTCACCAGACGCGAGACCTTTAGGTACTTGTCCAATCTCATCTTTTCGGCCACTACTTGCCCGCGACGGCGTCTTTCAGGGCCTTGCCAGCCTTGAATACGGGGATCTTGGTGGCGGGAGCGACCAGGGCCTCGCCCGTCTGAGGATTGCGGACCTTCTTCTCGGCGCGGTCGCGCACCTCGAAGGCGCCAAAGCCGACGAATTGAATCTTCTCGCCTGCCACGAGGGCGTCGGTGAGTGCCTTGAGCACCGCGGCGGTCATCTTTTCGGCCTGCTTCTTCTCAATGCCTTCCTGCTCCGCCAGTTTGCCGATGAAATCATTTTTGTTCATTCTCGAACTCCTCCTTTTTTCTTTGTGGATGCGTTATAAATAACTGAAGGATCACTCCTTCAAATTATTATCCTGCGAGAGATCCCGCTTGGCCAGCTCCCAAAGCCTGTCCAGCTCCTCAAGAGGCGCTTTCGCCATGTCCAGGCCTTCCGCCCGCGCCAGGTCCTCCACCCGCGTAAAACGCCGCAGGAACTTGTCCGTCGCGGCGGTAAGGGCCTGCTCCGGATCGCAGCCTGCGCCGCCATCCTCTTTGATAAAGCGCGAAACGTTTACCGCGCTGAAAAGCACGTCGCCCAGCTCCTCCCGGGCATGGCCGTTATCTTTTGCTTCAATGGCCTGGCGCAGCTCGGCGAGCTCTTCCTCCAGGCGCTCCAGCGCGCCATCTATGCTCGGCCAGTCAAAGCCAACCCTGGCGGCCTTCGCCTGAATCTTCGCGCCGCGCATAAGAGCGGGCAATTCCCTGGGCACCTGCTCCATGGCCTGGGCCATGGTTTCCTGGCCCTTGCTGCGCCGCTTGATAGCGTCCCAATTGCCCAGGGCTTCTTTCGCGCCATTGACCCGCAGCTCGGCAAACACGTGGGGATGCCGCTCAATGAGCTTGCGGCAAATGGCGTCCGCCGCGTCGTTCCAATCGAAGGCGCCGCGCTCCGACGCCATTTGGGCGTGCAGGGCAATTTGCAGCATTACGTCGCCCAGCTCTTCGCACAGCAGCGCGTCATCCCGCTTGTTGATAGCCTCCACGACCTCGTAGGTCTCTTCGATGAAATTCCCGCGGATGGATTCATGGGTCTGCGCGGCGTCCCAGGGGCAGCCGCCGGGGGCGCGCAGCAGCGCGATGATGTCCAAAAGATCGCTTGTATGATACCAGCCGCGCCGGAGCAGCCGTTTTATGCGGCGGGAAGAGCTTGACATTCGATGATATTTTCCTTATGCTTAGATTATTTATTTCAGCTTATTTATTTCAGCTCGTTTGTTTTTTTTAGATTATTTATGTTAGATTATTTATGTTAGAATATTTTACCCTAAAAGTCCGTACTTTGCAAGTACTTTTCCAATTTTTTTGCCCTTTGGCAGCATATCCAAATCGTCCTCCGTTACGGCGCGGGTCAGGAGCATAGACAGCCCGTACACCGCCGCCGCGGCGCCGATGGCAAGCCCGATGGAAAGCAGCAGCACCAATCTGCTGTGTTCCCGCGCGAAAGCATCCGGCATAACGCGCTGGAAGAGCCCGTTGACAGCCCAGGCGGCGGCCGCGCAGAGAATGGAGCAAAACAGCGGCTTCCACAGCACGGAGCTGAGATTGAGCTTAACCCGCGCGGTTTTGAGCAGCGCGGTAAGATTGATGGCCACAATCACGATGTAGCACAGCACCGAGCCGATAGGCGCGCCCTTGACGTTGATTTCCGGATTGCCCACAAGGATGAAGTTGGACACGATCTTTACCGCGGCGCCCGCGATGAGTGATTTCACCGGCACATCGGTGCGCCCGATACCCTGAAGCATGTTGACGATGGGGGCGGATACGGACATCAGCGCAGCGGAAAGGCCGAAGACGACAAGCATGGGGGCCGCGTGAACCGTCATCCCCGCGTTGTTCGTTTCAAAAAAAAGCAGCATAATCTCTTTGGCCAGCACCGCCATACCAAAGCCGGCGGGCAGGGAGATGATGAGAGAAATGCGGATAATAGAGTTCACCGTGCGCTGCACCGTATCGCGCCTGCGCAGTGTCCAGGCGGCGGAGATGGCGGGCAGGGCGCTGACCCCCAGGGCCATGACAACCGTGGGCACCAGATTGCGGAAATCCAGCGCCGTGGCATAAAGGCCCCGGATATAGACCGCGCGGTCCTCCACGGTCACCACGGTCTTCGCAAGCTGGAAGGAGGCGCCGTAGATGCGCTCAATAATATCGGGATGCTGCTCAACGGCGCGGTTGAGCAGCCAGTTGAGGTTGACGGTGTCAATGATATTCGTTACGTTGAGAATCACGGAGCTGAGCACCATGGGGATGGCTATGGTGATAAGCTCCCGCAGCAGCTTGCGCCAGGGCTCGGCGGGCGCCGACAAGGCCAGCTGATCCCGGGTGATGCCGTCGCCCCGGATTTTGTCGCGAAGAAACAGATAGAGGAAACCGATGACGGTACCCACGGTGATGCCCAGAATCGCCGCCGCGGCGGACCATGGGTAGAGCATACTGTCGGCAATATCCGCATTGGCCGCCGGCTGGCCGAACACGGTGCCCTTGCCCGCGTATTCCGCCTGACCGAGCTTCATGGTGATCATGGCCAGGGCCAGGCCGAGAATCAGCTTGCAAAGCGCCTCGATGACCTGCGATACCGCTGTGGGGACCATGTTGCGCAGGCCCTCGTAGTAGCCCCGGTAAATCGACATGGCGCAGCAGAAGAAGATCGAGGGCGCAATCGCCAATATCGCGGGCAGGGATTGCAGACGCCCCGTGGTGTAGTATTTTGCGTAAGGGTAAGCCAGCGACAACAGCAGCACAAAGCCTACAACGCCCACGATTAAAAACAGCCGCGTGGCCACTTTTTTGATCCGGTGCACATCCTGGTAACGCCCCAGCGCCACGCGCTGTGACACCATGCGCGAAACCGCGATGGGCAGGCCCGTAATGGCGATGGCGTAGATGGGATTATAGATCTCAAAAGCGTTGCTGAAAAAGCCCTTGCCCTGCATCATGAAAGCATTGGCCAGCGGCAGCTTATACAGAAGGCCAATGATTTTTACCATGATCATGGCCGCGGTCAAAATCATCGCGCCGTTGAGCATGCTCTGGCCCGTGCCGGCGTTTTGCTTTTTCAAGCCCTGTCCTCCCGCCTAAAATGCGGGCGGCACAAGGCCGCCCTACATTCAATTATTATACACCAAAAAATCGCGATATGCAAGGGTTTGAGCCATTTGTTCACAATTATTTCAAATTTGTGCCTGTTTTTCTTCCAGATTATCCTAGGATCTCCCAGATGTCCCCAGGAACTCCCGCAATAAGGAATCCTTTGGAACGAGATCGCCGTCCAGCGGTTCAAAGCGCTCCAGCGCGCGTGCCAGCTTCTGGCCTTTCCCATAGACGGGGCTGTCTTCGGGGATCGCGTTCAGCAGCGGCAGCAGCCGCGCGCGGTAAACGCAGCACTCATAGATGTGAATGGAGTTGATGAACACATCGGCAAAGGGCTTGCAGGGCGCGAGGTATTGCTCCTCCCCTTGCGTAACAGCGGACCACATGCCCAGGGTGAGCTCCGGCAAAGTGCCCCGGAACTGGCAGTCGCGCAGCATGCGCCGCGCCAGACGAATGCCCCGCTTGTTGAGCACGATCTCCTTCTCATTATAAATACGCGAGGAAACGCTCACATAGACCTTTGTCAGCTGTGCGGGATGCATGCCGCTCAGCTGCTCCGCCAGCAGCGGGTGCAGCGCGTGCAGACCCTCCAGCACGATCATGTCCTCCGGCCCCAGCTTGAGGGTGATGCCCTCCCTGCTGGTGCCGGTGGCGAAATCGAAGCGGGGCAGCGTGCCCTGCCCTGTTTCCATCAGCTCCCGCAGGGTCCGCCGCAGCAAGGGAAGGTCCAGGGCGTGCACGCTTTCAATGTCCCGCTTGCCGTTGGGCAGCAGGGGGATACGCTCCGCCGGCAGGTAGAAATCGTCCATAGAGACATAAAAGGTGTTGACCCCGGCGGTTTTCAGCGCCCCCGCGATCTTCTTGGCGGAGGTTGTTTTGCCCGACGCGCTGGGCCCGGCCAGCAGGATCAGCTTATGTCCCTGGGCCCGCAGCGCCCGGTCGGCGATGGCTCCGACGATATTCCGGTAACGCGCCTCACTCCTCCCGATCATGTCCTGGGGATCCTCCCGGGCCATTTGATTGATATAATTCAGCTCGTTATTGATAGCGGCCATTGGTTTTTTCCCTTCGTTTACGCTATGAGATTTTGAGGTACTCCTTTAAGCCCTGCTGCAAAATTTGGGAAAAGGGCGCGTTAGCCTGCTTGGCCTGATAATCAAGCCAGGCGGGAATTGTGAGCGTTTTGTTGACCGAACGGCTATCGTGCTTGCGGCGGTATTCATCGGTATCCAAAAGAATGAAATTAACAAAAGAATTCGGATAATCAGCTTTTTGAAACGCTTGCTCCGGAACAGACACCGGCGGTATTGGCTCATTTTTGTTTTCTGCATCCCAAAGCCAGGTTTCAGCGGCATCTATTGCCATTTCAATCGCTTCGGCCAAATCTTCACCAAAGGTATGACATCCCTTTAAATCCGGAACGCTCACGAGCATTTTGCCATCCTCCGGCGCGAATACGGCGGGGTACACGTATTTCATGAAAACTCCTCCTTAATCTGTAGTATATGCAAAGCCAAGGGAGATGGGTTTATTTCAAACCCGCATCCTTTAAAATCTGGATCATTGTACCTGTGGGAACTTCCTGGGTTGGATGTCGGCTTATCATAAGTTTTCCACTTTTTTCATCGTGTATCATGTAAGCATGTTTCTTACCCTCTTCTCGCTTCCAGCCATCTTTCTTTAGTTTACGCTCAAGCTCAGCCCAAGTCATCTTTCCCTCACCCTTTGAATTAATTTTAACACATATTAACACGTGTTGTCAAGTGTGTTCCCGATAAAATGCCGTGATCCTCTCCTTGCGCCGCAGCAGCTCATCAAAGCGGTCAAGGTACTCATAGGGATACTTGAAATGGAACACGCGCTCCAAATGGCTGCTTCCAGGGGCCTTGAGCTTTGTCACCGCGCCCGCGCCGCAGGCCAGCACTGTGTGGCTTTCCTCCATCATGTCGATGTTATAGCGGCAGTGCCCGCCGGGCAGCGTCCAGCCGATGTTTTCGAGATTGCCAAGGGAACGGCTCTGACGGTACATGTAGTAGGGCGAATAACCGGCGGCGAGCAGAAGCTCCCCCGCTGTTTCCAGCATCGCGCGAATCGCCTCGGCCCCCTCCCGTGCCCCGGGCCGCCGCATGAGCTCCGCGGAACGTTTGAAAGCCAGGGTATGGACTGTAATGTTTTCCGGGCGCAGCGCGATGATGCCTTCCAGCGAAGCGCGGAAGCTTTCGGGAGTATCCCCCGGCAGGCCCGCGATTAAATCCATGTTGATGCTGTTAAACTGAAATTCGCGCGCCCGCGCGAAGCAGCTGAAAATCCGCGAGGCCGTGTGGCGGCGCCCCACGCGCTCCAAAACGGCGTCGTTGAGGCTCTGGGGATTGATGCTGATGCGGTTCGCGCCGTGCTCCCGCATAACAGCGAGGATTTCGTCTGTAATCGTGTCTGGCCGCCCCGCCTCCACGGTGAATTCCCCGCAATGGCTCCAATCAAAAGAGTCCCGCAGGCAGGCGCAGAGCGTATGCATCTGTTCCGGCGCGAGGGTGGTGGGCGTGCCGCCACCGATGTAGACAGACTCCATCCGCAGGCCGAGGCTTTGGGCGATTTCCGCCGTCACGCGCAGCTCCCCGCACAGCCGCTCCACATAGGCCGGAATCAGCCGTTTCGCGCTGGGGCGTTCCACGGTATGCGACACGAAGGAGCAGTAGCTGCAGCGGCTGGGGCAAAAGGGGATCGAGACGTAGAGGCTGAAGGATTCCGGCCGCGTCAGGGCGAGGACGGGCTCCTCGGCCTGGGCGACGCGGGCCGCGAGCGCCGTTTTTTCATCGCTGACCCAGAGGCTTTCGCGGAAATACCGCTCCGCTTCTTCGGGACCATCCTCCCGCCGCAGCTTCCGCATGAGCTTCGCGGGCCGTACGCCGGTGAGCAGACCCCAGGGCGGCGCGATGCCGGTGGCTCTGCGCAGCAGCACGAACAGCGACTGCGCCAGCGCGAGCTCCTGGGCAGCGCGGCCGGTGTCCTCAGGAAGCTGGCGCGCGAGCTTGAGCCGCTTGCGGCCTGTCACCAATTCCGCTGTCAGGCGAACGCCGTCCACGCGCGTTACGGCGACAGGAAAAGCCGCAGCGCGCAAACGCCCGCGCGGTTTACCGGAAGCTGAGCCGATTCGAACAACGCGAATGGCCTCTTCGGGGTAAAACACACGGCAGAGGTTTTCCAGTTCATAGTGAAACGAATGGTTGAGATAGAGCAGCATATTTCTTAAATTTATTTCTATGAGATTTATGATATGAGATTTATAATATGTATTGCGCGGAATGGAGGATGGCCCGGTTGATCCGTTCGCGGGTTTCCAGCTGCCAGCTGTCAGAGTGAGGATAGCGCCTGAAGGTCAGCGGCTCTTCCAAGCCCTTCTCCAGCACGCGCAGGGCTTGTTCGTAGCCAATTTGAGCCTCCAGCAAGGCGAGCGCGCGCTGGTCCTGCAGAGCCTCGTGGAAAACCTTCAGACGCAGGGAGAGCAGCGGCCCGCCGTTTTCGCCGGGGTAGACCAGAAAGGAATCTCCCGCGGGAAAGGCGCCGCCCGCGTCGGTCTCCGTGAAGGGATCCACTGCCCGGAGGGAGAACTGCGCGTACCAGAAGTTGAAGGCCCAGTGCAAAAAGCCGTGGCAGCGGTATTTCCACAGCAAAAAGCCCAGCACCCGGCTGCGCTGAGAGGGCATGGCAAAGAAGCGGTTGGGCACGCAGTACCGGTCCTGCGAGCAGCAGTAATACGTCCAGAGCTCCGGCACCTGGCCCACGAAGGGCTCAATATGATCCACCGAGGGAATCGGGCGTTCCAGCAGGCCCTTTTGGTAGAAATCGAAGTCCGACAGGGCGTCGATCACCGGGATGCCCGGGAACAGGCCGCGGACCAGCGCGCCGCGCCGGGCGTAACGCTCCAGATCCTCCATGGCAGGCTCGTCGGAGACATGCAGGTAACAGCGTTCCCTGACAGCCCGGGCCTCCAGGAAGGGCAGGAGCGCGGCGGCGAATTGGCCGAGAAATTCCGTGTATTCCGGACTGTCGGCGTCCGTTTCCCAGCCGAAGATTCTTTGATAAGAACCGTTTACCGTGGCCATTATCTTTGGCGCGTGCTTCGCGCCCCATTGCGTGAACAGATGCGACAATTCAAAATATTTGACGCCAACTCTGTCGCAAAGCGCTATCCAACGCTCCAACAGCGAAAAATCAAAATCATACCGCGCACCGGACAAAGGCAATTGCGCATTGACCCCGACCAGCTGAACGGTTGGCCGTTCGCCGCCCACAGCGGTATCCAGCGGCGGCGTGAACAGCGGCGTGAGGACCATATTATTCCCATGGGCCGCGGCGCAGCGGAGGTAATTTTCGATGAGCGCCCAATGCTCCCCGCTGAACACCGGCACGGCGTAGAGATCGGCCAGACAATCGCAGTGGAACCAGTGGGTGCAAAGGAGTGTCTGTTCCGGAAGAGCCACTGGGAGCACTTCAATATGATAGGCGGCTGAGGCCTCCGTTCCGTCCTGCCCGCGCAGAAGGACCTTGATATCCAGGGGGCCGGGCTCGTCGGCCCGCAGGGTAATCCACAGGCCGAGCCATTTGTTTGCCTCCGCTGTTTTCGGAGCGTTGGCCGGACGCAGGAGATCCGGGTACCTCCCCGGCGTCTTGCGGAGAAAGTAGTCGTCGCTGTGATCGCCGCACACGCGCCCCGCGGGGATTTCCTCCACCCAGAAGCATTCGCACAGGGCCGCGCCGCCGCCGTCCAGGGCGACCGTCAGCCGTGCCGGAGTATCGGAGCGCACCGCCAGCTGAAAGGAGAGCTCCTCCCCGGCCAGCAGGCTGTATTTGGTGTAAGGCGCGCAGTCCGGCGCTTCGTCCGAAAAAATCTTCGCGAGAGAGCTGCAGGGCTTGACTGTCAACAAAATCTATTTCCTCCTGGCAATCAAAAATACCCGCTCGCTTTCGGGGCCCGGCGGCTGCCTTGTGAGCTCCTCAAAAATGTTCTCCACCGCGAAGCCGGCCCTGTTCAGCCACCGCGTGAGCTCCTCAATGGTGTAGGCGCGCTCCACGAAGCACTCGGCGCTTCTTTGATATAAGCCGCTTTCGTCGCTTTGCCGTTCCTCCCGGGAAAACAGGTCGAGAGCGATCTCCGTGGATTTCGTCTCCGGTATCCAGCGGTTCCGCCATACGCAGAAGACGCCGGCGGTCTCATTTTCATACACGAAGGTGTTGTCGGCCAGCACATGCTCGTGCTTGTAGGGTGTATTCACGTCAAAAATAAAAACCCCGCCGGGCTCCACAAAATTGGCCAGGCGTTTGAAAAAACGCTGCACCTGATTGGGCGTGGTGAGGTGATTCAGGCTGTCTGTGAGGCAGATGGCCGCACGGACCGTGCCGTAAAGGTCAAGGGCTTCCAGGCGCTGGCACAAAAACAGCGGCGGGGCAAGCTGTTTTTGCGCGGCTTTTTCCAAAGCGATCCCCAGCATATCCAGGCTCGCGTCCACGCCGATTACGTCGTAGCCCCGCTCCAGCAGCGCGTAGCTGTAGGTCCCCGTCCCGCAGGCAAGGTCCAGCGCCAGGCAGCCGGGGGGCGCCCCGGCATCGCAAAGAAGCGTGTAGAGGTACTCTACACGCCCCGCGTAATTCATATTGTCTGTAAATGCGTCGTAATACCGTGCTAAGGCGGCATACGGTTCCTGGGCCTGCTTCATTCGCCCGCCACTTCATCCTCTCCCGCTTCCGCGGCCGCACCCTTCCAGTGCTCCTGGATGCGGGTGAAGACGCGCTCGTATCCGTCGCTGCCATAAACCAGAGAGCGGTTGACCCTGCTGATGGTTGCCGTCGATGCCCCGGTTTCTCTCACAATATCGCTGTAAACGCGTTTTTCGCTGAGCATTTTCGCCACGACGATCCGCTGCGAGATTGCCTTGAGCTCCTGCACCGTGCACAGATCCTCAAAAAAGTCGTAACACTCCTCCATGGTTTCGAGCGCCAGGATCGCGCGAAACAAAAACTCCACGCTGGATCCCCTGATGTTGTCGTTCAAACTGGTTCTCCTCCTCTAAAGCTATTCACTTCCCGCCATCGCCTGCTTCAATGGATGGCTGCGAGTCAATTCTATCATAAAGAGGTGGAGTTGTAAAGCGGAAACATCTGCTATTTTCGCCAGGATCCGCATTAACCTAAAAGCTTTGCAATAACGGGTATTTCAGCAAAATATTTACGGCAATATTTGGTAGCGCGTTACCGTGTTATAACATCTGTGTTTGAAAAAACAGTTAAAAAAGTTCAGCATGCGAAATCAAACGGGCCCCGTCAGCCCGCAGCAGCGCCTCTGCTTCAGCCTGGGCGTTATCCTTCACCCGCAGCAGCACGCAGGCCTTGCCCCCGGGCACGCCAAAGGCATAGGTGTACTCAATGTTGATGCCGGCGTCGCTGAGGAGCTTCACGGCCCGCACGGAGCTGCCCGGCCTGTCGTCGATGAGCAGGCCCAGCACCCCGGTGGCCTTGGCGGTGAAGCCTCTGGCCTTCAAAACGGCCACGGCTCCGGCGGGGTCTTGAAAAATCATGCGCAGGATTCCATAGTCCGAGGTATCGGCCAGGGAATAAGCGCAGATGTTGATGTCGTTTTCGGCAAGGGCGCCGAGGATTTCCACCAGCTTGCCCGGCTTGTTTTCGAAGAAAACGGATACTTGTTCAATCGCCATTGCGGACACCTCCCTTATACTAAGCTGCGCTTGTCGACAACGCGCACGGCCTTGCCCTCAGAGCGCGGCAGGGAACGCGGGTCGGCGAAGCGGATGCTGCTGGATACACCCAGGGTGGAGAGCATGGCGTTTTTCAGCCGCCGCTCCGCCTCTTGTATCACCTGCACGGAATCGGAGAACATGGCGTCCGAGAGCTCAATGAGCACCGTCATGACGTCCAGGTTATCCTTGCGCTCCACCTGGATTTGATAGTTGGGCTCCAGGCCCTGCTCCAGGATCACATGCTCCACCTGGGAGGGGAACACGTTCACGCCCCGGATGATCAGCATGTCGTCGGAGCGGCCCCGGGGCTTGCTCATGCGCACAAGGGTTCTGCCGCAGTCGCAGCGGTCCCGGTTGAGCGCCGCGATGTCCCGGGTGCGGTAGCGCACGAGAGGCAGGGCCTCCTTGCCGATGCAGGTGAACACCAATTCGCCATATGTGCCGTCGGGCACCGGCTCCAGGGTGTCGGGGTCGATGATTTCGGGATAGAAATAGTCCTCGCAGACATGCAGGCCGTCCTGGCAGGCGCAGTTGTAGGACACGCCCGGGCCCGCGATTTCGGAAAGCCCGTAGATATCGTAGGCCTTGATGTCCAGCAGGCGCTCAATTTCACGGCGCATATTGTCTGTCCAGGGCTCCGCGCCGAAGATCCCGCCGCGCAGGGGAAGCGTTTTGGGGTCGATGCCCATATCCGCCACGGTCTCGCCGATGAACAGCGCGTAGGAGGGGGTGCAGCACAGGAAGTTCGAGCCGAAATCCTGCAAAATCTGCACCTGCCGCTGTGTATTGCCCGAGGACACGGGAATCGCCGTGGCCCCCAGCAGCTCCGCGCCGTAGTGCAGACCCAGCCCGCCGGTGAACAGCCCGTAGCCGTAGGACACATGGATCATGTCGTCCTTCGTCGCCCCGGCGGCCACCAGGGCGCGCGCGGCGCCTTCGGACCAGTGCAGCACATCCTCTTCGGTATACCCCACCACGGTCTGCTTGCCCGTGGTGCCCGAGGAGGCGTGGATGCGCACCAGGCGGTCCCTGGGCACGGCAAAAAGGCCGAAGGGGTAGTTGTCGCGAAGATCCTGCTTCACGGTAAAGGGCAGCTTCGAAATGTCGTCTATGGAGTGGATATCTCCGGGAAGCAGACCGATTTCGCTGAATTTCTGTTGATAAAAAGGCACGTTTTCATAGCAGTTTTTGACCATTTGAATCAGCCGCGCGCTCTGGATTGCCCGCAGGTAATCCCGGGATGCGGCTTCTATTTCGGGCTGATAGCAGCGTTTTATGTCCATATGATAAGTCCTCTCTGTATTTCATGTTCTGTCACAGCGGGCGAAGCCGCTAAATGCCGGAACAGCGCGGCGCGGCCAGAGAGATGCGCCTATCCTGTCCATCTATCAACCCCCCTTTCCAGACTTTAGATTACAGATGCTGGATGTTAGCTTCTAATTGGCTGCGAGCTTCCAGTAATAGCGGCATAATCCATATCGCCAAATTCGAACCAAGCAAGAATATCATTGTTGTCCATAGAAAACGATACCCTCCTTCGCGATTGTTCTTTGCAAGGTATGCCCTTCTTTTCTGCGGTTGAAAATACTTGACTTTCCAACCATCAGATCCATAGGCATTATGAGTCCTTTTCCTCTAAGATATTTCCGGATATCCACGCCAACGTCCAGGGGATTTTTTCTCACCGAATCTGGTACTACAACGTAGATGTCCAAATCGCTGTCCTTGTGCGGCGTGCCATACGCATAGGAACCGAAAAGGTAGATTGCCTCGGTATCAGGAACCGTGGCTAAAACCCCTTCTTTTATGATATTCAATTGTTTCCAGACCTCGGACGTAATATTCTTACCGCTCATAGCCCAGCTCAAACGCCTTCCTGTTCATTTCCGCGAATTGCGGCTTGACGCAGGCCTCAATGGCCTTTTGCCAAACCTCGGGGGGCAGGTCCATGCGCCTGGCCAGGGCGCCCAGCAGCACAAGGTTCACCGCCTTCGCGCTGCCGGCGGACTGCGCCATCGACAGTGCGTCCATGGCGAGAACGTCCACGCCGGCGGCCTCCAGGGCCTCCAGCACGTTTTCGGGATACGCCGCCGCGCCCGTAATCACCGGCATGGGGTCAATGCGCTGGGTGTTGACGACCACCTTGCCGCCGGGCCGGAGCATCGGCAGCCAGCGGGCCGCCTCCAGGGTTTCGAAGGCCAGCATCACGTCGGCCTCGCCCTTTTCGATGATGGGCGAAGCGACCTGCCCGCCGTATTTCACGTAGGTCACCACGGAGCCGCCGCGCTGGCTCATGCCATGCACCTCAGACACCTTTACATCGTAGTCCCGGGAAAGCAGCGCCGCGCCGAGAATCCGGCTGGCCAGAAGAGTCCCCTGCCCGCCAACGCCGACAATCAGAATTGATTTCGTTTTTTCGCTCATGATGCCTGCCCCCCTTCCGGATTCGTGATCGCCCCAAACCTGCACAGCTGCCGGCACACGCCGCAGCCCACGCACTGGGTCGCGTTTATTTCGGTCTTTCCGTTCTTTAGGCTGAGCGCCGGGCAGCCCACGCGCATGCACATTTTGCAGCCCGTGCAGCGCGCGCTGTCGGTGCGCAGCGCGGGCTTCGCCTTCACGCTCTTAAGCAGCGCGCAGGGGCGGCGGGAGATCACCACCGCGGGGCCCTCGAAGGCCAGGGCCTCCTGCAGTGCCCGTTCCGTGGCGGCCATATCATCGGGGTCGACCACCGTTACCTGGTTGATTCCGACGGCGCGGCACAGGGCCTCCAGGTCCACTGCAGCCGTGGGGTCCCCCTGGAGCGTGAGCCCCGTGGTGGGGTTTTGCTGGTGCCCCGTCATGCCGGTGATGCTGTTGTCCAGAATCACAACAACGGAGTCGCTCTTGTTATAAGCGATATTAATCAAGCCCGTGATGCCGGAGTGAATAAAGGTGGAATCCCCCAGCACGGCCACGCTCTTCGCGGCGTTGTCCGGGTTGGCCTTGTTGCGCCCGTGCAGGCCGGAAACCGAAGCGCCCATGCATACGGTGGTATCCATCGCGGAAAGCGGCGCGAGGGCTCCCAGGGTGTAGCAGCCGATATCGCCGCTGACAAAGACCTTCTGCTTCTTCAGGGCGTAAAAGAGGCTGCGGTGGGGACAGCCGGGGCAAAGCACGGGCGGCCTGCCCGGAATTTCCAGCGGCAGGCTCCTGCAGGGGTATTCCTCCCCCAGAATCGCTTTGCGCAGGATGGCCTGAGAAAATTCGCCCTCCAGCGAAAAAACGTCTTTGCCGTGGACCTCAAGCCCCAGAGCCTTGCAGTGGCCTTCGATGTAGTCGTCCAGGTCCTCCGCCACATAGACGGTTTCGCATTGACCGCAGAAATCGCGCAGGGCCTGCTCCGGCAGCGGATAGACGCAGCCCAGCTTGAAGTAGGAGGCCCGCTCCCCCAGCGCCTCCCTGGCGTACTGGTAGTTGATGCCGGAGCAGATCACGCCGATTTTTTTATCATGATATTCCGCGCGGTTGAGCCCGCTTTGCTCCGCCCAGGCCTTTTGCGCCAGAATCCGTTTTTCCACAACGGTATGCCGCCCACGGGCCATGGCCGGCATCATAACGTATTTGCCGGGGTCCTTTATGTAGGGCTTTTCGGGTACTTCCACACGCTCGCCCGGCGTTACCACGCTGCGGGCGTGGGAAATCCGCGTGCTCAGCCGAAGCAGCACCGGCGTGTCGAAGCGCTCCGACAGCTCGAAGGCCAGCTTCGCGAAGTCGAGGCACTCCTGGGAATCGGAGGGCTCAAGCATCATCGTTTTTGAGGCCCGGGCAAAATGCCGGGAATCCTGCTCGTTTTGGGAGGAGTGCATGCCCGGGTCGTCTGCCACGGCGATGACCAGCCCGGCGTTTACCCCCGTGTAGGAGGCCGTGAAGAGAGGATCCGCCGCCACATTCAGGCCCACGTGCTTCATACCGCTGAAGGCGCGCACGCCGGAGATGCACGCGCCGTGCGCGCCCTCCAGGGCCACCTTTTCATTGGGCGCCCATTCGCATTCCATTTCGGCGTAGGCCGCCGCGCTTTCGGTGATTTCGGTGCTGGGCGTGCCCGGATAGCTGGAAACGAATTTGCATCCGGCCTCCCATAAGCCCCGGGCCAGGGCCTCGTTGCCCAATAGCAGCTGCTTGCTCATGTTCATCTATTTCTTCTCCTGCAATAATTTGGCCAGCTCGTCCATGAACGTATGAATATCTTTGAATTCCCGGTAAACCGACGCGAAGCGGACATAGGATACCTCGTCCACCCTTTTTAGATGCCGCATCGCCAGCTCCCCGATGGTATCGGTGGGAATCTCGCGCTCCATGGAGTTGTGCAGCGTCTGCTCAATCTCGTCCACCATGGTCTCCAGCTGCTCCACCGAAACGGCGCGCTTGTCGCAGGCCCGGCGCAGGCTGTTGTAGAGCTTCATGCGTTCGAAGCTTTCGCGGGATTTATCCTTCTTGATCACCATCAAGGGAACGCTTTCGATGATCTCATAGGTGGTGAAGCGCTTGCGGCAGTCGATGCACTCCCGCCGCCGCCGGATCCGCTCACTGTAATCGGTGGGCCGGGAATCAATGACCTTGCTCTCCTCGCAGGCGCAGTACGGGCATTTCATGGGATCACTCGCTTTCTTTGTCAGGATTTCTCCCAGGGCTTTTGCTCGTTTAATGTAATCCACAGGGCCACATAGCTTTCGTGGCGCGACTTTGGAATTTCGCCATCCTCCACAGCACGCAGCACGCGGCAGCCCCGCTCGCTGATATGGGCACAGTCCCGGAAACGGCAGTCATCCAGATAGGGTGCGAATTCCCGGAAGGCGGCCGCCAGCTCCTCTTTTTGCGGAAGATCCCGGGCCTTGGCCTCCAGGGAGGAAAAGCCCGGGGTATCGGCCACCCAGCCCCCCGCCAAAGAAAATAGCTCCACGTGGCGGGTGGTGTGCCTGCCCCGCCCCAGCTTTTCGCTGATCTCCCCCGTGGGCAGAGCAAGGGAGGGGTCAATGCGGTTGAGCAGGGTGGACTTGCCCACGCCGGTGTTTCCGCACAGCGCGCTGATTTTCCCGGCCAGCCTCCCGCGAATTTCTTCCACGGCATCCTCGCTGGCGTTCCTCGCGACCGCGCAGGCCCGGTAGCCGCAGGCGCGGTAAAGCGACGCCAGGGGCTCCCCCCCCTGCAGATCTGATTTTGTAAACACCAGCAGCGGCTCCATCCCGGCGCGTTCGGCGGTCACCAGAAGGAGGTCGAGGATGCGCAGGTTGGGCCGGGGCCGCGCGGTGGAGCTGATCAGAAGCAGTTGATCCAGATTTGCCAGAGGCGGGCGCTCCAGAGCGTTTTTCCGGGAAAGCAGCTCCACCACGGAGCCCGTTCCGTCGGGTAAAAGCTCCACCCTTGCCAGGTCGCCCACCAGCGGGGTCGCGCCCTCCCTGCGGAAAAGCCCCCGCGCCCGGCACTCCACCATCCCCCCCGCGGTGTATACGGAATAAAACCCCCCGCAGGATTTATGGATACGTCCATCGACGACACTTGCTTCGTTGAGCATAGAGCTACCTGCTGACATACAGGGTAATCTGCGTTTCCGGCGTTTGGCTGCCCGAGGGCTTCTGGTCATAGACAACGCCGCTGGTACCCCTGTAGTCGGAGAAGAAGCCCGGATCGCCGGGAACGACCGTGACGTTGTCGAAGCCGGCCTCGCTGAGAATCTCCAGGGCCTCGTCTTCCTCCTTGCCCAGCACATTGGGCACGGGGAATTTTTCGGTGATGACCTGCTCGTTGCTGATCACGGGCGGGTCCTTCGTGAAGTCCACCGTGGCGGTATAGACCGTTTTTTCGTCCAGGGTGATCTGTACTTTTTGATCCGCGCCCTGCCCCTTCACGCTCACGGGATAGCTGCTAACGCCGGTGAGGAGCACGGCCTTCTCGTCGATTTTTTCGTTGTTGACATAGACCTTCAGGCTGCCCTCCGCGCCGTCCCGGTTGGGCAACTGGATATTCACGCTTACGCTTTGCTCCGGCGGGATGCCGTTGCTCACATGCACGCTGATCTTCGTGCCGAGAGATACGCTCTTCGTGGGATCGACGCTCTGGTACACGACCTTGCCCTCGGCCTGGAGGCTGTTGACCTTTTGCACATTGCTCTCGTCCAGCACCAGCCCCACCTGCTCCAGCATGCTTTTGGCGTCCTCCAGGGACCAGCCCTTGACGTCGGGCACCTCCACCGCGTTGGGGTCCTCCTTCAGGGCCACATAGATCCGCACCGGCTTGCCGGATTCCAGCTGTCGCTTGGCGGCCGGGTCGCTGCGGATGACCTTGCCCTCCGCGATTTCAGTGTTATACTCGTTGAAGCGGATGGGCTCGAAGCCCGCGTTTCTGAGCTTGGCCTCGGCGTCGGCGAAGGGAAGCCCCACCACGTCCGGCACAGGCGTCGTCGCGCTGGCCGAGACAAACAGCGTCACCTCTACCTTGCCGTTTTCCTTCGGCTTCCTCTTCGCGCCCACGTCGGGCTCCTGCTTGAAGATGACGCCGGGATCTTTGGCGTTGTTGATCTCGGTTTTAAACACGAACTCGTATTTATCGTTGTATTTTTCCATGTTGTTTTCGATATCGATTTGCTTCATGCCGGTGAATTTCTCAACGACAATGCCCTCGCCGCTGCCGCTGCCCAGCCAGACGAGGATGCCGATCACCGCGAACAGCGCGACGAGCCCGAAGATGATACCCGTCATGATGGGCACCACCTTGCTGCGCTCCTCTTCCTCCTCCTCCGCTTCATAGGCGGGGAGCTGCTTGCCGCGCTGGGAAACGCGCGCCGGAACGGGCGCGGGCTGCGCGGGGGGGCGCTGGCGCTGCCGGTCGAGGGGGGAAACATACTTCGTGGGCTCCCGGTCGACGAAATAGGAATATTCAAAACGGATGAGGGGGTTGCGCTTGAATTCCTCCAGATCCAGGAGCATTTCGGCGGCGGACTGATAACGCTCCGCCGGGGATTTCTGCATGGCGCGGATGGTGATCTGCTCCAAGCCCAGGGGGATAGCGTCGTTGATTTCCCTGGGCCTTCTGGGCTCGCTTTGCAGCTGCATGATGGCCACGGACACCGTGGAATCGCTCTGGAAGGGCAGCTCCCCCGTGAGCATTTCATAAAGCACCACGCCCACGGAGTAGATGTCGGCCTTCTCGTCGGTGAAATCGCCCCGGGCCTGCTCCGGGCTGATATAGTGCACGGAGCCGATGGCGTTTTCGCTCATGGTACGGGTTTCGCTGCGGGAAAACCGCGCGATGCCGAAGTCCGTCACCTTGATATTGCCGCTTTGCAGCAGCATGATATTCTGTGGCTTGATGTCCCGGTGGACGACGCCGCGATCATGGGCATGCTGCAGCGCGCGCAAAATCTGCGTGAGAAAATGCACGGCCTCCTTCCAGGGAATCACCCGCCGCTGCTCAATATATTCCTTGAGGGTGATGCCCTCCACGTACTCCATGACGATATATTGCAGGCGGTCGCCGTAGCTCACGTCATACACCTTGACGATGTTGGGGTGAGAAAGCATGGCAATCGCCTTGGATTCGTTTTTGAAGCGCCGGCGGAACTCCTCGTTGGCCAGATATTCCTCCTTGAGGATTTTCACGGCCACGGGCCTGTCGTCGATATTGTCGTAGGCGCGGTAAACGATCGCCATGCCGCCCACGCCCAGAACCTCTTGAATTTCATAGCGCCCATCCAGAATTTTACCTACATAATAATCCAATCCATTACACCCTCTCATAGATTCAGTCATTTGCGATCGCGACCACGGTCACGTTGTCCAGACCGCCGTTTTCGTTGGCCACATTCACCAGGCTTTCCGCGCAGGAGGCAAAGCCGCCGTCCCGCACGAGGGCGTGAATCTGCTCCAGGTCCACGCAATTGGTCAGGCCGTCCGTGCAGATGAGGAGGATATCGCCCTGCCGCAGCTCCTGCTCGCAGTAGTCCACATCCAGCTGCTCGCCCACGCCCACGGCCCGGGTAATCAGGTTTTTGCGGGGATGCGTTCTCGCCTCGTCCTCGGTGATCTGGCCGGCGTCCAGCATCGTCTGCACCACGGAGTGGTCCTTGGTCAGCTGAAGCATTTCCCCGCCGGAAAAGAGATACGCCCGGCTGTCGCCCGCGTGGGCGATGCAGGCGGTTTGCGGGCTGACGATAGCGGCCACCACGGTGGTGCCCATGCCCGCCAGGGTCTCATTGGCCAGTGAGAGGTCAAAAATGCGGGTATTGGCGTTGTCCACGGCGGATACCAGAAGATGCTTGATGGAGCGGCTGCCCATCTGCTCCTGGTAGGAAGCGCTGATGGTTTCCGCGATCATCTTCGCCGCAGTCTGGCTGGCGATATTCCCCGCGGCGGCGCCGCCCATGCCGTCGCATATCACGGCCCAGGCCACGCCGTTCGGGAGCTCCCCAACGCTGTAGCAGTCCTCGTTATGCTGCCGGACCTGGCCAACATCGGTTTTCGCGGCGACGCGCACGGAACCATCTCCTCCCTGATTGATATGCGTATGGGTCGCGTTTTATCTGCGGGCAAACGATATTCGCCCTTTGCGGTCATTGATTCGCCCGCCGCAGCTGCCCGCAGGCCGCGCTGATATCCCGCCCCAGGCCGCGGCGCACGGTGACGGGGATCCCCCCCGCTTCCAGGATTTCCACAAAGCCGCGCACGGCGACGCGTCCGCTGCCCTTCGCGCCGAGCTCCGGCACCTCGCTGCCGGGGATCAGGTTCACGTGGCAGAGCATGCCCTTGAGCAGCGCGGCCAGCTCCTCCGCGCAGGCGGGGCTGTCGTTTATGCCCCGGAACAGCGCGTATTCAAAAGAGATCCGCCGCCCGGTGGCCCTGGCGTAGCGCCCGCAGGCCTGCATCAATTCCTTCAGCGGCCAGCGCTTGTTCACGGGCATCAGCGCGGACCGGATTTCGTCGTTCGGCGCGTGGAGGGATACCGAGAGCGTCAGGCCCAGCCGTTCCCCCGCCAGCTGGTCGATTTTCGGCACAAGGCCGCAGGTGGAAAGCGAAATCTTCCGCTGGCTGATGTTCAGCCCCCCGGGATGGCTCGCCAAACGCAAAAAGCGCAGGACATTGGTATAATTATCCAGGGGCTCGCCCATGCCCATGAGCACGATATGGGAAATCGTCACATTCAAGTCCCGCCGGGCGGCAAGGATTTGCCCGAGCATCTCGGCTGGAATCAGATTGCGGGCGAGGCCACTCAGCCCCGAGGCGCAAAAAGCGCAGGCCATCCGGCAGCCCGCCTGGGCGGAAATACACAGCGTAACGCCGTATTCGTAGCGCATGGCCACGCCTTCGACCGTTTCGCCGTCGTGCAGCCGGAAGAGGTATTTTACCGTGCCGTCTATTTTCGAGACCAGCTTGCGCTCAATTTCGCAGGGGGCGATCCAGAATCGCTCCGCCAAACGCGCGCGGTCAGGCTTGGAAAGATTGGTCATCTCGCCGAAGGAGGCCGCGCCCTTTTGCTGCAGCCAGGAGAACAGCTGACGGCTCCGGAAGGCCGGCATGTCCAGCCCGGACAGCGCAAGGGCCAATTCATCGGGCATCATGGAGCGCAGCTCGTTTTCTTGCTTCACGCCTGTTCCCCCAAGCAAAATTTCGCGATAAAAAATCCATCCGACTGGCTCAAATGCGGCATCAGCGTGAGGAAGGGCTCCCCCTCCCGCCGGAATCCCGGCACGCCGGGCAGCACTTCCACGGCGGCAAATTCCGGGTGTTCCCCCAGAAAGCGGCGGCAGACCTCCTCGTTTTCGGCGGGGTTTAATGTGCAGGTGGAATAAAGCAGGGTCCCCCCGGACACCAGGCAGCGCGAAGCCGCGTTTAGTATATCGTACTGCATTTTTGGCAATTTGTCAATATCCACCCGCATTTTCTCACGGATATCCGGTTTTTTTCTTATCGTTCCCAGCCCGGAACAGGGGACATCGCACAATATTTTCCGGGATTTCCCGCATTTCGCTAAAATTTCGTCAGCGTTTACCGCGTCGCCCTGAATCGCCGTAATGTTCGAAAGACCCAGCCGCTTTGCGCCGGATTCGATCAGATGTACGCGCCCGGGGTGGAGCTCCATGGCCCTGACGCGGCCCCTGGCCCCCACGAGCTGGGCCAGGGTGAAGGATTTCCCTCCCGGTGCGGCGCATAAATCCAGCACGCTCTCGCCCGGCTGTGGGCCGAGGGCGTGGCAGCAGATCTGCGCGGCGATATCCTGCACATGAAACC
>WRMQ01000040.1 GCA_009777055.1 Oscillospiraceae bacterium
CCCGCGCGGGGGGGTTTGGGGTTGAGGGTTGGCGTGAGGGCAATGGAAAATGAAAAAAAATGAATAGGAACCCCGCCGCTGTAGAGAAATACAGCGGCGGGTGGTTTTTTGGGGGGTTATTCGGTCAGCGCGATGACCACGCCCGAGCCGACGGTCCTGCCGCCTTCGCGGATCGCGAAGCGGAGGCCTTCCTCAATGGCGATGGGGGTGATGAGCTCCACGTCCATCTCAACGTTGTCGCCCGGCACGCACATTTCAATGCCCTCGGGCAAGGTGATGACGCCGGTCACGTCGGTGGTGCGGAAGTAGAACTGCGGGCGGTAGTTGTTGAAGAACGGCGTGTGGCGGCCGCCCTCGTCCTTGGTCAGCACATACACCTGGCCGCGGAACTTGGTCTTCGGCTGGATGGAGCCGGGCTTCGCAAGCACCTGGCCGCGCTCAATCTCCTTGCGCTGCACACCGCGCAGCAGTGCGCCGGCGTTGTCGCCCGCCTCGGCGTAATCCAGGGTTTTGTGGAACATTTCAAGGCCTGTTACAACGACCTTGCGCTTCTCTTCGGTGAGACCAACGATTTCGACTTCGTCGCCGGTCTTGATCTGTCCGCGCTCCACGCGGCCAGTGGCCACGGTGCCGCGCCCGGTGATGGTGAAGACATCCTCAACGGCCATCAGGAAGGGCAGGTCGGCCTTGCGGTCAGGGGTGGCGATATAGCTGTCGACGGCTTCCATGAGCTCCCAGATGCAGGCGATTTCGGGGGCGCCCTGATCCGTGCCCGCATAGTTCAGCGCGTGCAGCGCGGAGCCGCGGATGATCGGGATGTCGTCGCCCGGGAATTCCTGCTCGGTGAGCGCCTCGCGGATTTCCATTTCCACCAGGTCGAGGAGCTCGGGGTCGTCCACCTGGTCGACCTTGTTCATAAACACCACGATATAGGGCACGCCTACCTGGCGGGCCAGCAGCAGGTGCTCACGGGTCTGCGCCATCGGGCCGTCGGTGGCGGCGATAACGATAATCGCGCCGTCCATCTGTGCCGCGCCGGTAATCATGTTCTTGATATAGTCGGCGTGGCCGGGGCAGTCCACGTGGGCATAGTGCCGCGCGTCGGTTTGATACTCGACGTGGGCGGTGTTGATGGTGATACCGCGCTCGCGCTCTTCGGGGGCTTTGTCGATGCTGGCGTAATCAACAAATGACGCGCCGCCCTTCATGGCGAGAGTCTTGGTGATCGCGGCGGTCAGCGTGGTCTTACCATGGTCCACGTGACCGATGGTGCCGATGTTGACGTGGGGTTTGGTTCTTTCGAATTTTGCCTTTCCCATGGAATATTCCTCCTGTTCGATGCTTCTCAATTTTGCTTGAATATACAGTGTCTCTATTGTATCGCGTTTCTGTACAGCGTTTTCTATTGTATCAGGAAATCGCAAAAATAGCAAGGGGTTTTGAAGTTTTTTTTTGGCTCAACCGGCCTAACCGGATTTTAGCAGCGCTTGAGCGCGATGCCGTCCAGCATGTTCTTGGGAATCTGGGTGTAGTGGCTGGGCTCCATGGCATACTGCCCGCGGCCCTGGGTCTTGGAGCGCAGCGTGGTGGCGTAGCCGAACATGCTCGAAAGCGGTACCTGCGCGTCCACCTGCGTGGCGCCCGTATGGGTTTCGGTGCCCGTGATGGAGCCGCGCCGGGAATTGATGTCGCCGATCACGTCGCCCAGGTAGTCGTCCGGCACGGTGACGGAGACCTTCATGATGGGCTCCATGAGCACGGGAGCCGCCTTGCGCATAGCGTCCTTAAAGGCTATGGAGCCGGCGATTTTGAAGGCCATCTCGCTGGAGTCCACCTCGTGGTAGGAGCCGTCGTAGAGCGTGACCTTCACGTCCACCACATTGTAGCCCGCCAGCACGCCGGAGAGCATGGCGCCTTTGACGCCGGCCTCGACCGCCGGGACATATTCCTTGGGCACAACGCCGCCCACGACCTCGTTGACGAACTCGAAGCCCTTTTCGGGGTTGGGCTCCACGCGGATCTTTACGTGGCCATACTGGCCGCGCCCGCCGGTCTGCCGGGCATATTTGCAGTCCACGTCCGCGTTTTGGGTGATGGTTTCGCGGTAGGCCACCTGCGGGCGGCCCACGTTGGCCTCCACCTTGAATTCGCGCAGCATGCGGTCGACGATGATCTCCAGGTGCAGCTCGCCCATGCCGGCGATGATGGTCTGCCCTGTCTCCTCATCGGTGTAGCTCTTAAAGGTAGGATCCTCTTCCGCCAGCTTTTGCAGGGCGATGCTCATTTTCTCCTGGCCGGCCTTGGTTTTGGGCTCAATCGCCACGCGGATCACCGGCTCCGGGAAATCCATGGATTCCAGGATCACCTGGTGCGCGGCGTCGCAGAGCGTGTCGCCCGTGGTGGTGCTTTTCAGGCCGATGGCCGCGGCGATATCCCCCGCGTAACAGCAGTCGATGTCCTGCCTGTGGTTGGAATGCATCTGCAAAATACGGCCGATTCGCTCGTTGTGGCCCTTGGAGGCGTTGTAAACCCCCGAGCCTGAGGCCACCTTGCCGGAATATACCCGGAAAAAACACAGCTTGCCCACAAAGGGGTCGGTGGCGATTTTGAACGCCAGGGCCGAAAAGGGCTCCTCGTCGCTGGAACGCCGCAGCTCCTCTTTGTCGGTTTTGGGGTTCAGCCCAGTGATGGCGGGCACGTCCGTGGGCGCCGGCATATAATCCACCACGGCGTCCAGCAGCAGCTGCACGCCCTTGTTGCGGTAGGATGTGCCGCAGATCACGGGAACCATGTCATTGGCCAGGGTCGCCCTGCGGATACAGCTTCTGACATCCTCCTCCGAAAGCTCCTCGCCGCCCAGGTACTGCTCCAGCAGCGTGTCGTCCTGCTCGGCCACGGCCTCCAGCAGCGCCAGGTGATACGCCTCCGCCTGCTCGCGCAAGTCGGCGGGAATCTCCTCCACGCGCACGTCCAGCCCCAGGTCGTCGTAATACATCACGGCATTCATCTTCACCAGATCAATGATGCCGCGGAATTCGCCCTCCGCGCCCACGGGCAGCTGGATGGGTACGGCGTTGCACTTCAGGCGCTCCCGCAGCATATCCAGCACATGATAAAAATCCGCGCCCGTAATGTCCATCTTGTTGACATAGACCATGCGGGGCACATGATATTTATCGGCCTGGCGCCATACGGTTTCGCTTTGGGGCTCCACGCCGCCCTTGGCGCACAGCACCGTCACCGAGCCGTCGAGCACGCGCAGGGAACGCTCCACCTCCACGGTGAAATCCACGTGGCCCGGGGTGTCGATGAGGTTGATGCGGTGCTCCTTCCACAGGCAGGTGGTCGCGGCGGAGGTGATCGTGATGCCGCGCTCCTGCTCCTGCTCCATCCAGTCCATGGTCGCGGCGCCGTCGTGAACCTCCCCCAGACGGTGCGTCTTGCCCGTATAGAACAAAATCCGCTCTGAGGTGGTGGTCTTTCCGGCGTCGATATGCGCCATGATACCGATATTTCTTGTTTTTTCCAGTGTAACTTGCCTTGGCATAGGTTCCTCCAATTAACAATTAACAATTTCCAATTAACAATTTTTGAAGGGCTTTGCCCTTACCCATTTTTTAATGGCGCGAAGCGCCCGCCAAAACTGTTCATTGTTAATTGTCCATTGTTCCTTCCGCTACCAGCGGAAATGCGCGAAAGCCTTGTTGGCTTCGGCCATCTTGTGGGTGTCCTCGCGCTTTTTGAAGGCCGTGCCGGTCTGGTTGCTGGCGTCGATGATCTCGTTGGCCAGGCGGTCCTTCATGGTGCGCTCCGAGCGGTTGCGGGAATACGCGGTAATCCAGCGCAGGCCCAGGGTCTGGCGGCGCTCCGGCCGCACATCCATGGGTACCTGGTAGGTCGCGCCGCCCACGCGGCGGGCCTTGACCTCCAACAGCGGCATCACGTTTTCCATGGCCGTTTCGAAGGTTTCAAGGGGGTCCTTGCCTGTTTTTGTGCGGATGACGTCAAAGGCGTCGTAGACAATGCGCTGGGCAACGCCCTTTTTGCCGTCATACATCACACTGTTGATTAAGCGGGTTACGAGCTTGGATCCATACAGGGGATCCGGCAGCACATCCCGCTTCGCGATTTGGCCTCTTCTTGGCACTTCGCTTCCCTCCTTCATAAGAATGAATTCATCGGTACTCGAGATTTTTCCCGTTCGCGCCAGAGAGGATATATATAATGATAGTTCATCATGATATTGCTCTTCTGGTGCCTGGGACAGGGTGCGCTCTTACTTTTTCTTTTCGGGCTTCGCGCCGTACTTGGAACGCGCCTGGTTGCGGCCCTTCACGCCCTGGGTGTCAAGGGTGCCGCGGATGACGTGGTAACGCACGCCGGGAAGGTCGCGCACGCGGCCGCCGCGGATAAGCACAACGGAGTGCTCCTGCAGGTTGTGCCCCACGCCGGGGATGTAGGCCGTGACCTCGATGCCGTTGGAAAGACGCACGCGGGCGATCTTGCGAAGCGCCGAGTTGGGCTTTTTGGGGGTGGTGGTTTTCACCGCGGTGCACACGCCGCGTTTTTGCGGGGAGTCCTGGTTGGTGAGCACGTTCTTGCGGGAGTTGAGCCCCTTGCGCAGCGCGGGCGACTTCGACTTTTTGATGTGGGTTTCCCGGCCATTGCGGACCAGCTGGTTAAAGGTAGGCATAGCTTTCTCCTTTCCGTCTAAATTTCCGTTGTTCCCATTATTTTACACAGAAACAACCGAATAATTATAACATTTTAGAAAAAGGTTGTCAAGCAAATTTTTCGCTTGCGCATCTCTTTGCTTACCCTATGGAAGATTTTTCAATTATTTTATTGACCCGCCATAATTTTTTGTGCTATAATAGAGCAATTAGTAAAGAAAGATCAGCAAAGAAAGAAAAGATTAGAAAGAAAAAAATTGGGGAAAGAAAGGGCTTCGCATGAAAACACTTTTAATCCTTGGCACAGGCGGGCAGGCGAAGGCCGTGTGGGACGCGGCGAACAGCCAGTATGACCGCGTCATCTTCTTAAGCAACGAAACCGTGGGCAGCTCTTTTTGCGGCTGTCCGGCATTTTTCAGCGCCGATATCGACCCTGTGGATCTCGACGTTCACTTTGACGAGGCCATCGTCGCCATCGGCAACAACAAGCTGCGCTGGGAGCTGACCAAGCGGCTGACCAAGCAGGGCTATGCCCTCGCCACGGTGATCCACCCCACCGCGTATGTCAGCCCGGGGGCCAGCGTTGCCCTGGGGAGCTGCGTGCTGGCCAACGCCTCGGTGAACGCCTCCGCCTCTATCGGCCCGGCCTGCGTCATCAACACGGGTGCGGTGGTGGACCGCGACTGCGTTTTGCGCAACGCGGTATCCGTTTCGCCCAAGGCGGCGCTGGGCGGCGGCGTGAAGGTGGGCTCCTTCGCCTGGATCTGTATCGGCGCCTGCGTCAGCCATGAGCTGCATATCGGCGCGGGAAGCATTGTCGCGGCAGGCGCAGCCGTCATCGCGGACGTGCCCTCGGACGTGCTGGTCGCGGGGGTGCCGGCCGAAATCAAGAAGCGGCTTCCGCCCTCGGACCCATACGGCTCCGCCAGAGCGTGATTCTTTTGCCGGGTTGCGCGACCTGTCGTATGGGCTCAAAAATTTGAGCCCTGTCAACCAATCTCGCATGGGCTCAAATTTTTGAGCCCCTACGGTGCGGGCATATCAGCCTCTCCCCCCGCATAGACCTGTACAAACAGTCCTGTACCGGAGGGGAACAAATATGCTCGAAACCCAGTGCCGCTATATCTATTCGCCGGAGGAGCAGCGCGCCGTGGAGGATGCTATCGCCGCGCGCTTTGGCTCCATAGATTACGTTCTGCGCGAAATTATTTCGCCGGAAATCCGCATTGACCTGTGCATCGCCGCGCCCAGGGAGGATCAGCCTTATTATACCATTATAACAAGGGGCATGGGCGCGCGCGGCATGCGGCCCCCGGAGGATTCGCCGGAGAATATGCCGGAGGATTTCTGCGCCAGGGCGGAGCTTGTGGTCATGCTCCCCCCCGCGTGGGAGCCTCAGAGCCGGGAGGAGTGCTGGTACTGGCCTCTGCGCTGGCTGAAGCTCCTGGCGCGGCTCCCGGCGGCGGAGGACTCCTGGCTGGGCGCCAACCATACCGTGCCCAACGGCGAGCCCTTTTGCGAAAATACGGACTACAGCGCCATCCTCCTGCTGGACGCGTATATCCCGGAATCCCGCGCCCTGGCGCCCGCCGCCTGTCTGCCAAATGGCGAAGCGCTGCGTTTCTATCAGCTGTTTCCTTTATATGAGGAGGAGCTGCGATATAAGCTGGAGCACGGCGCGGCGGCTCTGCTGCGACGCTTCGGCGGCACCCTGTCCCCGGTGCTGGATCCCGCCCGGCCCAGCGTCTGCCCCGAGACGCGGCAGGCGCCTGAAAAACGCTTCCAGCTGGAAAAGCACCAGCTGCGGCCCCTGCTGGAGGGCTGGAACGGCCCCGGCGGCTGCCTGGCCACCGACCGCATCCTGGTGGACGGCATGCCCGTGGGCTACTGCTACCGGGAGACCTCCTGCGGCGACTGGGACAGCGGCTGGCGCTTCACCGCGGGGGACGAAAGCGACGAATACATGGATACCGCCGCCCATTCGGGCATGTATTCCCTCAACTGCCTGGCGAACTACGATCCGGATATCCTGGCGATACTCAGGGAGGAGGCCCCCTGCGCCTTTGTCAGGGGAGCCAGGGGGCTGGAGCGATTAAAAAATATAAAATAGGGCAACCTAAGCCAGAGAATACTCTGGGAGGTTTCGCTCTATGATCATCACCGTTATCCGCGTGACGATTTTATATGCCGTGGTCATGGCGGCTATCCGGCTCATGGGAAAACGGCAGGTGGGGGAGCTGCAGCCCACGGAGCTCGTGGTGACAATCCTGCTTTCAGAGCTTGTGGCTATCCCGATTCAGGACAACTCCATCCCCATGGCCACCTCGCTGGTCTCCGCCGCCGTTCTGGTGGGCTATGAAATCCTGAGCTCCGTGATCGCGGTGAAATCCAGCAAATACCGCCGGTTTACCCAGGGGAATTCTATCCTGGTCATCAAGGACGGAAAGCTCCGGCTCAATGAGCTGCAAAGGCTGCGCATCTCCCTGGACGACCTCATGGAGGCCATCCGCCAGAAGGATATCTTTGATATCTCCGAGGTGGAGTACTGCATTGTCGAGACCACCGGCAAGGTGAGCGTGCTGCCCAAGCCGCAATACCGCCAGCCCACCGTGGGGGACATGCGGCTGACCGTTGAGGACACGGGTCTGCCTTTTGTGGTGATCTATGACGGGGAACGAATTTATAAAAATTATCAGGATGTGCAAATGACGGACAAGCGTCTGGACAAGATTCTCAAAAACGAAAAAACAGACGCCGGGCAGGTCATGCTCCTCACCGTGAATAAGCTGGGCGAGGTCAATTGCCTGCGGAAGGAGGCGGTCTCGTGAAGCTTCGCCTGATTGCCGCGGTTGCGCTGCTGGTGATCGCGGTTTCCGCCGCCGTAGGGGCGACGCTGTATCTGGAGCACAGCACGCAGCGGATGACGGAAGCCCTGGAAACGGCCCTGGAGGCCGCCCTGACAAAATCTCCCGACTGGAAAGCCGCCACGGACGAGGTCACGCGCCTGTGGGAGCGCAGCAGCAGCTTTCTGCATGTTTTGCTGCCCCACATGAACCTCAACGAGCTGGAATGGACGCTGGGCACCCTGCCGGAATACCTGGAGCAGCGGGACCACGCGCTGTATATCGAGCAGTGCGTGCGGGGCCTGCAATGCGTAAAAACCGTGCGTGAAATGGAGCGGCCGACACTGGGGAATATATTTTAGCCGCCTGCGGCGGGGCTCGCCGCTTCGCGCGTTTGTCATAAATAAAACAGCAAAGGGGTAAATGAAAGAATGAAAAAAATCGCGACATCGCCGCTGGAGCTGACCCTCATCAGCGACACCCACTACTTTTCCAAACGCAATGGCTGTTCCGGCCCGGCCTACGAACGGGAAAACCAGAAAAGCCAAAAGCTCCTCAAGGACTCGGAGGAGGTGCTGCGCGCGGCGTTCCGGCAGATCGCCGGAGACAAGCGCACGGACATCGTTCTGCTTTCCGGCGACGTGGTCAACAATGGGGAGCTCAGCTCCCACGAGGAGATGATTCCGCTGCTGCGGGAGCTCAAGGCGGCGGGCAAGCGGGTTTTTGTCATCACCGCCAGCCATGACTACGACAAGGGCCGGGGCTTCGACGGCGACAAGGTGATCGAGGTGCCCTACGCCAGGCGCGGGGACCTGCGGGAGATGTATTGGGAGTTCGGCCCCGCGCAGGCCCTGGCTTACCATGAGGAAAGCTGCAGCTACACGGCGCAGCTGGCCGAGGGCTACCGCCTGCTGGCCATCTACGACAACGACAACGACGACGACGGCTTTAAAGAAAATCTGGCGGACTGGATCAAGGAGCAGGTACATAAGGCCCATGAGGAGGGGCAGTTCATCCTCTCCATGGCGCACCATCCGGTGATCGCGCCCTCGCCCTTTTACGCCATCATCGGCAAGGGCGACATGATGCACGGCAGCAAAAAAATAATCAAGTTTCTCACGAAGCTGGATGTCTCTTTTATCTTTACCGGGCATACGCATATCCAGGATATCTCCTACCGCTTCGATAAAAAGAACCGGGTTTTCTACGACGTGAGCACCCCCTCGCTGGTGGGCTACCCCGGCTCGTACCGTCATATTATTGCCGACGCGCAGGCGGATACCCTCACGGTTTCCACAGAAGAGATCACGGAGCCCGTGGCCTTCGAATGCGTGGGCGGTACGCTGAAAAGCCACTTCGAGAACCAGTTCTTCGGCATGATCCGCGACGTGATTGAGGCCGCCGCCAACGACGTGGAGCGCTTCAGCTACATGGCCAACGCCTTCAGCATCCGGCCCAAGCTCAGCCTGCGCTTCGGCTGGCTGATAAAGCCCGTCGCAAAGTGGCTCAACAAGCTGACCATCGGCCGGGTCGCCAAATGGACGCGCGCCGAAACCGGCCTTAAGCCGGAGGATTACGCCGGCATCAAAGACGAAAAAGTCGTGGATTTTATCGTTACGCTGGTGATGCACCTCTTCGGCGGCGACAGCCCTTACGGGCCGGACACCGCGAAATTCAAGATCGCCGTGGGCCTGATGAACGTGCTGGACTCTTTCCTGGGTATCATCGGCGTGGCCGGCAAGCTGCCGGGCGGCGAGGGCGTGCGGGGGCTGGCAGAGCCGCTGCTGTTTAACCGCGGTATCCGCGACTACGAGGCTGTGCTGCCCCTCCACGCAAGCCCCGAGGAGGTCGAAGCGCTCTGCCCCGCGTTCAACGACACCGTAAAACCCAGCAGGAAGGGTCTGCCGGTTCTGCTCACGCTCATCGCGCTGCTGCTGCTCCTCCTGCCGCTGCTGCCCCTGGCGGCGCTGCTCATTGGCATCGGCTTTTTGATCAACCAGATCAAGTACGGCGAGCGGATAAAGGAGAATAAGGCCTGGTGAAAGAGATCCTGCGCGCCTGCGCGAAAATTAATTTATTGCTTGACGTCACCGGCAAGCTGCCGGGGGGCTACCACAGCGTGACAATGCTCATGCAGTCCATCAGCCTGCACGACACCGTCAGCGTGGAAGCAACCGAAGCGCCGGGAATCGAAATCCGCTGTAACCGCCCGGACCTGCCCACAGACCGGCGCAATATCGCCTGGAAGGCCGCGGAGGCTTTTGAAGCAGCCTGCGGCCCCCTGCCCGGGGGGCTGCGCGTCGGCATCGAAAAACGGATTCCGTCGTCGGCGGGCCTGGGGGGCGGCAGCGCGGACGGCGCGGCGGTGCTGGAGGCCATGCGCCGCATGCTCCGGCCCGGTATGACCGATCTCGCGCTGCGCCGCGCCGCCGAGGGCGTGGGGGCGGACCTGCCCTTCTGTCTCGCCGGCGGGCTCTGCCTGGCCCAGGACATCGGTGGGGTGCTGAGTCCTCTGCCGTCTCTGCCGGCGGATTACATCATCCTGCTGGCCAAACCGGACTGCGCCATATCCACCGCCGAGGCCTACGCCGCCATCGACCGCAGGCCTTTGGAGCATCCGGACAGCGCGCGGGCGCTCTACCATGCCTGGCGGGGGGAATGGAACGCGCTGTTCCCCTTATGCGCAAACGTTTTTGAGCAGGTGATTGATCTGCCCGTGCTGGACCGTATCCGGCGCGTGATGCGGGAGCATGGCGCGCTGCTGGCCCAAATGAGCGGTTCCGGGCCCACGGTGTTTGGGATTTTTGAAGCTGGGGCGGAGACAAACGCCCTGAAATGCCGGCAGGCGCTGGCAAAATATGCTGAAACTTATCACTGCGGCAGCGTGGAAAAGTGTTTCATATAGTTAAATTGCCTCTTCAGAAGATTTTCAATGAAAATATGGCTAATATGAAAAATTTTACTTGCTTTTTTATTTCGAATATGTTAAATTATTGGTGGCGGGGGTGGCGTTGCCGTCATTTGTTAGCGGTACGCGCCTCAAATATGTATTAAGGAGTGGTTTTATCATGAAAACAACCGCGATTGATCCCCACAAATCCTCCATTGGCGGGCTGGACGCGAATATCGCCGCGTTGATCCCCTACGCCGCGCTGTTCGTTCTGTCCTGGTTCAACTATGCGAACTGGATTGTCTGGGCGGTTCCGCTGGTCTTCCTCTTTCTGGAAAAGGAGAGCGTTTTCGTCAAGTTCAGCGCCGCGCAGGCCCTGGTTCTTGGCATTGTGCGCTCGGCGTTTTCCATCGTGTTCTCCATTCTGGGCTGGATCTTCAGCGCTTTGGCCGCGAACAGGATTGAGCGCTACTGGACGAGCGAAGCCATCTTTTCCGGCAGCACGCGCGGCGCCGGCGGCGGTATCTGGACCGTGCTTCTGACCATCACAGGCATTATCTCCTGGATTGTTGCGGCGGCCATCGCCATCGCGGCGGCTTACGCGGCTTACATGGCCTTCTCCAACAAAAAGCTTGAGCTTCCCGTGGCCAGCGGCCTTGCCGCGAAGTTCAGCGAAAAAATTGGCGGCGGCGGCGACAGCAACAGCGGCAGCAGCAACACCAACGCCGCGCCGTAAAACACAACTGGCACAAGTTAAGCAGGGTATCGTCATTTGATGATACCCTGCTTTAAATATTTTGCCGGTAGGGGTTCAAAAATTTGAACCCTGATCAATTGACTTCTGGATTGGGTTCAAAATTTTGAACCCCTACAGTTCCGTGGTTTTTCCGGTTTCGTTTGACAGGTAGCCCGCCTCAATGATCCGCGTGAGCTGGAGCGCCTCATCCAATCCGTAGCCCTCCGGTTCCCCGGTGCCGTTGGCGCAGGCCTGCAGGAACTGGAGCAGCGGCTGGGGCTCCTCGGCGGGAAGCTCCTCCTCCCGCGCGGGGCGCATTTGCCTGTCCTCCGCCGCGAGGCAGAAATGCAGCTCCCCGCCGCGCATAAAAGCGGCCCCCTGGGTGCCATAAACCTCCAGCAGATCCGGTACGCCGTCGGTGACGAAGGCCGTTTCGCAGGTGCCGATTACACCCTCCGCGAACTCCGCCAGAATAATGGCGTTCTCGTCGCCGGTGGTGCCGTAAATGTTGCTCATCAGGCAGCTCAGGCGTTTGGGCGTGCCGAACAGCCAGGCCATGATATAAACCGGATGCGCGCCCAGATCCATCATCGCGCCGCCGCCGGAGCTCGCCAGGTCATACCAGCGCTCGGGCAGCCAGTTTTCGCTCACGCCGCTGTGGCTGCGGCGGAACCGCCCGCCCGTCACGCGGCCAAGCTTGCCCTCCGCGGCCATTCGCTGCACGCAGCGAATCGCGCGGTCCGCCTTGCAGGAAAGCCCGATGGTGAAGATGACGCCGCTTTCGCCGATCACGCGGCACAGCTCCCGGGCTTCCGCAGCGGTGACGGCCAGAAGCTTTTCCGTGAAGATGTGTTTTCCCGCCCGGGCGGCCTTCGCCAACAGCGCCGGGTGCATCGTTGTGGGGGAGCAGCAGACCACGGCGTCGATATCCTCCCGGGCCAGAAGGGCGTCCGCGTCGGGCTCGAAGGCCGCGCCCAGCTCCTCCGCCCAGGCCGCGCCCCGCGCCGGATCCTCATCCCAGACGGCGGCGATTTCAGCCAGACCGCTGTTTTGGATGTCGCCGGCATACCCGCCCGCGTGCACATGCCAGGAGCTTAGCATGCCGATTTTCAGCTTTTTCATATGATTTTCCTCCCGCGTATCTATATTGTCGCTTTTTGGCGAGATCAGCTTCAGCAGCTTGTCTTTGAAGACCACCGTCCCAAGGCTGACGACGGCAACCGCCGCGGTCACGGCGACCAGCATTTTCACGTTGCCGTCATATACGTGCGCGCCGAGCCAGACGGTGATCAGCATGCCCGGGATACGCCCAATCGTCGAAAGCAGAAAAACCTTGCGGGCCTTCATGCTGGTCAGCCCCAGAAAATAGGGGAAGAAGTCCTTGGGGCATGGAATGATATAAAGAAACAGCAGAATCAGCGTGGATGTATTTGTGGAAAGCAGGCCTTCGATTTTTTGAAGGTTTTTCTCGCTGACGAACAGCGTCACCACGCGCCTGCCAAAAACGCGGGAGATGTAAAATGAAATCACCGTGCCGATAAGCGTGCCCACGCTTCCGATAAAAAGCCCGCCCCAGATGCCGTAAAACGCGCCGCCGAAAAACTGCACCAGCGCCGCCGGAATCGCGGAAATCACCACCTGCAGCGCGTTGATCGCCGTCAGCACGAGGATGCCGAGGCTGCCAAAGTCCTGAATCCAGTCACGCATCTGCTCCGCCGAGGCCACCAGGGCTTCCGGCTCAAAAATACTGCCGCCGGGCTCGACGATGCCGGTCAGGATGTGACTGTAGCCCAGCCCGAGATAAATCATCAGACCAAGAATCAGCAGCAGCGCGGCAATGCTGATGGCATCCTTCCTCTCGAATTTGCGCTTTAATATTCTCATAGGCGCCCCCTCTCTAACGTAACATTTTATCACACCAAGACAAAAAAAGCAAACGTTTTCATGCCGCGGACAGAGCATGGGAATTATCTTCACTTTTCAGAAGATAAAAGCTTGTGTTTTCAGAAGGAATGTGCTATAATACATCGACATGCGGGCCGCGCGCCTGTATGCGTCAATAAAAAAGAGAGAGGAACTACGCACATGAAAAAGAGGATTTTCGCATTGCTCCTGGTCGCCGCGCTGGCCGTCGCCGCCGTTGCGCTTACCGCCTGCTCCGCCAAAGAGGACGGCCCGGCCGAAACCACAGACGCGGTTGTGGAAAACAACAACACCGAAGCCCCCGCCAACAATACGCCGAACGCTCCCGCCGGGAATCTGGCTGAGCTGGCCGCGGAGGCGAACATATCCGCCGAGGCCGCCAACGCCGCCAGCGGCGGCGCCTTCAACATTGAGGTCAAAGCGGATGGCGACAAGCTTATCTATGCCTATACCTACGCCGTAGAGCTGCCGGCGGAGGCGCTGCAGGCCTCCCTGGATGCCGCCGGCGAAAGCTTTGGCGGGCAGATCGAAGGCTTCAGGGCCGCGGGCTATGACATCAGCGCCATTGTGATTCAATTCCTGGATCAGAACGGCAAGGAGCTCGCCAGCAAGGAATTCAACTAAATCCGGTGGAGACTGGAGGGAAAACCCATGCCGTATCGTTCCCGGCCGCCCAAGGATCCCCGTAAAAAAAAGCGCCGCTGGCCGCTTTTGCTGCTGCTGCTTTTGCTGCTGCCGCTGGTTATTCCGGTGGTGCTCGTTTTCGTGACGCTGGGCAAAATCAACCGGGATATCCCGATAAAAGAAATCGACCGGGATATGATCGTCCAGGAGACCATTGACAAGACCGGCCATGAAGATATTTTTGCGGAAGCGGACGAAGATATTCGGGAGAATTTCCACGATGTCGTTTGGAGCCACGCTGACGTGACCAATGTACTCATCGCCGGCATAGATCTTGGCGACGGTGGCTCCGCCCAGGAGGCCTATGCCCGCAGCGACGCCATGCTGCTGCTGTCGGCCAACCGGCGGACCAAAACCGTCTCCATGGTCTCCCTGCTGCGCACCGTTTACGCGGCGATTCCGGGCTTTCCCAACACGCGGCTGAATATGGCGCACGCCTACGGCGGGCCAAGGCTGCTGGTCGAAACGGTGGAAAGCAACTACAAGGTAAAAATCGACCACTTCATGACCGTGGACTTTGACGGCTTCGCGCGGCTGGTGGATATTCTGGGCGGGGTCACCATCCCGCTTTCCGCCCCGGAATGGGAAGCCCTCGTACCATTTTTTCCATTGCTGGAGGAGGGCGTCAACGAGCTCAACGGGGCGCAGGCCCTGGCCTACAGCAGGCTGCGCTGGATCGATTCCGACCTGGCGCGCACCCAGCGGCAGCGCAACGTGCTGGAGCAGCTGGCCGCCAAAGCAAGAGGCATGAGCCTCGGCCAGTTCAGCCGCGGCGTTGACGCCATCCTGCCGCTGGTCACCACCGATATGAGCTCCCTGCAGCTGATTCGCCTGCTGCCTTACGCAGCTTATAAAACACAGCAAAGCATTATGCCGAACAAGCAGCCCCGCCCCGTTCGCGTCGGCAATGTCGATGTGCTTATCATCGACTGGAAGACCGAGGTTCGCGGGCTGCACGAGCTGCTGTATCCCGGGCTGCTTCCGGAATAACGCCCCAAAGCCCGCCCTCCTGTTGCTGACAGGAGGGCGGTTTTTTATTTTTTTATCTTTTATTTTTTATCGCGCGTTCCTGCTTCGACATAATTTATCGCGCGGAGCATTTATGATATATAGAAAGTATGATATAAAATATTATTTTAAAATAATATATATTATATAAAGGACAAGCTTGCTGAAAGGATGAATCATATGCCTGTAGAAATTAAACTGGATGGACAGCGGATGGTCGCGGCGCTGAGCGGCGAAATCGACCATCACAACGCCTTGTTTGTCAGGGAGCAGATCGACGAGGCGCTGGTGCGGCTGCGGCCGCCCACGCTCTGCCTGGACTTTGACGCCGTCAGCTTCATGGACAGCTCCGCCGTGGGGCTGGTGATGGGGCGTTACCGGGGCATCAGCGCCTATGGCGGCGCGCTGGAGGTCGTCAATTTATCGCCGAGCTCCTACCGCGTCATGAAGCTGTCGGGCCTGCAGGCCCTGGCCATATTAAAAGAAAAACGGCAAGAAAAGCAACAGGGGGTAACCACAAAATGAAACAGCGCCTGATCAACCAGATGAAGCTGGAGCTGGACAGCCACTCCATCAACGAAGGCTTTGCGCGCGCGGTGTTGTCGGCGTTCGCGGCGCAGCTGGATCCCACCGTGGAGGAGCTCACGGACATCAAAACCGCGGTGAGCGAGGCGGTGACCAACTGCATCGTGCACGCGTATCCGGATCACTGCGGAAGAATCTACATATGGGCCGGCATATATGACGGCGGTCTGGTGCGTATCCGCGTGCGGGACCGGGGCTGCGGCATCGCGGATATCGCGCAGGCGCGGCAGCCGCTGTTCACCACCCTGGGCGAGGAGCGCGCGGGGCTTGGCTTCGCTGTTATGGAGAGCTTTATGGACCGCGTGAAGGTGCGTTCCGCCCCGGCGGACGGCGGCGCCGCCGCAAGCGGCACCACCATAACGCTGGAAAAGCAGATTCGGGGACGTGCGGCGGGAGGTACGGCGGATGCCCGCTGAAACGCGGACCCGCTGTGACCGCAACGAATTCGTCGAGGCCAACATGGGTCTCGTTTACACTTGCGCGCGCCGCCTGCAGGGCAGAGGCGTGGAATTCGAGGATTTGGTGCAGGCGGGCTGCGTGGGCTTAATCAAGGCCTCGGACGCTTTTGACACCTCGCGCGGGCTGGCTTTTTCCACCTACGCGGTGCCGGTGATCCTGGGGGAAATCAAGCGGCTGTTCCGCGAGGGCGGGGCGGTCAAGGTGGGGCGTACGATCAAGGACCGCGCCCGGGAGCTGCTCCGGAAAAAGGAGCTGCTGGCCGAGGAGCTCGGGCGCGAGCCCGGCATCGCCGAGCTGGCGGCCGCGGCGGGCCTGGATGTATCCGAGGCCGCGATGCTGCTTTCCTCCGCTATGCCGGTGATCTCGCTCACCATGTCGGAGGAGCATCCCGGCTCGGAGCTGGATCTGCCGGTGGATTCCCCCGCGCAGGCCATCTCAGACCGCATCGCGCTGCGCGAGGTGCTGGAGGACCTGGATTTGAACGACCGCAGGCTGATCGAATACCGCTACTATGGCTCCATGACGCAGACCCAGGTCGCCGACCGGCTGGGGATGACACAGGTGCAGGTTTCGCGCCGGGAAAAGGCGATTCTGCAAAGGCTGCGGGGTTATTTGCTGCAATAAGCGGGCCGCGCCCGCTTGCATTTTTTTGTTCTATATGATAAAATAACCTCCGGATCACAAAAATCTCCGGAGGTTATTTTCATGTCCCTTCTATTTCAAAACATCTTACATTATCTCTGCCTGGGCCTGGATTACCTGCTGTCCTTCGTTCTGCTGGGGCTGGGGATGGTGGGCGGTGTTTTGCCCCGGTGCCCGGCGGAGCCGGTGATTCCGGATACCCCCGGCTTTCAGATGGTGCGGAGCCTGCATCTGGGCTGGAACCTGGGCTGCTCCCTGGAATCGTTCTTTACGGATGAAAACGGCAGCGCCGAAACCGGCTTGGGCACAGAGACCATGTGGGGCAACCCGCCCACCACCCCGGCGGTGATGGAAACGCTGTACGAGGCGGGGTTCCGCACGGTGCGCATCCCCGTCACCTGGGCGAACCATATGGACGCCGGCGGAGGCATCGACCCGGAATGGATGGCGCGGGTTCGGCAGGTGGTGGACTACGCCTATGACACCGGCCTTTATGTGATTCTCAACATGCACAACGACGACTGGTATCATTACGTTCCCAGCCTGGCGGCCGAGGAGGCCACCACCGCCTGGTACCGCAACGCCTGGGAGCAGATCGCCGGGGAATTCGCCGGCTACGGCGAGCGCCTGCTCTTTGAGGCGATGAACGAGCCGAAGGTGGCCGGCAGCCTGCTGGAGTGGAAAAACGGCCTCATCAGCGAGCGGCGGGTTCTCAACAGGCTCAACGCGGCCTTCGTTGAGACCGTGCGCGCCGCCGGGGGCTATAACGCGGACCGCTGGCTGCTGATTCCCACCTACGCGGCCTCCGCCGAGCCCCTGGTCATGCGTTCGCTCCGCCTGCCGGACGACGAGCGCCTCATCGTCTCCATCCATGCCTACGTTCCCTGGCAATACACCGACGGCGCGGGGAATCCGGAGGCGAAGGCCTATACCCGGGCCGGCGAGAAAAGCGTCGCGCGAATGCTGGACAACATCTACCGGGCGTTCATCTCCAGGGGAATCCCCGTATATCTGGGAGAGTTCGGCGCGGCGGACAAGGACAACAGCGCCGACCGCGCGCGCTACGCGGCGGATTACATCACCCGGGCCGCGCGCTACGGCATGACCTGCGGCTGGTGGGATAACGGGCTGCTGCCCCACGAGGAATACAACGGCAACTCCTTTGCCCTGCTCAACCGCGCGGATTGCAGCTGGTATGAGCCGGAAATTGTGGAGGCTATGGTGCGCGCGGCAAACCTATGAAGAATCATTGAAGAATATATGAAAAACTTTCCAAAAGATTAGAGTTGCCTAAGGTTTTGCAATTGGCAATTTCAACCATGGAATACGTTAAATTGACAAAATCTTTAGTTAAATGAAGCAAAAATTGCATATCATTTGAATCCGGAACCTTATGATTTACTTGAAGGTTCACGGATTCTTTCTCTTTTGATTTTCTTTTTTTACTGCGAGAAATTGTCAAAAAAATTTTTTTCAAAAAGGATATTGACCTTGCAGTTGGTGCAGGCCGCATACTGGTAGCACACCAAGAAGTGTCGAAAGAATAAAAAGCCCGAAAGAATATAACCGAAAGAACACAGAAAGAACACAGAAAGAACACAACCGAAAAGAAAGGAGGGGAAGCATGAAAAGCATGGAACAAGCCAACTGGCTGAACGCCCTTCTGGAGGAGGCGGACACAGCGGAGCTGGAGCGCTTGCTGAACGAAGTGGAAGCGCCCGCGAAAAACCGTTCGCTCCCGGTCCCTTCCAACGCGGGCCAGCTGGACCCCAGCGATATTATTCAGACCACCCGGAAGCCGCCGGACTGGATATGGGAGCACGCGCTCCCGGGAGAGTATGGACTTTCGCGGAACCCCGCGCCGGTCATTCCCGCCGAAGGCGAAGCCGCCCCTTCGGGGCACAGGAAAAAAGCAACGCCGCTGACAGTGGCTTCCAACCTTCTCTTCTACGTGACAATCCTCTTTATGGTCGGCGCGGCGCTGCTGGTGAACATGAAGACCAACAATGGCCGCACGCAGATTTTCGGCTATTCCCTGTTTGAGGTGGAAACCGGCAGCATGCAAAGTGTAATCCCTGTGGGCTCACTGATCATCACCAAGCAGGTGGAAAGCCCGGAAATCATTCAGGTGGGTGACGTGATCAGCTTCACGATGATCGATAATCAGATCTGGACCCATAAGGTGATTGAGATCGTGCCGAACTTCGACGGCAGAGGTATGCTGGGCTTTCGCACCCAGGGCACGGACAACCCGGACCCCGACCCCGACCTGGTGGCCGCGGTGAACGTGGTGGGGAAGGTGGAGCGTTCCATTCCCGGCCTGGGCTATACGCTGCGCTACCTCAGGAACAACATCGGCTATGTCTTCGCCGCCTTTGGCATGATTTTACTGATCTCCATCGCCCTGCGCGTGCTGTTGGGCGAGGGCAGAAGCAGCGGCGGTGATGAAAACAAAGATCAGAGCGAAAAAGAGCGCTGGCGCCGGCGCCCCAAGAACCTCCACGCGCTGGCATGAATGAGTTGGTATGAACAGGACGCGCGGAACAGGCACTTCCTAACGGCTTGTTAGTACATAAAAATTTGAATGGGTAGAAGCCCGAAGAAAGGAACTGAAGCAATGAAAAGAAACAGCAGCATCCGAAAGAAAGCGGCTGCGGCGGTCGCGCTGGCCGCGATCCTCATCACCTCCGTAGGCGGAACGCTTGCCTACAGGGATTTCAAGCAGCACAAAAGCAATGAACTTGGCGGCATAGACCTCCATTACGAGGCCCGGCTGGTGGAAGACTTCGTGGAACGCCCCGACTGGAAGGTCGAGGACGGCGACGTCAAAAAGGAAATCCGTGTGGCCAACGTGGGCCGCAGGGACGACGGTTACGGCAATGTATATGTCCGCTTGCAGCTCAAGGAGTACATGGAAATCGGCGAGGTCACCTACGTTGAGACCGAAAAGCGCTACATGATCGACATCCATGGGCAATATATCACCCGCCCCACGCAGGAGGAGGCCGCACGCGACTTCCCGGGCCACAACTACGCGGAGCTGACTGACGCGGTCACCGGCGCGAGCGGCTGGTTCATCGAGACCCAGGCCCATGACCCCAACGGCCAGATGGGCAAGCACGTGATCACGAACATCATCGTCGGCGACGCCGATCCGGTCATCCCGGACAGCATGCGCGCGGTCAACCTGAACCACCACGGCGTGATGGTCAACGGCGAGCTGGTGACCAGGAGCGACGAATGCGATTACCCGGTGCATCCCTGGGATTACGCCAACGGCCTTGACGTGCGCGAGTACATCGAAGCCTATATCACCTGGGGCCTGAACACCGGCGCGATTATCCGCTATTCCGACTGGATCCTGGATCCCGTGCCCGTGGCTAAGTGGATCGTGGACGATTCCCCCAACGGCGACGGCTGGGCCTACTGGGGCCAGCCCCTGCTCCCCGAGAGCGAAACGGCGAATCTCCTTGATACCGTGAAGCTCATCAGCCAGCCCGACGGCAGCTTCTACTATGTGATCCATGTGGACATGGAGGCCGTCTCTCTGGACGAGCTGATTAAGAACGACCCCGACCTGGGCTGGAACGGCGATATCCGCGACAGCTACATCCAGAACGCGCCCTCCGCGCGCTTCAACGGCGCCACCCCCACCGAGGTGGAGGTTGGCAAGAGCGTCAATTCCCCCAGCGTAACCATCGGCCCCGAGGGCTCTGACCAGAGCCCGCTGAAGTGGAGCTCCAGCAATCCGAGCCTCGCCACGGTTGACCAAAACGGCGTTGTGACCGGCGTTGCCAAGGGCGGCCCCGTGACCATCACCGTCACCGGCCCCAACGGCGGGCGCGAATCCTACACCATCACGGTTGTCGAGGGCGAGACCACGACAACGGCGCCCGTCACGGTTCCCGCCACCGGCGTGACCATCAATGGCGGCAACAAGAACATGACCGTGGGCCAGACAGAGAACCTTACCATCACGAAGGTGCCCGGCGGCACGACGGATACCCCGGTGTGGAGCAGCAGCGACTCAGCCATTGTTGAGGTGGACCAGAACGGCAAGATCACGGCCAAGGCCCCCGGCACGGCGACCATCACCGTGACCATGGAGCCCAGCGGCGTGAGCAACAGCATCACCGTAACGGTAACGGCGGCCGCGCCGGAAGAGCTGCCCCTGAAGAACGGTGAAGGCCCCTATGAGGCGCTTTCGGACGATTTCCGCTTCAATGGCTGGATCCGTCCCTCCTCCTTCATCATCGCGGATCTGGAAAATGAGTGTACCTTCAAGCTGAAGGATATTCTGGCAGCCAGCTTCGGCACGGATTACAGCGGCATCACCGTGACGGCGAAAAACACCGCGCTCAACCAATACTTCAGCATCGGCGCGGACCATCTCGACGGCGACCTTTCGATCCTTTCTACCTATATCGGAGACAAAGCGTCCTGGGACGCCACGATTCAAGCCGATGACCCGCCGCCCACCTTTGAAGTGGAGCTGGTTCTGCACAAGAGCGGCTACGCCGATACGAACATCAAGGTCATCGTCAGCTACCATCCGGACACCTATTACTTTGGCTAATTCCAACAGGGCGTTAGTTGAATGAAGCAAATGAATGAAGCAAGCTTTGATTTGAAAGGAGTTCATTTTATGACACAGAAGATATTCAACAGGAAGAAAAACCGTGTCATTGCGCTGGCCCTGGCCGCCGTGCTCGCGGTGTCGGCCATCGGCGCCGGCATTGGCAGCACCCTGGCCGCAAAGCCAAACGTGCCTGTTGAGATCAGTAAGCCAAACACCTATACCGAAATCGCCAAGGGCGCCACCAGGAGCGAGCTGGGCAGAGGCCTGCGCTACCAGGATACCAGCGACGCGGCTATCGCGACGGCCACGGTCAACGCCGGGGGCACGGAGCTGCAGGTAACCGGAAACAGCGCCGGCGTGGCAACCATCAGCGTAGGCTCCAACCAGGGCTATGTCGTCGGCATGAATTATCAGATCCGCGACGACAGTCTCATCGGCGACTGCTACGTAAAAAATGGCGGCGAGCTTTATCTGAAAGCCCCCACCGCCTCGAACCCCAACGTGACCGCCGCCAGCCCTGTTGTGGTCGATAAGGCCTTCAACACCATCACCTGGCGCTCCCTGCAGGCGGACGTGGCCACGGTGAACGCCAGCGGCGTCATCAAGGCCGAGGGCAAGGGCGCGGCCATCATCCTCGGTGAGTTCACCGACATCTGGGGCGTCAGGCGCGATATCCATATCCTTGTGATGGTGGGCATCCGCAGCGGCTCCCTGGCCGATCTGCTGGAGTGGATCGCCAAGGGCGAGGGCATCCTCGAGCTGGAGGACAACCCCTACACCTCCGGCAGCCTGGCGGATCTGGAAAACGCCGTGGACGGCGGCTGGGACGTGGTTGACATGGAGGATCCCAGCGAACAGCAGGTGCAGGACGCCATTGACGCCATCAAGGACGCCATCGACGCCCTGGAGAAGGACAAGCAGCGCCCCGAGAATGTTCTGGGCCCCGATTCGGGCGGCAACTACTACAAGCCCGTGGATTATCCGCCCAATGTCTATGAGATCGTGGACGAGGACGGCAACTCCATCAGCCAGCCCCCCGCGTATATCTACAACGAGGACGGCGACCCCATCGGCTCCGAGGAAAAGAACCGCCCAGCCGAAAAGGGCGACAACGAATGGACCTATTGGGTGGAAGACCCCGAGGGCAGCAACATCTGGAAGAAGGTTGACAGCAATGGCAGCCTGGATGAGGACAGCGCCATCTGGGGCGGCGGCAACGGCAAGCCCGGCGGCGGCGACGACAAGCCCGCGAAGCTGTTTGACAACGACTATTGGGTCAACCGCGGCCAGAACGTCTGGCAGAAGGTCAACCCCAACGGCAACAACAATAAGCAGCTTGGCCCGGTCACCGGCGGCGGCCCCGACAGAGACCCCTCCACCGACGGCGTAACGCAGATCTATGAGCACAGCGACGGCAAGTTCTTTGTCGGCCCCCTGGGCGAGCCGGGACATGAGTACTACTACGGCGACCCCATCGGCGGCGACGGCTTCCTTGACAGCACCGCGGGGCAGCTCTACGGCGACGACGTGATCTGGTATAAGGACAGCAACGGCAACATGACCACCACGCCGCCCGTGGGCGGAGGCAACCCCGACGTGGCCGATGAAAACGGCAACGGCGGCAGGGTGCTCAGCCCCGAGCAGACCGGCGACACCGTTGACTGGATCGAAATCGCCCGCAGCGGCGCCTACTCCCTGATCCTGCGCTCAAGCTTTCTTAACGCGTACAACGGCTACAACGGCGACGCAATGTGGCAGGTCGCGACCTTCGGCGCGAACACAAACTACATTGGCTCCACGACCCAGACCAGGATCAACAACTGGTTCAAGACGATCACCACGGTCACCGGCGGCGACAATCTGCCCAGCGACGCCCGCCTGCGCGATTACACGATGCAGAACGACGCGACAACGAAGCTCGGCATGGGCAGCACCGTATCCGGCATGACCAACGCCTTCAGCTTACCGACTCCCTTCCCGGCCGGCGACGGCGACAATGTCGCCTTCGCGCTGAGCTATACCGAAGCCGCGAATTTCGTCTCCATTACACACGACGTGCGTGGCATGAATCCTGAAATACAGCCCAGCGCCGCGGCCGCGGTCAAGAATTTCAACAAGCTCCCCAGCCAAAACCAGGATATCTGGCTGCGCACCCCGGGGGATATCAACGGA
>WRMQ01000041.1 GCA_009777055.1 Oscillospiraceae bacterium
GGGCGTTGTGTATGTCTACACCGAAAACGGCGAATTTCTCGGCGAGGGCGCGCTGGTGTTCGAGGCCAACGAGCCGGATTATACGATCCCCCATAAACGGATTTATCTCTCCCGCATGGTTGTGAAGCACAGCGAGCGGGGCCGCGGCATCGGCGGGATTCTGCTTGACTATCTTTGCGATATTGCCCGGGAAATGGGTTATAGCGAAATGACGCTGGGTGTGGATACGGATAATCACGCGGCCCGGCGCCTGTATGAGAAAAAGGGCTTCACCACGCTGCTTTATCAGGGCGTGGATCAGTACGGGGAATATGTAAAGCTGCTGAAGCGCTTGACGGCGGCCAGAGAATAGAATATTCGATTAGAATATATGTTCGAAAAATGCTTGCGTTTTTCCGCGCGCTGTGTTATAATACTTTTAATAACAAAACAATCAGTGATCGTTTGAAAGGGTTGACATGCAGAAAGACCTTGTTGTCAGAGGCGCGCGGGAGCACAATTTAAAAAATCTCAATCTTACGATTCCCCGGGATAAGCTGGTGGTCTTCACCGGGCTGTCGGGCTCCGGAAAGACCTCCCTGGCCTTCGACACGATTTATGCCGAGGGGCAGCGGCGCTATGTGGAGTCCCTGTCCTCCTATGCCCGCCAGTTTCTTGGGCAGATGGAAAAGCCCAACGTGGACAGCATTGAGGGGCTCTCCCCCGCGATTTCCATCGACCAGAAAACCACCTCCCGCAACCCGCGCTCCACCGTGGGCACTGTCACGGAGATATACGACTACCTGCGCCTGCTTTACGCCCGGGTGGGGGTTCCCCATTGCCCGGATTGCGGGCGCGAGATCAGCCGCCAGACGGTGGACGACATCGTGGACAAGCTCATGGAGCTCCCCGAGGGCACGCGCTTCCAGCTGATGGCCCCCATCGTGCGGGGCCGCAAGGGCGAATATCAGAAGGAGCTGGAGCAGGCCCGCAAAAGCGGTTACGTCCGCGCCCGGGTTGACGGCAGCTTGTATGAGCTGTCCGAAGATATTCCCATGGACAAGAACAAGAAGCACAGCATTGAGATTGTGGTGGACAGGCTCGTGATGAAGCCCGGGCTCCGCAGCCGTCTGACAGACTCCGTGGAGACCGCCACGCGCCTGGCCGAGGGCCTGCTGCTGGCGGATGTCGTCGGCGGGGAGGAGCTGCTGTTCTCACAGAACTACGCCTGCCCCGAGCACGGCTTCAGCATGGAGGAGCTTGCCCCGCGCATGTTTTCCTTCAACAATCCATTTGGGGCATGCCCCCGCTGCAGCGGCCTGGGCACCTTCCTGACGCCCGACCCGGAGCTGATTTTTCCCGATAAATCTCTCTCTCTGCGCGAGGGCGCGCTGAAAGCCTCCGGCTGGAGCCAGGCGGAGGGCGGCACGATCGCGCAGATGTACCTGGAGGGCCTGGCGGATTACGCGAAGTTCTCCATGGATACCCCCGTGGGCGAGCTCCCGAAGGCCGCGCTTGAGTTGATTCTGAACGGCACGAAGGGCAAGCGCATCACCATGCACCGCACGGCGGGCTACGGCACGGGCACCTATGTCACGGATTTCGAGGGCATCGCCAACAATCTCCTGCGCCGCTACAAGGAGACCCAGAGCGACTCCATGCGCGCCGAGCTGGAGCAGTATATGACCGTGAAGCCCTGCTCCGCCTGCGGCGGCGAACGGCTGAAAAAAGAAAGCCTCTGCGTTACGGTGGGCGATATCAATATTTCGCGGTGCACGCGTTTTTCGATTTCCAAAGCCCTGGATTTCTTCGACAGCCTGGCGCTGCGGGAGCGCGACAGAATGATCGCCGACCAGATCCTGCGGGAAATCAAGGCCAGATTGAATTTTTTGCGCAGCGTCGGGCTGGATTACCTGAATCTCTCCCGGGCGGCGGGGACGCTTTCCGGCGGCGAGAGCCAGCGCATCCGCCTGGCCACGCAGATCGGCTCCTCCCTCATGGGGGTGCTGTATATCCTGGATGAGCCCAGCATCGGCCTGCATCAAAGAGACAACGGCAAGCTCATTGAGACCTTAAAATCCCTGCGGGATCTGGGCAACACGCTGATTGTCGTGGAGCACGACGAGGACACCATGCGCGCGGCGGACCACATCGTGGACATTGGCCCCGGCGCGGGCATCCACGGCGGCCAGCTGGTCTGCCAGGGCACAGCGGAGGAAATCATCGCCTGCGAGGGCTCGCTCACGGGGCAGTATCTCAGCGGCAGAAAGGGCGTTCCCCTGCCCGGGCACAGGCGCGGGGGCAACGGACACCACTTAATCGTGCGCGGCGCGCGGGAGAACAACCTCAAAAATATTACGGTGGATTTTCCCCTGGGGATGTTTTTGTGCGTCACCGGCGTTTCGGGCTCCGGCAAATCCTCGCTGGTGAACGAAATTCTGCACAAAACCCTGGCGGCCAGACTCAACCGGGCCCACACCTTTCCCGGCGACTGCGACGGCGTGGACGGCCTGGAGGCTTTGGATAAGGTCATCGACATCAACCAGTCCCCCATCGGGCGCACGCCCCGCTCCAACCCCGCGACCTATACGGGGGTATATACCGAGATCCGCGAGCTCTACGCCAGCGTGCCGGACGCGAAACAGCGGGGCTACAAGCCGAATCGGTTTTCCTTCAACGTGAAGGGCGGGCGCTGCGAGGCCTGCCAGGGCGACGGCATCGTGAAGATTGAAATGCATTTTTTACCGGATATCTACGTCCCCTGCGAGGTCTGCAAGGGCGCGCGCTACAACCGCGAAACCCTGGAGGTCAAATACAAGGGCAAATCCATCTACGACGTGCTGGAGATGACGATTGAAGAGGGCCTGCGGTTCTTCGAGAACGTGCCCAAAATCGCCCGGCGGCTGCGCACTTTGTTTGAAGTCGGCCTGGGCTATGTGAAGATCGGCCAGCCGGCGACGACGCTTTCCGGGGGCGAGGCCCAGCGGGTGAAGCTGGCCGCCGAGCTCTCGAAGCGCTCCACGGGCAAGACGATCTATATCCTGGATGAGCCCACCACGGGGCTCCACGCCGCCGACGTGCACCGTCTGCTGGAGGTGCTCCAGCGCCTGGTGGAGGGCGGCAACACCGTGCTGGTGATTGAGCATAACCTGGACGTGATCAAGACGGCGGACTACCTCATCGATCTGGGCCCCGAGGGCGGCGACGCCGGCGGCGAGGTGATCGCCCTGGGCACCCCCGAGGAGGTGGCCGCGAACCCGCGCTCGTTTACGGGGGTGTATTTGAAGAAGGCATTGGAGGATACGAAGTGACCAATGATGAGGTTATGCGCATCGCCATGGCCCAGCAGGCGATTGATTGCGGCTGCGAGCCAGAGGATTTTACGCGCGCCGAGAATGCTGTTTTCATCTCGAAAAAGAATTCCGAAGCACGGCGTTATCTGAAGAATCTGCCTTTCTTTTTCGATCTGGTTTTCTACGGTGCCAATGTTGTGGCATCGGTGGATGAGCGTATCGCTGATTTTGTGGAAGACTTTATCAACAGCCGCAAGCCCTACAGCTGCTTTGACGCGGATGGCATCTATCTGCTGAATGCCGAATTCGCGAAGTACGGAAAGAAAATCAAATTTTTGGCGGAGTACTGGCTGCCGGACATGAATCTACTGTCTGCTCTGCCCTGCGCCTATGAAACGCGGATATTAACCCAGCTGGATTTCGCGGAACTGTATTTGCCGCAGTGGGGCAATGCCCTGTGCGCCGATCGCGCGGAACGGGATGTGCTTGGTGTCGGGGCCTATGATAATGGGCAATTGATTGCTCTGGCGGGCTGCTCCGCTGATTGCGGCGGCATGTGGCAAATCGGCATTGACGTGTTGCCGGAATACCGGCGACAGGGCATTGCGGCGGCATTGACAAGCCGTCTGGCCGTTGAGATTGCAGCACGGGGCAAGGTTCCGTTTTATTGCTGCGCCTGGGCAAACCTGGGCTCCGCAAGAAATGCCGTCAAAAGCGGTTTTCGTCCGGCCTGGGCGGAGATGACTGCTGCTGATATAGAAGAAAACGTATAATACTGGAGGGCGGCTGATGAAATACTACGTTGTGGACGCGTTTACCGCCTATGTGACTAATAACGGCCGGGACTGCCTGCTGCTGCTGGAGAACGAGCGGCGCGGCGCGGTGCTTTACTGTGAAAACCGCGGCGAAAGGGTCAAGATTGCCGGCAAGGCGGCGTTGTATCTGCAAGGAGAGATTTATGCGAACGCAAATCCCTGATACCGTATCCTTTGACCGCGAAAACAACCGCCTGCTGCTCATCGACCAGACCAGGCTCCCCAACGAGACGCGCATTCTGGCGCTGCGTACGATTGAGGAAATGGAAGAGGCCATCCGGTCGCTGCGGGTGCGCGGGGCCCCGGCCATCGGCGTGGCGGCGGCCATCGGGCTGGCGGTTCTGGCGGGTGAAATGGGCGGGGTTGATGATGCTCTATTGCGGGAATATGCCCTGCGCCTTAAAAAGACCCGCCCCACGGCGGTGAACCTCGCATGGGCCATTGACCGTATGCTGTCTGTTGGGCACACAAAAGAAATGTTGGCGGAAACGGCTTTGGCTATCTGGCGCGAGGACATTGAGACCTGCAGACGCATCGGCGGGCACGGCAGCGCGCTGCTGCGGGACGGCGACAGCATTCTGACCCACTGCAACGCTGGCCGTTTGGCCGCCGTGCGCTACGGCACAGCATTGGCGCCGGTCTATGTCGCGGCGGAGCAGGGCAAGCATGTGCATGTATTCGCCGGCGAGACCCGTCCCCTGCTGCAGGGCGCGCGGCTGACGGCGTATGAGCTGGCCGAGGCGGGAATTCCCGTTACGCTGCTGTGCGACAATATGGCCGCCGGGCTTATGCAAAGCGGGCGGGTGTCGGCGGTTTTTATCGGCGCGGACCGCGTCGCGGCCAACGGCGACACCGCCAATAAGACAGGTAGCCTGGGGCTCAGTGTTCTGGCCAGGGCTTTCGGACTCCCCTTCTATGTCTGTGCCCCCGCATCGACCTTTGATCGCTCCTGCCCCACAGGCGCGCAAATCCCCATTGAGCGGCGCGGCGCGGAGGAGCTCACGACGCAATGGTACCAAAACCGGATGGCGCCGTCAGGCGCGGCGGTCTACAATCCCGCGTTCGACGTGGTTCCGGCGGAGAATATTACGGCATTCATCACGGAAGACGGCGTAAGCCCCCCGCGAAAAAGCGCGATATAAGAAGATAAAAAGTTAACGAAAAAGGGCTTGTCAGAGAATCCATTATATGGTAATATATTGCGGGATATTTCAGAAGCGTACCTGAAGTATTTGCTGCGTATGTTTATTTTTTTCACAAGAAGAAGGGTCGAGATACTTTATGGAGCAAAGCACTGGCATCGAACAAGCTTTGGCAAAAGCAAAACGGATTCATTTCATCGGCATCGGCGGTTCGGGCATGTGCCCTCTGGTGGAAATTCTGCACGGCGAGGGTTATGCGATTACAGGATCGGACAACAACGAGAGCGAGACCCTCAGCCGTATACGCGCGCTGGGGATTGACGCGCGGCTGGGCCAGCGGGCGGAAAACATCGCCGGCGCCGAGCTGATCATCTACACCGCCGCGGTTCTGGCGGATAATCCGGAGCTTGCGGCGGCCAAGGCCTCGGGCGTTCCAACCTATGAGCGCAACGCCTTGCTGGGAGCGCTCACCCGCCGTTACGCCAATTGTGTATGCGTGTGCGGCACCCACGGCAAGACCACTACCACGGCCATGCTCACCCAGATTATGCACACGGCGGGGCTGAAGCCCACGGCGGTTATCGGCGGCAAGCTCCCGCTGACCGGCACCAATGGAATCACTGGGTGCGGCGAGCATATGGTCGTGGAGGCCTGCGAGTTTCAGGATCATTTTTTGCAGCTGAGCCCGGATGTGGCCGTGATCCTCAATGTGGACGAAGACCACATGGAGTACTTCAAGACGCTGGACAAGCTTGTCGCGTCCTTTCGCGCCTTCGCCTCCATGGCGACGAAAACGGTCATCTACAACGGGGACGACGCCAACACCAGAGAGGCTCTGGAGGGCGTGAACGGCGGAAAGAAGCACATCACCTTCGGCCGCTCCCAGGGAAATATCTTCCGCGCGGTCAACGTGCGCATGCGGGGCGCTTTCGCCAGCTATAACCTCCATTACCACGGCGAGCTCCTGACGAGAATCAATCTGCGGGTGCCCGGCGTTCACAATGTGTCCAATTCCCTGGCCGCCATCGCCGCGGCCATGTGCTCCGGCGCCAGCGTTCTGGACTGCGAAAAGGGCATTGAGACCTTTCGCGGGGCGGGGCGGCGCTTCGAGATTCTCGGGCAATACCACGGCATCACCCTCGCGGACGACTACGCCCATCACCCCAAGGAGCTGGAGGCGGCGCTCACCGCGGCCAGGCAAATGAATTTCCGCAAGGTATGGGCGGTCTTCCAGCCCTTCACCTTTTCCCGCACGGCGCTGCTCATGGACGAATTCGCCAGGGTTCTGGCGATCGCGGACGAAGTTGTGCTTACGAGGATTATGGGCTCCCGCGAGGTCAACACCTATGGCGTGACTGCGGCGCAGCTGGCGGAGAAGCTCCCCGGCAGCGCGTGCTTCGAGGAATTTGAAGAGGCCGCCGGCTACGTTGTCGCCCAGGCCCAGCCGGGGGATCTCGTGATCACTCTCGGCTGCGGGGATATTTATAAAGCCGGGAAGATGATGATTGAGAAATGGGCGCCCGCGGCGGGCTAGCTTCTAATATAAGCGTACAAGCCAGATGTTTGGATATTGAGGCGGTTCGCCTTAAATAATGCCCCGAAGGCCCGCACGGTCCGCCTGGGCCGCAGGGATATGCGGGTCCCACGGGGCCAATGGGTCCCACCGGCCCCACAGGGGCCAATGGCATCGCCGGCGCGACAGGCGCCACGGGAGCCACCGGGGCCACGGGAGCCACAGGCAATACTGGCGCGACAGGAGAGACCGGAGCCTCCGGCGTGACCGGGGCAACGGGCCCTACGGGAGAGACGGGAGCCACCGGAAGCTCGGGCGCCACGGGAACTACAGGAGCCACCGGGCCGGCGGGCGCTGCCGGTGAGCCGGGCGAAAGCATTACTGGCCCTGCGGGTCCGCCTGGCCCACAGGGCCCACAGGGCGTGCAGGGTATTGAGGGTCCGCAAGGTGTTCAGGGGCCTTACGGCGGCACGGGCCCGACAGGCGCCAGCGGTGAAAGAGGTCCTACGGGAGTTACGGGTGTCACCGGCCCCACTGGCGCCACCGGCCCGGAAGGTGGTCCGCCTGGCCCGCCTGGCCCAACGGGTCCCACGGGCCCGGAAGGTGGCCCGCCTGGCCCCACCGGCGCAACCGGGTCAACGGGGCCAACGGGCCCTACGGGAATTGGCATCGCCGGCCCGACCGGGCCTACAGGTCCGCAGGGAATCCAGGGATTCCAAGGACAGCAGGGTATCCAGGGGCCTCAGGGAACCCCGGGCGTTACCGGCGCGACCGGGCCCGAGGGCCCGGCAGGGACCCCGGGGGGCCCCCCCGGCCCGACAGGCCCTGCCGGGCCTACGGGTCCCGCGGGCGGGCCCACGGGACCAACGGGGGCGACGGGAGCAACTGGCGCTACAGGTCTCGGTATTACGGGCCCCCCTGGTTCGGCAGGTCCCCAGGGACCCGCGGGGCCTCAGGGTATTGAGGGTCCGCAGGGCGTTCAGGGGATTCAAGGGCCGCTGGGCCCCACCGGCGTGGGTGAAACGGGACCCACGGGACCAACAGGACTGACCGGGGCGACAGGTTCGACCGGAGCGACGGGCGCGACGGGCGCCACAGGTCCGGCGGGAACTCCCGGTGGCCCGCCCGGCCCCACTGGCCCCACGGGGCCGGAGGGCGGCCCGCCCGGGCCCACGGGTCCGACGTCGCCTACGTCATAAACCAAACCAAGAAATCACAACCACAATACAAATAGAAAAAAAGAAACATTTCAGTCGAACTATAGTATAATTTAGTTAGGAATTAAAATGAGAAAGGATGTAAGCCAATGAATACAATTGAAGAAGATCGGGTTTTCAAAAAAACAATTGAAGAATTGATCCAAGAAGAAAATTTGGAGTACATAAGCCGAGTAAAAGATAAAAGAAGAAGAATTGAAAAAGAAAAGAAAGAACTTCTACAACAGACAGAGCAAGGTACCCCGCTAACGAAGGAATAGCTCAAGCGACCTATTTAGCACCCGCTAAACAGGCCGCTTTTTTTATGCCGAGAAAATCCGTCAACATAGGCAGGCCTCGTACCGGTATAACGGAGTTTGCTTTCAAAGGAAGCAAAGACGATCTACCCCAGAGGTACGGGCGCTGGGTTCCTGTGTTGATCGGAGGAATTGGAATAAATCTGCACATTTACCCCCTGTCAACCCTGTTCTACACGCACCGCGCGGAGCATAAAATGGAAGCAGACAACCACCGCCACCCCGCAAACCCTGATGGCACAACACTTTGGAGCAGAATCTTGGTTTATGTAATAGAGGGGTCTCGGCTCTTTTTTTGCGAAAAAACACCCGAGACCCCTCTATTACAACATTAGTATTATTCTGTTTGTGTGTGTTGTGTTTGGTAGTTGGGTGTGGTGGTGGTTAGAGAGAAAGTTAGTGGTAAGTGGTTGTAGGTAGATAGTTAGTAAGATAAGGGGGGATGATTTTGAGTGCCAAAGGCTTACAGATACAAGAGCGGGATTTAGATATTTTAAGATTGGTTCACCGGTTCCGGTTTTGTTTGAGCCGACATATTAAAGTGCTGTGCGGCTTTGACGGAGCCAGAGCCGCCAACCGAAGATTAAAAATGTTGGTTGACGCTGGGTATCTGGAAAGAAAAAAATATTTGTACGGCATTTCGGAAATGTACACCCTCAGCCATAAAGGGCGAATCTTGCTCGGCGTGAACAAGCGTGAAGATAAAATTCGCCTTGACCGAATTACCCATGATATCTATGTACTCGATTCGGTTGTTTATTTCTGCCTTAAATATGGAATTTCCTTTGCGGCTGTTCAAAGCGAAAAAGAACTTCATATCCAAGATGGCTTTTGCGTAAGAAAACATCAGCCGGATTTTGCGGTTGAAATCGCATGGGAAAGCATTGCCGTTGAGGTGGAGTTAAACCCAAAAGCAAAGATTCGCATGGGGGAAAATATCCGGGAGAATTACCTAAAATACGACAAACAAATTTGGATAACGAATAATAACAAGGTTTTTTCATTACTCGGAGAGCTGAAAAACGAATATTCTAACATTGACGTGATACGTTTAGAGGAAGTGTTAGAGTATGTCAAGTCTGGATATAGCTAGTATTGTTATAATAATTATCGTGGGAGGAATTTATATGAGCTTGTTTAGATTCATTCGAAGCATGAGAACGCCGGGTGACGGTGTCTTTGATTTCGAGCGCGATCATGAGCAAGCTCTAAAAAAGACAGTATATCAAGGTGAGAAACCGCCAGAAGAAGCCGTGTTCATCGGTAAATCATCAAATAAAAACGTGTTTATCCCAAGTGACGCTAAGCACGTTTTTGTTTGCGGGACGACTGGCAGTGGCAAGACCGTTGCACTTGCAAACTTTTTAGCCAGCGGAGCCGGGTACAATTACCCCATGCTGATTATTGATGGCAAGGGTGACACCGATTCAGGTTCCCTGCTTGAAATGACAAAGAAGCTATGCCCCTATAGAAAGCTCTATGTTATCAATTTGAATGAGCCGGGAGCCAGTGACAAATACAATCCATTCAAAAATACCAATACGGATGTTATCAAGGATATGCTTATCAACATGACCAATTGGAGTGAGGAACATTACAAATACAACACAGAGCGATATATCGGGCGGTTATGTAAATTGTTATCCATGCAGGGGATAGCGATCTCACTCGATAGCTTAACGAAATATTTAACTACGGCTAATTTTATCAAGTTAAGCAAGGATGTCAGCGAGAAAAAGCAAATGAGCAAGGCCGAGCATCTTGAAGATGTTGACCTTGCCAAGACCAGCGGGAAAATAGCCGAGAGTGCCGCAGCGCGTTTCGCTACGATTAAAGACAGCGACCTCGGGCAGATATTTGATGCATCCGGGATTGACATCTACACCGCCCTACAGGAAAACGCTGTTATTCTGTTTGTGCTGAATCCACTGCTTTATCCTGAAATGTCGCCGCTGATTGGGAATCTAATTATCATTGACAGCAAAAAAGCTGTCAGTCATTTCTATCGCGAGAAAAAAAGGCGAATTTTCTACATCATGGACGAGATTAATACTTACGCCAATGGCTCCTTGCTGAATCTCGTTAATAAATCGCGGTCAGCAAATGTGACGTGCATTCTCGCCACACAGAGCCTATCGGATTTGGATGGCGTAACGCCAGAGTTCAAAGAGCAAGTAATCGAAAATTGCAACAACTATATTGTGCTTCGGCAAAACAGCTCCGTCAATGCGGAGCATTGGGCTAACGTGATCGGCACGCGCCAGACCATGCAAGCTACCTATCAAATCAGTGGCGAAAGCGGCGAAGTCAAAAGCACTGATTTAGGCTCACTTCGGAAAACAAGAGAATATATCTACCATCCGGATGATATCAAGCTTTTGGGAACAGGCCAAGCAATTTTTGTTTCACGGGATAAGATGTTTCATACGCGCATAAGCATAAATAAACCGTTTTAGGAGGATTGTCTACGATGAATGATCTGAATTATCCCCCGCCTCAAGAGGGAGCTTATCAGCCGCAAAGGCCGCAAGGGGCTTATGCCGCTTGGCAATCTCAGCAGTATCAGCAGCCAATGAACGGACAGTATATGCCCCAGCAGGAACAGCGATCCTACGCCGCTCCAATGGAACAGCAATATAAACCCAATAGCAATTGGGTTTATGTGGCGTGGTTCTTGTTTTATTTCTTTCTCTTTTCTGCGCTCACGCTTGGAATCGCAATCCCATTTTTTATTATTACTACTATTCTTGCCTTTTCGCCGGTTGCAGAGAAGCTATGGCGCAAGGTAACAGGAATCCGACCGCTTCGGCTGAAATCGGAAAAAGACCGCTTGCTACCACTATTTAAAGAAGTATATACAGGCGCATATAGAACCGATCCTTATTTATCAAAAGGAATAAGGCTCTACATAAAAGAAGATATGGCGGTGGGCGCCTTTGCATTTGGCAGAAGCACGCTTGTTTTAACAAGGGGCAGTGTCATGCAATTAAATGATGATCGCTTGAAAGGCTTAATCGCTCATGAATTCGGGCACTTTTCCAATGGTGACACCGAAGCGATCTTGCTTTCGACTGTGAGCAATTTTTTTATGTCGCTGATCATGGACAGACTAACCGACCGGAAAAATCGCATGGACAATGAGAATAAAGGAGGGATTAGCAAGATTTTATTTAACCCTATTTATTATTTGTTCAGGGCAATAGATTCGATTGGAGAGCTAATTTTAAAGCGCACCAGCCGCCGGAATGAATACCTTGCGGATGAATTCGCCCTTGATAGCAGCTTTGGGAATGAGCTTGCCGACGTTTTAAACGCGATATATTTTGAGACAGGCAACAAACCGCAGAGCCTCAAGGAACAATTAAAAAATACGCACCCGGATATTACGCTTAGGATTGAACGGTTGGAAACGGCCTTGTACAACTAAAAACAACATATATAAGGAGTACTACATCATGGCTAAACAGTGTCCCCAGTGCAAGGGAACCGGGCAGATGAAATGCCCTCGTTGCGACGCTTCTGGCGAAATCCAAAAGAAAAGGTGCTATTACTGTCAGGGTTATCGCTATGTCATTTGCACCTTGTGTCGCGGGGATAAGGTTATTAAGGAATAAAAATTTAGCTTTAGCACAATTAACCGGCAAGCAGGGGGTTAACCACGCTTGCCGGGTTTGGTTGTTAATTATCGGAATGTTCGAGGTTTAAAACCACATCCAAATCCAGCCGAACAGAACGATGAACTTAAACCAGTTCCAGAACGTGGATTCGTATTTTGTGCTAAAGATGGTCTTAATGGGGTTCGAATTGTCATCGACTTTATATGTTGCTGTGACAGTCACGTTTTTGGCGGGCATGGTGAAACTTGTGCTGACGGCATTTGGATTGGCGAAGGTCACATCGTCAGCCGTTGTCCACTTGTCAAATACCTTCCCTGCTTGAGGTGTGCCTGCTGTGATATTTACAGTTGCGTTCGCGGCATAGCTTCCGCCGCCTGTGCCACTGTTGACTGTAACTGTGTAGGTCTCCGGGACTGCCGTCCATTGAGCATAGAGCGTGATACTTGCTGTAGGCGTGTAGCTGGCTCCGGTATTGCCGATCTTAGTCCCGCCGCTGGTGGCGGTATACCATCCATTGCAGCTGTAGCCTGATCTTGTCGGGTTTGGCAAGGTGGTTGATGTGCCAGCTGTCACGTTTGTGCTTGTAGGCGAAATGCTACCGCCGTTGGCGTTATAAGTGACGATATAGGAATCAGGAGCCTCTACCCATCGTGCACACAGCCCATTTTCTGCAACTGTCGGCATAGTGCTTGATGTTACTTGAGTGCTGGAAGTAATCTTTGTTGCACCGCCAGCTTCTCCATAAAATGCTTCGTTGCCACTTCTGTACCAGCCATCGAAGTTGTAGCCTCCTCGCACAGGTGTTGGCAAAGTACCATAGGTGCTGCCAAAAGTCACAGTGATGCTTGTCGGAGAAACGGTACCACCGTTTGGATTGAGGGGATATGTGTAGCTATTGGGTGTCATGCGAGCATATAGCGTTTGGTTTGCTGTGAGATTTACTATGGTGGTCGCGGTAATTTTAGTGCCGCCGCTGGCGGCTGTATACCAGCCATCAAAATTATGGTATGGTAACCACGTTTCAGGCAATGTACCATAAGTGCCGCCATTGGTTACGGTTATACTTATTGGAGCCAAAGAGTCAAGAATGCTCCCATTAGGATTGAGCGTAACGGTGTAAGTATTAGAGGGCATACTAGTCCACTGCGCGTAAAGCGTTTGGTTTCCATTAAGATTAACTGTGCTGCTGCTTGTAATTCGAGAGCCACCGCTTGTCGCTGTAAACCAACCATTAAATGTATAACCGTTCCGGGTGGGAGTCGGAAGCGTCCCGTAGGAACTACCGAAGGTTACGATTTTGCTTGCGGGTGACACACTGCCGCCGTTGGCGTTAAAGCTGACGGTGTAGTCTTTCCCCTTCCATTGCGCGACAAGGGTTAATGCAACATCGGGGTTTGGGTTGCTGAAAGGGACGTTCGGATAATATATGCCGTGCTCATAAAGTGTATTGTTTGGAATGCCATCTTTAAAGCGCCATCCCTCAAAATCATATCCGTTTCTGGTTGGAGCGTCTACATAGCCTCCGCCAGGCCTAAAACTTATGGCAGAAGAAGACCTGTAAACCCAATAGTCATAAGATGCACCGCTACCGCCATTAAAATCGTGTAATATGGTCAGTGTTAATGTTTCCTCTGCGCTTGCTATCACTGCCGCGCCAATCAGGAACCCCGCCGCCAATATCAAAGAAAGAATTCGCCTTGTCCATTTGTTCATGATGTTGGTCTCCTTCAAATATCGCAAAATAAAACTTCATAAGCTAATATGAAGTTCGTGTATGCAGTTCCGCTAAATCTATACTTTAGGCGGAGTTTGATTTTTGGCATTATGCACAAACATAGGTTTCTGTTTTGGGGTCAAAACTAGCATTTGGCCATTTTTTTAGATAGCTATTGACACGAAAAAGGGTAAGTGTTATCATGTTGTAGCAGTTCGCCTAAACTATAGTTTAGGCGAACTGTGTGTTTTTAGTTATAATGGCTAAAAACTAAAGGAGCATTTCAACATGACAGGTATTCGATGGGCGCACATTCGTGTTTCAACAAGAGGGCAAAATGAAGCTCGTCAAGTAGAGAGGATGATAGAGCTTGGGATTCCCAAAGAGAATATTATCATTGAAAAAGAAAGCGGCAAAAGTACAGTAAGAACCAAATACCGTAATTTAGTTAAGCGGCTTAAAAAAGGCGATACGCTGTATATCGAAAATATTGACCGCCTAAGCCGTGACTATGACGGCATACTTCGGGAATGGCATATCTTAACCGTTGAAAAAGGCGTTATCATCAAAGTGCTGGATACGCCAATGCTTGATACAGACCAAAAGATAGATAATCTGCTGTTCAGGTTTATTCGGAATATCATGTTACATATACTGGCTTTTCAAGCTGAAAATGAATGGCAAAAAATCAAGGAAAGGCAAGCGCAGGGCCTCGCCATTGCTAAAAAAGAAGGTAAAATTCTTGGACGGCCTAAGGTAGCAAGAACGGAAGAAGAACTAGAAATAGCAAGGCAGTATCTGAATGACGAGATAGCCCTAGATATTGCCCTGCTCATGGCGAAGAAAAAGAAAACGGCTTTTTATAATTTACTTCAGTTTGTTAGTGAAATGGAGAACTAAACTATTTGAAGGGAGGTGTCTGCGTGAAAGTACTTGGCGATGAAGGTAAAATCTTGATTGAAGCAGAAGAAAAAGAAATACTGTCATTGATGGAAGCAGATCGTGGCGGAATCTATGTTCAGAGCATTATCATTAAAAAACCTAAAGAAAAAATGTCTAAGTAGCAAGGACTAAAAAATTCACAAATTTTTCATTGACAAAAGAAGTTAAAAAGCATACAATTTCTACATAAATAAATCTCTTATAAGGAAGTGCCTATCATGCGTAAGGAAGCACCTGTCATGCGAGATTTTCTTTATCTGAATGAAGCTTTTTTAACGATCTTTGCAGACCAAACAGGCAAAGGCCTTGCTAAAAGCCAAGAAGAAATTGAATCTGAACAAAATGAAAAAGGTAATGCTGGTCTTTCACTTGATGCTTCAGCCGGAGGCAATATTGGTAGTACAATTGCTGGAGGTGTCGAGGTGAAAGCAGGAACAACAATTGAAAATGCGCGGAGAAAACGTTCTCATGAGAACATGTCCAAAATTACTTACGTAAAACAAAGACCTGATGATATATTTAATGACTTTGAATCTTATATAGGAAAAGAATATCAAAACAAAAAGGCTCTTAAAGTTGGTGGGTATGTACGTGCTGAATATGATTTAAACTTTATAAATTTTGATCGAATCGAATCACTCTTTAGTGAAAAATTGTGGAAAGAGTATACTTTTCCTTCAAACGGTAGCAGTTTAGAATCCATTAGAAGAAATCTCCCCTTTTTAAAAGTAGCAATTCCCTATAAGACCTTTTTATGCGGAGAAAATATTATTGTTCCCATTGAGAATGAATTGTTTTTGCGTGGCGAGGCACATCAGATAGGATTTTCTTTTGAAAAAAAAGCCACGGTCGTTGGCCGAGTAAAAAAGCTAATAGATTTTAAGCCTCAAAATCAAACAAAGCTTACTGAAACATTAAATGAAATACAAAATATGACGTTCAATCTTATGAATGAATTGGGATTTGTAGAAATTTCAAAAAATAAAAAATTATTTATCGTTTATCCTATCGCTATTTTCCCTTGTTCTTTGGTATAGTTGATGATTCCCGTTTTATTCCTAAGCGAGATTTAATATCATTTAATTCGGCTTCAATTTCCATAAAGCCTAGTTTTGTACCTCCAGCTAACTCTTTCAACATTTCCATTAAAGACATTACATCCTCTTCAAGTTTATGAAATCTTTCTTCTATATCCATGGAAACCACCTTTCAAATATCTTTTTCAATATTTTATGCGCTTGCTAAATAATCTATGAATGGTAAGAACTTCCGAAGAGACGGTAATTAAGGGACGAAGGGCAAGTATGCCCTCGTCCCTGCTTTATATGTATGCTCTCATGCGCCGCAGGGCGCAACCTCTGGAGCGTAATTGCGTACCGTGAGGGCAAGAGCTTCCCGCTGAACTGCACATAAACTTTTTCGCTTGAATCCTGTAGGCGAAAAACTTTACATTCGTTCATCGTTTGCCATCTTGCTTGATGGTCGGTGATAATCGTCTGCGCCGACGGGGCGGCTTCTCTAAGAGCCTTACCGCCACCTTGCCGATTATACCACCGAGGGAAAGTCTTTGCATTGCACGGATTTTCAGCGTATAATATTTTTAGGGAGATGGTTCTCATGAACAGAATAGCAGTATACACATATGATTCCAAAGGAAGTGAAGTGTTTATTAATAAGCACTTGAAAAAAATGGAAGAATTTATAGAAAACTCATTTGGAGATGACGTTAAATACGATGTTTTTGTTGACAAAACAGGATTATCGGGAGATAGAGCCGGTTTTAATCAGCTTATGGATAAAATTAAGCAGAAGCAGTACACGTTTTTAATTGTACCGAACATAAACAGGATATATAGACCGGAATACAACATGGGGTTGCTTATGCAGTTCATGAAAGAAATTGAAAGCAACGGTGTTCAAATATTAGACCTTTCGCAAGGAAGCACACCGCAGGAAATTATATATAACACAATTATTAGACCACTGCTGGAGAATAATGCTTCATCATTAAAATAACCGTTTGGACGTTACAATGATAAGAATTATCTCATGGCGGTAATTAAGGGATTAGGAGCAGTTTGCTCTTAATCCCTATTTCAATTCTAAAAAAGTCATGAACAAAGCCAAGCTTGAATATAATTTAGCAATCACAATTGCTTTGGGGGGCGATAGATTGCTATCAAGACAAGAGCTAGAGAAATTTAAAAGCTTAGATATAACAGACGTTAATCAAAACGATTTACAAGAACTAAAAGAAGTAAACCTTTATTCGGACTTGCCAGTACAAGAACGTTTAAAGCTTTTTTTATGCCAAATAGGAAATCCATACTGTTTCAAAGTGAATGGTACGCCCGTACAAATTTCATTTTCGGGTGGGCCAAAGACCCTTGACGAAGCACTAAATAACTACTTAACCAATCGGAATGATTGTGATAAAATGTAGTTATTGTGGTTGTGATTCACGAGAGGAGAGGTATGGATAATCACAACAACTTAAAACCTAATCTAAAAACATATGCGCATTTATTCGACAAGCTATCATCGGGTAAACCGATATGGCTCATTGGCCCATATGTTAGGCTTTCCAAAGAGGACGGTAATTCAGTAAGTTTAAGTATCGTTAATCAAATAAAAATGATAGCGCGAGCGCTTAGAACCTTTGATGATTTTAGAATTGTCGATATTTACATAGATGATGGAAAAACAGGGACAGACTTTGACCGTAGCGATTATGTAAGACTAGAGCAAGATATTTTCGGCAAGCAAGTAAACTGCATGATGGTCAAGGACTTAAACCGTTATTCAAGAAATATTGCGGATGGAATAAAAGCGCTGGATGATTTTGTGTTAACGCACAAATTGCGCTTTATTTCGTTAGGCATACCAGAAATTGATACATATAAAGACCCAACCGCCATTTCAAGCGCAGAAGTTTATGGAGCGTTAAACGCCGCCGAGGACTTTGCAAGAACGACCTCTAAAAAAGTTAGAGCTATTAAGGCGATAAAAAGAGAGGACGGTGAAAAAAACGGAGGTCATCCACCGTATGGCTATTTGCCGAATCCTAATGGTGAAAACTGGTTATATGATCCTGTAGCGGGTGAAATCGTCAAGCAAATGTTTGCGTGGAGCGCAAGTGGAATGTCAGACAGAGCAATCGTAAAAAAATTAAATTTGCTTGGGATTCCTAATCCGACAGCATATAAGAAATCAATTGGATTAAAGTATTACAACCCAAATGCCGAAAAAAATAGCGGCCTATGGTGGCCAGCAACCGTTAAAAGGATACTTGAAGATAAAACGAATATTGGTTACTCGGTTCAAGGGAAAAGCAGTTCATTCGACCATAAGAGGCATAAACAAATCCCTAATAAAAAAGAGGATTATGTCATTGTTGCAGACCGCCATGAAAGGGCGGTATCGGATGAATTGTTTGAAACTGTTATTCAAGCGAGAAGCGCACGGACAAGAGTTAGTAATAAAACAGGTGTCGTACATCTATTTGCTGGCTTGGTTTATTGTTCAGGTTGTAATTTAGCAATGAAAAAAACAAGCGCAAAAGGCCATGAATACTTAGTGTGCAGAACTTATCGGGAAGCAGGAGCAGAACATTGCACTGGAAAACGAGGTATTCGGTTTGATGTTTTAGAAGATATTGTGCTTACTGCTATACAAGCGCAAGTTGCTCTTATTGCTGACTTGCAGTCCGTCGTTGAGGGGATAAACGGTCGCCCGGAGATTAACAAGCAATCAATAAGAATCAATCAGCTGTTGGAAAGCTGCCAAAGAGAGTTTGAGCGAGAAACAAATCTATTAGATTCTAGTTATTACGATTGGAAAAATGGCGATATATCAAGAGAGCAGTATCAACGCATAAGAGAAGAATCCGAAAAAAGGCTTGAGCAAATACGGGCAACGCTGCAGATGCTTGCAGCTGAACGGCAAAAAGCGGCACAAGGTATAGGAGCAAACAACGAATATTTCGAGAGATTCCTGAAATATCAAAACGTAGAAGCGCTAGACCGACTAATGCTTGTTGAGATGATCGAGCGTATATATGTTCATGAGGATAAATCCGTAAAAGTAGAATTTAATTTTATTGATCAGTATTTGCGTGTTATGGATTTTATTCAGCAGAACACAGCCGAACCGCTTAAACTAACGCTAGAAAAAAGAAACGAAAGTTAATAATAGAAAAGTTTGGTATATGTAGTGGGGGATACCGGCCCAACGGGCCCCACCGGGGAGAGCGTTACGGGCCCCGCCGGCCCCGCGGGTGAGCGCGGTCCTACCGGCTCACAGGGCGCGCAGGGGCTACAGGGGCAGCAGGGTATTCAAGGGCAGCAAGGAATTCAAGGCCCGGCGGGGCCGCAGGGTCCCACCGGCGCGCAGGGCCAACCTGGCCCGGCGGGCGGCCCTACGGGCCCGACAGGCCCGGCAGGCCCCACGGGACCGGAAGGAACTCCCGGCGGCCCTCCTGGCCCAACGGGCCCGACAGGCCCAACGGGATATACAGGCGTTACAGGATTGCAGGGCCCGCCCGGACCAATTGGACCAACAGGCCTGCAGGGAATAGAAGGCTTGCAGGGCATTCAGGGGCCTCAAGGGCCGCAGGGCCCTGTCGGTGTGGGTGAAACGGGACCCATGGGCCCCACGGGTTCGACGGGGCCCATCGGCCCCGAAGGGCCGGCAGGAACCCCAGGCGGCCCTCCCGGGCCAACCGGCCCTATCGGACCCACGGGCCCTGCGGGCGGCCCAATGGGCCCCACCGGCCCAACTGGCCCCACGGGTGAAAGCATCACAGGTCCTGTCGGTCCGGTGGGTGAACGCGGCCCTACAGGCGCACAGGGTCTCCAAGGGCAGCAGGGTATCCAGGGCCAGCAGGGAATTCAGGGGCCACAGGGGGAGCTCGGCCCCACTGGTCCTCAGGGCTTGCCCGGCCCGGCGGGCGGTCCTCCCGGCCCCACCGGACCGACGGGAGCGACGGGTCCTTCCGGCGGTCCCATTGGTCCCACGGGCCCCCAGGGCGCAACAGGCGCCACGGGCCCCACCGGCCCCACGGGAGCCAATGGTATCACCGGCGCGACGGGCGCGACGGGCGCCACCGGTCCCACCGGCGCGGGGGAGCCGGGGCCCACGGGCCCGGCGGGCGGAAACGGCCCGACCGGCCCCACCGGCCCGATGGGCCCGCCCGGCCCTGCCGGCGGCGGCGGCGACAATACGGGCGCGGGTTATGTCTTTGTGCTCGGGGGCACCGGCGCCATCTCTGTTCTGGATCCCGTTACCCATGAGGTGGTGAGAACCATCAATATCGGCGGGAGCCTGAGCGGGATCGCCCTGAACCCGAATACGCGGATGGCCTATGTCTCAAACGCCGCGAATAACAGTGTCTACGCTCTTGATACGCAGACCGGGGAAATTGCCGCGCAGATCCCCGTTGGAGCGTCTCCGGGCAAGCCGGCGGTGAACCCCAGCACCAATCTGGTCTATGTGCCCAACACCGCGGATGGCACCGTCAGTGTCATTGACGGCAGGACGAATACCTTGCTCACGACGATACCGGGCGTGGGCGACGGGCCCAGTGAGATTGTCATCAATCCCATGACCAACCGCGTTTATGTGCTCAATTCCGGCAGCGGCGACATCGCCGTGATCAGCGGGAACACCAATACGGTTATCGACAGAATTACGTCCACGGCGATCAGCGGAGCGATTGTCGCCGCGGCTGCCGGCACGATCAGCGATATTGCCCTGAACATCTGCACGAATCAGATCTATACAGTGGAAAACGGCGTTCTTCACGCCTATGACGGGGCGACAAACGCCGAGGTCGCGCGGATTCCCCTGCCGACGAATGTGAGCTTTATCGCGGTGAATCAGCGCACGAACCGGATCTACGCCGTATCCGCCACGGCACAGGAGCTCTATATCGTCGACGGCTGCAGCTATTCCCTGCTGGATACCGTTCCCATGGATTATATGGGCGGCCGGGTGACGGCGGACAGCCAGCGAAACCTGGTCTATGTGAATAACCAGGGCGAGAGCTCGGTGTCGATCTTCGACGGCGTGACAGGCTTCCCCCTGGGCGCGACCCAGACCACGGGAATTCCTCTGGACACCGAGGTGATGCCGGAGGTCAACGTGCCCGCCTGCGGCTGCTGCGGCTGCGCGGGGGGGCAATGCGGCTGCTCCAAAAAATGCTGCTGCTGCGGAAACAATGGCGGCTGCAGCTACGCTTACGTGGCCAACGCGGGCAGCAATACGGTCTCCGTGCTGGATCTGCGCTCCAACCAGGCGGCGGAAAGCATTTCGGTGGGGGATACCCCCGCGGCTGTGGCCTCGAATCCCAACACCCTCAGGCTTTACGTGGCAAACCGGGGCAACGGCACCGTCAGTATTGTTGACGCGGTCACCTCCCAGGTGATCGATACCGTACCCTCCGGGCTGGAGCCCAGCGCCATTGCCGTAAACAGCAACACCAACCGGGTGTATGTGGCCAACCGCGGCAGCGGAACCGTTGCGGCGCTGGATGGTCTCAGCGGCGCGCTGATCGCCGATATTCCGGTGGGCGGGCACCCCGACGGCATTTCGGTGGATCCCCTGCAAAACAGGATTTTTGTCACAGACGCCCAGGGCGGCGCCGTGACGGTTATCGACGGCGCGGATAACAGCGTGGTCAACACCGTGACCGGTATGCAGCAGCCCGTCGCCCCCGTGACGAACCCCTATGCCGGCATGACCTATATTCCCAGCGGGAGCGCCGCCAGCCTGACTGTCGTCAACAGCCAGGGCCAAAGCGCCGGAACCATCTCCTTGAACGCGCCCTCCAACGGCGCCGCGCTGGACGCCGCCACAGGCCTGCTTTATGTCATCAACAACAGCCTGCCGGGAATCGACGCCATCAATGTCAATACCGGCGAGACTCAGGAGGAGTTCCCCCTGGGCTTCGTGCCCACGGGCATCCATATTGAGGCCGCAAGGGGCCTGCTGTATCTCCTCAACGGGGCCGCCGGCAACGTGACCGCCATGGAAACCGCCACCGGCGCGGTATACTCTCCGGTGGCCGTGGGCGCGAACCCTGTTGGAATCACGACCCTGGACGACGTGAATGGCCGCTGCTGCAGGCCCTCCGCGCCCCAGGAGACCTCCAGCCCGCCCGCGGGACAGCTGATTCTGGCGGGCCGCTCCGAAGCCCCGGCTGCGGTGGACGTCGCCAGCCAGGCCGCTGTGCCGCTGCTGCAATCGGGAGGAGCCGTGGCCTGCTGCGTGAACCAGGAAAAGCAGCAGATCTACCTGCTTTCCTCCAGCACGGGCGGGAGCAGCGTGAATGTTGTATCCCCCGAAGGCACGGAGCTCGGGAGCGTCAGCCTGCCGCCCAACCAGGGCGATATGGCCTACGATCCCGTGCGGGAGCTGCTGTATGTGCTCTGCGTGCCCTCCTCCACGGTCACGGTGATACGGCCCGGCGCGCGCAAGGTGCAGGGCACCTTCGCGGTGAACGCCGGCACCAATTCCATCGCGGCGGACCCCGGCAGCGGGCGCGTCTATACCTCAGGCGCGGCGGTGTCGGTCTACGCCCCCGAGGGGCGCATGCGGCTGAACACCACCGCCCGGGTGGGCGGCGGGCTGCTGCGTATGACGCCGGACAGCAAGAACGGCCTGGTCTACGTTTTCGACAGCGCGGGCGGCGCGGTCCAGCTTTACAGCGGCGATCTGAGTATGCGCTACGGGGAGATCCCTCTGGGCGGCACGCCGGGACAGGGCGCGCTGCACGCCTCCGCGTCGCGGCTGTATATCCCCAACCAGAGCGCGAACCTGGTGCATGTGATTGATACCGCCACCAACACGCTGCACAAGAATATCCCGCTGGAGCACAGCGCGTCCTCCGCCGTGGTGGATCCCTACCGCAGCCTGGTTTATGCCGCGGGCGGCGGCTATGTCTCCATGATCGACGGCGCGGCGGGCATGGTGTCCCGCGTCTTCCCGGCCTCCGCGGGTCCTGTGGCGCCGCAGTCCATGGCCTTGCTGACGCAGCCCTGCGGCGTGGTCTACCAGCCCGCCCAGAGCCTGTCTCTGCTGTCCGCCCTTTCCGGCGGCGGGCAGAGGGTCAACAATGGCGCTCCCTCAACGCCGGTACAGTTCGGCGGTGTGCAGCTGGGCTACGGCGAGGCGGTCACCCAAACGGACCCCAGCCGCTTCCAGGTGGGCGTGGAGGGCGTCTATGAAATCAGCTATCGCGTGCCCATGCGGGTGAAAGGCGACTACGCCGTGGAGTTCTGCCTGGTGAAGAACATGACGGAGCGGCTTTCGGAAAGCCTTTGCGGCCACCATTCCGGCGGGGCGCGGGGCGGGCAGGTGCAGGCCTCCTCCGCCACGGTATATGAGCTGCTTTCCGCGGGCGACACACTGCATGTGGAGCTGATGCAGTTCCAGTCCGACGGCAGCGCGGCGGAGCTCATGTATCCGTATATCGCGATTCGGAAGGTTGGCTAGCGCACATGAACTGAAACAGCGAAACAGCGGCGCGGGCGGGGATGAAGGTCCCCGCCC
>WRMQ01000042.1 GCA_009777055.1 Oscillospiraceae bacterium
GCGAGGGCGCCTACCACAGCCTCGAGGGCTGGCTCTATGAGGGCGGCTTTAAGGACGGGGCCTTTCACGGAAAGGGCAGGCTGACCAAGGCGGGCAAAACGACCGACGGAACCTGGGAGAAAGGAAAGCAGCTGCGTGAAAACACGAATCAGATGGTTTAGCCTGGTGCGGATTCTGGGCCTTTGCCTGGTGCTGACCTACCACTTTTTTCATGACTGGCTGCCCGGCGGCTTTTTTGGCGTGGATATCTTCTTCACCCTTTCGGGTTATCTGACCATGGCGCTCGCGGTGGAGGAATTTCAGCGCAAGGATGGCTTTGATCTGGCGGCCTTCTGCAAGCGGCGCTTTCTGCGCATCGCGCCGCCGCTGCTGCTGTGCGTCTTGTTCACCCTTCCGCTGACGCTGTTCATTTCGGCGGATTTCACGGCGGGCATCGGCCGGCAGCTGGCCGGCACGCTGGGCTTTGTGAGCAACTACTTCGAAATCATCACCGGCGGCAGCTATGAGGCCAACATCCTGCCGCACCTGTATCTGCACACCTGGTCGCTTTCGGTGGAAATGCACTTTTATCTGATATGGGGCCTAGTCTGCGCCGGGATGGCGCTGCTGTGCAGAAAGAAGCCGGAGCGCTTCCGGCGCGGCATGCTGGCCGTGTCGCTGCTTGCCGGTCTCGGCTCCTATATCGCCATGCAGCTGGCCTATACCCCCGGCGCGGACAGCTCGGCGGCCTATTTCAGCTCGCTGTCCCACGCCTTCCCCTTTTTCATTGGCGCCGCCGCCGCGGCTTTGGCGGGCATTCGGCTTGGCCCGGGCCTGCGGCGCGCGGCGGAGCTTAAATGCGCGAGGCTGATCTTTTCCGGCGCACTGGCTCTTTCCGTGCTGGGAATCGCGGCGATGGCGCTTCTTCTTCACTTTGAAGACGCCTTCGTGTACCGCGGGGGCTTTCTGCTGGCCTCGCTGCTGGCCTGCGCGGCCATCCTCTGCGCCCGCGTGCTCCACGAGACGGTTCCCGAGCGGGTGCGGGAGCCCCGGGCCGTTTCGGCTTTGGCCGATTTGTCCTACAATATCTACCTGTACCACTGGCCGCTGTACATCGTGTTTTCCGCGCTGATCCATAATAATCTCTGGGCCTCCCTGGCCGCCCTGGGCGGGTCCCTGGCCTTTTCGGTCTTCGTGTTCTATGGCGTGGAGCCGCTGATGATCAAGCCGAAGGGAAAAAAGGGAAAAGCCCTGAAGGCGCGCGCGGTTACCGCCGCTTCCCTCGCGCTGCTCGGAGCCGCCGTCGGCGCGTTTGTCGTCGCCACCGCGCCGGCCCTGACCAGCATTGAACAGAAGCTGTATTTCGGCAATCTGGTGCAGGATACCGACGCCCTGACGGCCCGCAGGGCCTGGGTGGACGCCGTCAATGAGGCGCCGCTGCGCTTTGGCGGCGAGATCCGCCCCATGACGGCCCTCAAGGAGGACGAGGCCCCGCCTCCGCGCCCGGTGGTGGTGCCGGCGCTTTCCCAGATTGAGGTGGGCGGCGGCGTGACCATCCTGGGGGATTCCATCTGCGTGGACGCGCGCTCCATGCTGATCAAGACCATCCCGAATTCCGCCGTGGACGCCAAGAGCTCCCGCTCTCTCGTGGAGGGCTACCGGATTATGGCGGAAATGCAAAAAAGCGGCGCCCTGCGGAAAACCGTGGTGGTCGCCCTGGGCACCAACAACGAGGCGGGCTGGGCGGACTATGTTCAAAAAATGATCGACGAGCTGCCCCTGGGATATCGTCTGGTATTTGTTACGCCCTTCGATGGCCGCACGCCCAAACATGGTGGGGCATACAACACGGCGGTGCGCCTGCGGGAGCTTCCGGAAAAGTATGATTTCGTCACCGTCGCCGACTGGAACGCCGCGATCAACCAGAAGGTAAGCCTTCTGGGCAGCGACAAGGTGCATCTGGGCGACCCGGCCTCAAGGGAAATCTATGTGGCCACCATTGCCGACGCGGTGCGCAGGGCTTCCAACGGCCCGCCAAAGAGCTGAGAAAAAGGCCTAAATATAAACAAGAGCCCCCCTGCCGCAGGCAAACAGAGCCGCGGCAGGGGGGTTATGCGGGGTAGGCCGGAAACCGGCAGACCCTCCATATTCAATTTTGGACTATGCTGAGGCAACAACCTTCGCCGGATTCACCCTGACCCCCGGCCCCATGGTGCTGGAAAGCACGCAGGAGCGGATATACTGGCCCTTGGCGGCGGCGGGCTTTGCCTTAACGATGGCGTCCAGCAGGGCCGCGAAGTTCTCCTGGAGCTTTTCCACGCCGAAGCTGGCCTTGCCGATGGGGCAGTGGATGATGTTGGTTTTGTCCAGGCGATATTCGATCTTGCCGGCCTTGGCCTCGGTGACGGCCTTCGCCACATCCGGGGTGACGGTGCCGGCCTTGGGGCTGGGCATCAGGCCGCGGGGGCCCAGAATCTTACCCAGGCGGCCCACAAGGCCCATCATGTTGGGCGTGGCGATGGCTACGTCGAAATCCATGAAGCCCTCGCCCTGCACCCGGGCCACGAGATCCTCCGCGCCGACAACCTCGGCCCCGGCTTCTTCGGCGGCCTTGGCGTCGTCGCCCTTGGCGAACACGGCCACGCGCACGGAGCGGCCCGTGCCGTTGGGCAGCACCACCGCGCCGCGCACCTGCTGGTCCGCGTGGCGGGAGTCGACGCCCAGGCGCACGTGCACCTCCACGGTTTCGTCGAACTTGGCCCTGGCGGTCTGAATGGCGACGCCGAGCGCCTCGTCCACGTCATATAGCTTCGCCCGGTCAACGAGCTTGGCGGTTTCGATATATTTTTTTCCGCGTTTCATAAATTCATGCTCCCCTTTCCGTTAGTCCACGACAGTCACGCCCATGCTCCGCGCCGTGCCCGCGATCATGCTGATGGCGGTTTCGATGGATGCGGCGTTGAGGTCGGGCATTTTCTGTTCAGCGATCTGGCGAAGCTGCGCGCCGGTGATGGTGGCGACCTTCGTGCTGTTGGGCACGCCGGAGCCGCTTTCGATGCCGCAGGCCTTTTTGATGAGCACGGCGGCGGGGGGCGTTTTCGTCACAAAGCTGAAGGTGCGGTCGGCGTAGACGGTGATGACCACGGGGATGATGAGGCCGATATCGTTCTTCGTGCGCTCATTGAAATCCTTGGTGAAGGCCATGATGTTTACGCCATGCTGGCCCAGCGCGGGGCCCACGGGGGGAGCCGGAGTCGCTTTTCCGGCGGGGATTTGCAGCTTAATCAAGCCGACGACTTTTTGTGCCATTGTCTTTCCTCCAATAATGATGTGGTAGTGGCGGAACGCTGCGCGCTCCTCCCACAGAAAATAGACGCCGGATGTTAGACGTTAGATGGCCTTCGCCAAACAGCGTCTAAAGTCCAAGGTCTAAAATCTACAGTCTAATCAAGTGGCTCAACCCAATCCATTGCCAATTCCGTGATGGTCTCTTTGCCAAACAGCGCGGTGATCGCGATTTTGACGGTGTTTTGCTCGGGGTTGATGGATTCCACCCGGCCGGTAAAGCCCTCAAAGTTGGGATGGATGATGCTCACGAGATCGCCCACCTGATAGCTCACCTCAACGCGGCGCTTTTCGATGGCCATCTCAATAACCTTGTCCTCGTCCAGGGGGGCGGGCTTGTTGTCCGGGCCCACAAAGCCCGTGACGCCGCGCACGTTGCGCACCACAAACCAGGCCTCGTCGCTGATGAAGGGCTGGTCGTCGTGGTCGAAGTCAACGGCGATCTTCACGAACACGTAGCCCGGAAAGAGCTTGCGCTCCACCTCCCGGCGCTTTCCGTTGTCCAGAACCTCCACAACGGTCTCCGCGGGAATTTTCATGCCCAGAATCTGGTCCTGCATGCCGCGGTTCTCGACGATTTTTTCGATATTGGCCGCCACTTTGTTCTCGTAGCCGGAATAGGTGTGGATGACATACCAGCGGGCTTCGCGTTCCATGTGAGAACCATCCTTTCCAGTTCCAGCAAGTTATTCGCCGGCTTCCGCCGCCGCGGGAATCGTCGTGGGCTCCGTCGCGGCTTCGCTGGCCGCTTCGGTTTCGCCCTGCGTCTCGTCCGCGTTTTCCCCGGGCTCGGCCTCAAGCGTGGGAACGGAGATCTCCGCCGGCAGGGTGCCCTCGAAGTCGTATTCCATTGTGGTATGCTGCGCGTTGGCCAGGTTTTTCAGCCCTGTGACGCCCGCGGTCAGCGCGTAGTCAACGATCCAGATGCCCGCGCCGATGATGCATACCGTCACGATAACGATACCGGTGCTCTTCATCACGGTCTTAAAATCCGGCCAGATGATCTTTTTCAGCTCGCCCCGGAAATCCTTCCAGAACTTCACGAAGCGCTTCCAGGCGCCGGTTCCGGCCTTCTTTTCTTTCGCCTCTTTTTTCGGCTTCGCTTTTTCCGCCCGCTTGATCTTCTCTTTGGCGGTGATGTCGGGGCCGGTGCCCTTCTTTTGCTCTTTTTCCAGCTCCGCCTCGGTGAAGCTCTTGGAGGGATCCTTCTTCTTGTTTTGCTTTTCGCTCATTTCTGTCGATACCTCCTTACTTCGTTTCACGGTGCGGGGTGTGTTTTTTGCAGAACCGGCAATACTTGCTGAGCTCCAGCCGGTCCGGCGTGTTCTTCTTGTTTTTCATCTTGTTGTAGTTGCGCTGCTTGCACTCCGTGCAGGCCAGAACGATTTTAACTCGCATAACGGCGCCTCCTTTTGCCTCCCTCAGGGCAGATATATTTGGGCACAAAAAAGAACCCTCTGCCAGAGGTGCCAATAGTATACATGAAAATGATACGGTTGTCAAGCGTTTTTTGCTGCGCGTTTCGCTGGGCGCGTTTCGCTACACGAATATCTGTGCCCGGTTGTACTTCGCGTAAATCCCGTCCAGAGCCAGCAGCTCCTCGTGGGTGCCGCTTTCCGCGATAACGCCCTCCTCCAGCACGATAATATTATTTGCCTTCTTTACCGTGGAAAGGCGGTGGGCGATGATAAGCGTGGTGCGGTTTTCCATCACCTGGTTCATGGCCTGCTGGATCAGCTGCTCGGTCTCCACGTCGATGGCGGAGGTTGCCTCGTCCAGGATTAAAACGGGCTTATCGCGGAGAATGGCCCGGGCGATGGACAGCCGCTGCTTCTGCCCGCCGGAAAGCTTGATCCCCCGCTCGCCGATGAGGGTGCCGTAGCCGTCCTCCAGCTGCTCGATGAACTCATGGGCGTGGGCCAGGCGCGCGGCCCGCTCGATTTCCTCGTCGCTGGCCCGGGGTTTTCCGTAACAGATATTGTCCCGCACCGAGCCGTTGAAGAGAAACACGTCCTGCAGCACGATGCTCATGGCGTCACGGAGGCTTTCCAGGCTCAGCGCGCGCAGGTCGCGGCCATCCAGGAGAATCCGCCCGGCGGTGGGGTCATAGAAGCGCCCCAGCAGCGAGGCGATGGTGGTTTTGCCCACCCCTGTCTGCCCCACCAGCGCGACGATTTCGCCCTGCTTCACTGAAAAATTCAAGTTCCTCAAAACCTCGTTGGAGGCGACGTATTGAAAGCTCACGTTCTCAAAGACCAGCTCGCCCCGGGGATTTTTCAGCTCAAGCGCGCCGGGCCTGTCTTTTACGGAGGGCTCAATATCCAGCATTTCGAAAACGCGCTCCGCTCCCGCCAGGGAGGTCTGGATATCCTCGTTGACGCGGGACAGCGCCGAGATGGGCTGGTAGAAGATGCCCAGATACATGATAAAGGCAAAGATGTCGCTCAGGGGGGCCTGGCCGGAGGCCGCGAGCCAGCCGCCGTAGCCGATGACGAACACCGTGCCCATGTTGCTGAGGAACTGGATGCCTGGGTGATAGATGCCCCCCATCTTAAGCGCCGAAAGCAGTATTTTTACGTGCCTGAGAGAGAGCCTCTGGACATCGCCGTATTCTTTATGCTGTTGGTTGAACAGCTTGATCTCCCGGATGCCGGACAGGTTATCCTGAAGCTCGGCGCTGAGCTCGCCCTGCACCCGGTGGCCCTCCCGGAAGCGGGGGCGCACCCGCTTGGCGAACCAGCGGGAGCTCAGGGCCAAAAAGGGGATGACGATCAGGCTCATGCAGGCCAGCCTTGTGTTGATGGTGAACAGCAGCGACGCTACGCCGACGAAGAGGATCCCGTTGACGATCATGTCCGGCACCGCGTGGGCGATGAGGGTTTCCAGGCTGTTTGTGTCCGAGAGCACGCGGCTCATCAGCTGGCCGATCTGCTTGTCGTGATAGAAATCAATCGAAAGCTCCTGGTAGTGGTTATAGAGCTTCAGGCGCATATCCGAGACGAAGTTCCACGCCGCCTTGTGGGCCATATAATTGCGCAGGCCCTGCGTGACGGCCTGAACCACATAGACCGCCGCCAGCGCGGCGGCCAGACGGATGGCCTTCGCGGCGAGCTGCGGGTCGCTGATTTCGATGAGCCTGGTGAGCCGCTGGACGATGTAGGGCGTGGCCAGCTGCGAGGCGGTCATCACCGCGATGCAGAACATGGTGATGCCCAGCAGGGGCCAATATGGCTTCGCCTCGCCCAAAAGGCGGAGAAAGTATTTCATTGCGGATCTCCTTTGCTAAGCTGCCATTTTCTTGATTATAACATAAATTCTGATGAAAGGCAACAGCGAGTTCAAGCCCTCGGCAAGATGAATACCCGAATGAATACCCGAAGATTTTTTGCTTGACAATTCGAAAAAATATTAGTATAATGCTGGAGATGGCCGCCCGTAGCGAAGCTGGATATCGCAGCAGATTCCGATTCTGAAGGCCGGGGGTTCGAATCCCTCCGGGCGGACCATGAATGGTTGCTCAATATAGATGCAACCACCCTGAACCCCTTGATTTATCAAGGGGTTCAGGCGTTAAAAAGAGCGCAAAAACGCCTTGGTTTTTCGTAGATGCCAAATCCAAGCAGGAGGCTTTCGAACCCTAGCAAAACAAACCGCTTCCCACGCTATAAGCATGGCAATGCAAGATACAACAATCAAATAACCCACCCTAAGCCCGTAATTCTTTCCCAGCGCCGAACTCCCGCCCACAGGCAATGGGTGGGAGTATTTTTATTCTGAATATCCTTTATATGTGAAACGAGCGAAACCGCTTGACAACCTGAAATGTTTGGTGCTATAATTTATTACTTCTTCGCGTTACAGCGCTGACGCGGCGCTGTAAAAGGAGATACATAATTTATGAAAGAAAAAAAGGAGTCCTCATTGGAAAAGCGTGAACAAAAAGGCATTGTCCTTAAACGAAAACATATTATCATTCTTGCCCTTCTGCTCCTGCTGCTGGTGGCCGGCGGGATTTTGCTGGGGATGTACCTGAGCCGCTCTGATGATGCTCCGCCGGGGAACAATTTCGTTATTGACGGCAGTGCGGGGGGCTGGCAGGGCGAAACGCCGCCGGGTGGGAGCTCGGACACCATAAAAATCCCCGGTTATCCTGAAATTCCTATTGCCGCCGGACAAAAAAATATCAGCGTTGCGCTTTTGAACCCGGAGGGTAATCCCTGTTACTTCAAATTTGAGTTGGTTTTGGAGGACACGGACGAAATATTATACACCTCGGACTGGGTGCCGCCCGGACAGGCAGTGTCCAAGCAGACTTTATCGAGAGCACTGACAAAAGGAAGCTATAAAGCAGTGATCCGCATTACGACCGCCTCGCTGGACGAAGGTCATTCCCCCATGAACGGGAGCAACGTAAAAACCACACTGAACGTGCAATGACTACCCTCGTTATAACAAGGCGCAGGCTGCGCCGTAAAATATAAATCAAAAAAAATCAAGGAGGTTCTTTCAAATGAAAAAAGCAATTTCAATCCTGCTGGCTCTATGCCTGACCTGCGCTTTTGGCGCAACCGTATCGGCGGCGACGAAGGACACCACGGTTACCGCAACTGTTGAATTTTCTTATACCGTTGAAGTACCGGCGGTAATCACACTGACTTTCGGCGATACCGATTCGGCACAATACGACATCACGGCTTCTGAAGTTGCCGTTCCGTCGAATATCAAATTATCAATATCGGCGGAAGGGAACGGAACGGACAAAGCGTTTTCCATAACCAACGGCACGGACACAGTGCCGTATACCCTAAGCCGCAAAAATGCCGGATCGGCACTTGAACCCGGTGCGGAAATCGCTTCTTTCGCTAATGACGGCTCGTCTCCGTTTTGGATCAAAGTGCCGACTTGGTCGGCCGTCAGATCCGCCGGGCTTTACACGGGCAACATTATTTTCACCATCGGTGTGGAAGAAAAGTTTGATACTGAACCTGCGATTGCGATGGGTAGCAATCATACCGTCTATTTAAGATCCGACGGTACGGTCTGGACTTGGGGCGCGAATTGGGTCGGTCAATTAGGATATATGCTGCCCGAACCGGAATATTATAAAGCAACGCCTTCGCAGGTGATGGATTTATCGGGAATTATCGCCGTTTCGGCGGGGGGCAGTTTTTCATTGGCGCTTTCATCTGACGGTACAGTTTGGTCATGGGGCGATAACAGCAACGGTCAATTAGGTATCGGCTCGACGGAAATAGCAGACGGTGTACAGCAAGTCCTCGGGCTTGAAAGCATTATTGCCATTTCGGCAGGAAATGATTTCGGCGCGGCGCTTTCATCCGACGGTTTCGTTTGGACATGGGGACGCAACAATTACATGCAGCTTGGCAGCGGAACGGATACCAACCGCAGCATTGCCGGCCAGGTGCTGGGTGAGGGCGGATCGGGCTTTTTAACCGGAATTGAAAAAATCGCAGCGGGTTATGATTATATGTTGGCTTTGAAATCAAACGGCACGGTATGGTCATGGGGCGGCAACAGCGCCGGCAGTTTGGGCATCGGCACAAGCGGTTTTTCAGAACGCAAAAGTTCACCCGTACAGGTGCATGGGATCGGCGGAGTGGGAGTGCTGACAGGTATTCAAAACATCGCAGCGGGTGGATCGATCAGTTTAACGGTCAAGGCGAGTGATGGCTCAATGGCGGCATGGGGTCATAACCGCTACGGTCAATTGGGCGACGGCACAGATGACAACAACCGCGAATCGCCTGTTGCGGTCGTCGGGTTGACCGGTGTAACCGCTGTTTCGGCAGGCAATTATCATGCGGTGGCGCTTAAGTCCGACGGCACGGTTTATACATGGGGATGGAACCGCAGCGGACAATTGGGTGACGGATCTGACACGGACAGTAACGTACCAAAAAGAGTCATTGCCGTTAGCAATGCGGTTGCCGTTGCGGCTAATGGTGAATCAACTGCCATCGTCAAATCAGACGGATCGGTATGGGCGTGGGGTTATAACGACGCGGGGCAATTGGGCGACGGCACAATCATCGACCGGTATGCGCCGAAGCAAGTCGTTTTTTCTTAAACGAAGTTTTATAATGAATTTAAATAAGGGGAATTTATGATGATGAAAAAAACAATTTCTATCCTGTTGGCCCTATGCCTGATCTGCGCTTTCGGCGTAACTGTGTTCGCGGTTGATCTTGACAAAGACAACCCAGTCGGCAACACTGTCATTTCCACTGTTGTGGAGCCGTCTTACACCGTGCTCATTCCCGCCGCGCTGTCCATCCCGTTCGGGAACACATCCGACCAGGTCCTGACGATCGAGGCGTCCTCAACAGATTTCCGCATTCACGCGGGTGAGCAGGTGGATGTATCGGTTTCCACCGCGAACGGCGTTTTTGCCCTGTCCAACGGTACGCACAATATTGCCTATGCCGTCAAATCCCCCGGCGTCACCGCGCAAAACGATATTGTGGCGATTTTTACAGCAGCGGGGCAAGCCAAAACCGTGAATGTGGCGGTGTCCGACTGGACGACCGCCCGCACTGCCGGAACATACAGCCAATCCTTAATTTTTACACTGGCTTATTCCGGGGCACAATAAGCGGCGGATGCTTGAAATCCGAAAGGAGGCCATATGTTTAAGAAGATAGCTGTTGTCCTGCTGGCATTATGGCTGCTCCTTTGCGCGGCCTTGCCGGTACTGGCGGCTGACACAAGGATTGATACCGAGACCCCGAATTGGGTGAGCGTAGCATTGACGATCGACGGCGGTAAGGTGCGGGTCAACGGTTCAGAATATGGCAATGGCGAGGTCGTCATGATCCCTTATGGTTCTGCTGCCACATTGGAGTTTATATCGAACAACGGCAAAGCCCTTAAAACCGTTCTGTTGGACGGCGTGGATATTACCGCATTATTGGCAGATGGGCGGTATGAATTATCCGGTCTGATTTATAATGCTGCGCTGACCGTTCGTTTCAACGCAGAATCAGGCACAAACACCAGGCCGCCGAACGGTAATGCTCCCGGTACGGGTGATGACAGCAACATGATGTTGTGGGTATTGCTGGGTTTTGCTTCGTTGACTGTCCTCAGCGGTATGATTATTGCGGATCGGAAAAAGAAAAAGGGTCAGACGACAAACAAATAATAAGTATATAATACAAGGACGCCGGACAGCTTGAAAAAGCTGTCCGGCGTCCTTGAAGCCTTGACAGTCGACATCTGAACCCTCTGGGGTTGGACACCGGCTACTGTTTTTATTGAAGAGCGGCAAGGAGATTTAGACTTTGGCTTGATTTCCTGTTATCATTTTGCTTTTAGCGAGATAACATATTCCTCATGAGGATGGGAATCTCTGAAATAATATTGTATTGTTTCAGCTGATATAGAGGCAAATGCAATGAAATTACGTTCTTGCAGGGGCTTGATGTTCTTGTCAAATTTTTCGGCTGCCTCTATTATGTCACACATGTGCGGCATCTTCAAGCAACCGGTCAAACAACCGATCATATATAGACACTTCGCTTTTTGAGTCGGTCAGGATTATTCGATCCACAGGTTCCTCAATCGGTATTTCAAGTGTAAATCTTGGCTTGATTCCTATGCGCCACTTGCTTTTTATTCCAATATACACGGTTGAACCTGTCTGTTTAGCGATATACCCGTCAAATCCTGTAAAACTACTAGGTAGATAGGGAACCCATCCTGTAACAATGAGTACGCCGTCACCCATTTCAATAGAGCTAATTCCTAAGTTCTCTGGCGAGGTACAAAGCCGAAAGCCAAAGAGCCGCCAGCCATACTTATTAAAAATGCTGATTGAAAGAAGAATCACCAAAAATATCAATATAATTTTTACTGGTTTTTTCAAGAGAGCACCATTCCTTTCTTGGATGACTTAGCGTTTGTTCCACCAGCTATCATGTTAACTATTTTGTAGTAAAATTGATGTGAAAAAACTAAATTGTAAAAATCTCTTGACAAATTCATCGGCACGTGATATATTATACACAAGCTGACGTGTCGTTCGGCGACGTATCTTAAGGCGACTTGTCGTTCGACAGAATAAAAGCGAAGAAAGGATGCGCATAAATGCCGAATAGTATTAACGCTCTAACCGAAACCATCTTTTATATTTTGCTTTCAATGACAGAGCCGCTGCATGGCTACGCTGTGGTTCAAAAAGTAAAAGATTTAAGCGATGGGCGTGTAGTTTTAGGCACAGGAACTCTATATGGAGCTATAGAAAACCTTATGAAAAAGGGTTGGATTATAGAGGTGCCGGGCAAAAATAATGTTAGAGGGAAAAAGGAATATCGGGTTACTGAGGATGGCGGCCAGATATTGAAACGAGAGCTTAACCGACTTCGTGAACTTGTAAAAAATGGCGAATTAATTTTGGAAAATTCGGGAGGCAACAGAAAATGAGCGATAAAAATAAAGTAATTCGCAAGGCTTTTGCCGATGTTCAAAAAGAGGAAACTTGGATTAACGAACAGTGTGCCGAGGGATGGGCGCTTGTAAAAATAGGTGTAGGCGGGTTGAAGTTTATGTTTGAACCATGCCAGCCGGGGGAATATATTTATCGTACCGAAATTGTAACTTTGAGCGGACAAAAAAAGAAAGACTATTTCGGCTTCTCAGAGAATGCCGGAGTTGAATTGATTACGAATCAGTGGTGGAATATGGGCTTGACTTATTTTCGCAAAAAAGCCTCTGACGGGCCGTTCGAACTATATTCTGACGTTGATGGAAAGATTAGACAGCATGGACCTCTTCGAAATCTTTATCTTTTTGCGGGCTGGATTTTTATCGTGCTGTACATATTGTCCGCAATTAATATCTTTATGGATATTCTTTTATTTGACGCTACATTTAAAAGTGCTATGGCTTCATATTTATGGAATACCGTTGTCGCCAAATACAATCTTGTTTTTCATGTTTTTGGATTGATTGTCACGCCCTTGTTCTTGTCACTGGGATATCGCTATCGCCGCAATGTCAAGCACCTGAAAGAAGAAAAAGAAATCGGCGAAGAAATGTCTATAATGAAAAGAACAAAAAGCGGCTTTAGATGGGTTGTTTTTGTTACTGTAATAATTTTCATTATGGCATTTATATTAGGCATTTATTTTGGTCTGAATAGCCTGCAATAGCGTTCGCTTAAAAATACAGAATGGCAGGGACGGCAGAAATGCTGTCCCTGCTTTTTCTGCGTTTTATGGCCAATCATCACGATTGGGTACTGGTTCGGATTTCGTGCTATTGGTGCCGCTGACCGGGATCGAACCGGTACGCTGTTGCCAGCACGGGATTTTAAGTCCCGGGCGTCTGCCAGTTCCGCCACAGCGGCGCATATGCGGTGCGGCCGCGCCGCCTCGCGCGACTTGCCTGGCCACACCGCGTTTATCCTGTTTTTTGTCGTTTTTTACTTTTAGAGCCTGTCTTCTCAGAACATGTCCTCGGGGTTTTCGTGGTGCTCGCCGCACTCCCCGCAGCCGCAGTCGCAGCCAAAGTCGAACTCCAGGGTTTCGCCGCAGCCGGGGCAGACGATGCTGCCGTCCATAAAGGTGCCCTCGTCCAGCTGCATCTCCGTGCCGCAGCCGGGACACTCCACCTCAAACACGCCGTCGCCCTCCTCGTCCTCGAAGAGCAGCGCGCTGATCTCGTCGAGATCCTCGTCAATTTCGTCCACCTGGTCGGTGAGCTCCTCCAGGCTTTCCTCCAGAGTGACAAGGCTTTCGACGGCGGCCTCGAGAACCTCCAGAATCGCCGCGATAAGCTTGGATTCCGGCGTTTCGGATTCCGGCAGCAGATCCTTCGCCAGCCGCCGGAGCAGCATGGTCTTTTCCTGAATATCCATTGCTGGCAGTTGCCTCCTTCTTACAGATGGCCGCTATGCGCGGCTGGAATATTCACCGGTGCGGGTGTCAACAATCACCATTTCGCCCTCTTCGATAAACAGGGGAACCTTGATCTCGGCCCCGGTTTCCAGGGTGGCGGGCTTGGTGGCGTTGGTGGCCGTGTCGCCCTTAAAGCCCGGGTCGGTTTCGGTGATGCGCAGGGTGACGGTGGTGGGCGGCTCCACGCCGAAGACACTGCCCTTAAAGGACAGAATCTTGCACACGAAATCCTCCTTCACAAAGCGGAAGCTGTCGGGCAGCTCCGTGGAATTGATGGGGACGAGCTCGTATGTTTCGGGGTCCATGAAGTAATAGAGCCCGCCGTCGTTGTAGGAGTACGCCATTTCCTTGCGCTCAATGTAGGCGGGGGGGAACTTGTCGCTGGGATTGAAAGTGCGCTCCGTGACGGAGCCGCCGATCACATTGCGGATTTTGGTGCGCACGAAGGCGGCGCCCTTGCCCGGCTTCACATGCTGGAACTCAATGATCTGGTAGACGTCGCCGTCCATTTCGAACGTCACGCCGTTTCTGAAATCACCCGCGGAAATCATAAGCTGATACCTTCCTTCACCGTTTTGTCGTTGGTCATGCGCAAAAAGGGCCATAACAGATATACTATACCCGATTTTTGCTTGAAATGCAAGCATTTTCTCGTTTCGCGTTAAAAAAGTTGATCACCTGCCACAACTTTTTTTGCGCTTCCTGCCGCATTCCCCTCCATAAGGACAGCCCCCGCAGCCGCTCCCACAGCGGTTTTTGCGGCGAAGCATCCCGATGAAAGCGCAAATGGCCGCGGCCGCGAGCAGGGTCAGCACGGCATAATCATATATGTTCATTTAACAAAACCCCCTACCAGGCTTCCGATTTGATATACCGCAAAGGCGGCGAGCCAGGCGATCCCCATCTGGTAAAGCACGACAAAGGCCGCGCCCTTCCAGCTGCCCCATTCCCGCCGCACCGCGGAGACCGCCGCCAGGCAGGGAGTGTAAAGCAGCGTGAACACCATAAAGCTCAGCGCGGACAGAGGCGTAAACAGCGTCTGCAGCGCGGGCTCCAGCGCCGCGGCCCCTGTACCCATCAGCACGGCCAGGGTACTGATCACCGCCTCCTTGGCCATGAAGCCGGTGATGAGCCCCGTGGCGGCCCGCCAGTCCGCGAAGCCGAGAGGAACGAAGACCACGCTCAGGCCCCGCCCGACGGACGCCAGCATACTGTCCGCGCTGTCCGTCACCGGATGGATCCGCGTGTCAAAGGAGCGCAGGAACCAGATCACGACGCTCGCCAGAAAAATCAGCGTGAAGGTTCGCTGGATGAATTCCTTCGCCTTGTCCCACAGCAGCAGCAGCACGGTTTTTCCGGAGGGGAAGCGGTAATTGGGCAGCTCCATCACAAAGGGGACGCACGCGCCCCGAAAGACCGTCCTCTTCATGATCAGGCCAGAAAGAATCCCCAGCACAATGCCCGTCAGATAAAGGCCCATCATGACAAGGGCCTGATGCTTTGGAAAAAACGCGGCTGTAAACATGGCATAGACGGGAACCTTGGCGTTGCAGCTCATGAAGGGGGTCAGCAGCAGCGTCATTCTCCGGTCGCGCGCGCTGGCCAGGGTGCGCGTGGCCAGCGCCGCCGGAACCGTGCAGCCGAAGCCCATGAGCATGGGCACGAAGCTGCGCCCGGAAAGCCCGATTTTTCGCAGGGGCTTATCCATCACATAGGCCACCCGGGCCATGTATCCGCTGTCCTCCAGAATGGAAAGGAAGAAGAACAGTGTGACGATGACCGGCACGAAGCCCAGCACCGCGCCCACCCCGGCGAAGATGCCATTGATGAGCAGCGAATGGACGATGGGGTTCAGCCCATACGCCGTCAGCCCCCGGCCAGCCATGTCGCTGAGTGTCTGGATACAGCCAACCAGAAAATCGCTCAGCGGCGTGCCGATGACGCCGAAGGTGAGCCAGAACACCAGAAACAAAATGCCCAGGAACGACGGAAATGCCCAGATCCGATGGGTCAAAACGCTGTCGATCCGAACACTGCGCCGGTATTCGCGGCTCTCCCGGGGCTTTGTGACGCATTTGCCGCAGAGCTCCTCAATCAACTGATAGCGCGTGTCCGCCAGAGCCGCCTCCTGGTCTTCGCCCTCCTCCGGCTTTGGCGCGGCGGGGCGCGGGGGCAGCTTTTTGTGCCGCGCCGTTTCGATGGCCCGCTCCGCCAGCGCGGAGATGCCCTGCTTTTTTGCCGCCGAAACCGGTACGACGGGGATGCCCAGCAGCTCCTCCAAAAGCGCCGTGTCGACGCTGCTCTGGTTGGCCCGCAGCTCATCCATCATGTTCAGCGCCAGAACCATGGGGATCCGCAGCTCCATCAGCTGCAGGGTCAGGTACAAATTGCGCTCCAAATTGGTCGCGTCCACAATATTGATGATCCCGTCCGGATGCTGCTCCAGCAGAAAATCCCGGGTAATCATTTCTTCGCTGGTGTAAGGCGAAAGGGAATAAATGCCCGGCAAATCGACGACGGAGGCCTCCCCGCGCCCCAGAATACGGCCCGCCTTTTGCTCCACCGTCACACCGGGAAAATTGCCCGCGTGCTGATTGGAGCCCGTGAGCCGGTTGAACAGCGTGGTTTTGCCGCAGTTTTGGTTGCCGACGAGAGCGAAGGTCATGCCGCGGCCTCCTCCACGGTTATTTTTTCGGCGTCCTCCAGGCGCAGGGTCAGCACATAGCCCCGCAGCAGCAGCTCAATGGGGTCGCCCAGGGGGGCCGCTTTTTTCACCGTTATCTCCGTGTGGGGCGTGATGCCCATATCCAGCAGCCGGCGCCGCAGCGCGGTTTCCCCGCCCACCGCCAAAACGCGTCCGCTTTTACCCACCTTCAGTTCCCGCAGCGTCATGCCGTTCCCTCCCGTTCCAAGCGGTTAGTCTCCGCTAACTACTGATAGGTTAGCACAAACTAACCGGTTTGTCAAGCAATTTTTTTTGATTGACAAAAAAACAAAAGCCCACAAATCAAAGGGCTTTATTCAAATAAATCATATCGACCAGCTGAACGCCCTTCTCGAACATTGGATGGTCGTAGTTATCTATAAAAAAATTTTCGATTCTATGGGAAATCCGAAAGCCGTTTTTCTGGTAAAATTGAAGGATCCATGGGCTGTCGCCGGTTCCCACAAGCATCGTTGCGTGCTTGCCTTTATAATATGAAAATATATAGTTTAAAAGCTTGGTTCCGTATCCCTTGCCATGCCATTTTTCATCCGTGGCTATATTTTTCAGCTCACAGACATCGCCGCTTTCCCGCGTAACGACGCAAACGCTTTTCAGGCCGCCGTCATACAGCGCGAACAGCTCGCCCCGTTCCAGGTATTTGTCTATCATGGATTCCTGTTCATCGGCCAACAAGAGCAAGTCCAGAAATTGTTTCTTGTTTTCGCCAATTTTTTTTATGACCAGATGATTCAAGGGGCAGCTCCTTCTCTATTGGCATTCTCGCGAAAAAAGCAAGCTTGAAATTGTCTGCGGAATTAGATAAGCCATTGCGTTTCCCCCACGTCTGTGCTATAATCAATTTACAGACCGGAAGAGTTGATTCATCTAAAAACTCATCGAACACGAAAGGACCATTCTACTATGCCGAAAATCACCTTCATGGGCGCGGGCAGCACCGTATTTGTCCGCAATGTTCTGGGCGACGTCATGTGCACCCCGGCGTTCCAAAACGCGGAGCTGGCGCTCTACGACATCGACGCGAAGCGCCTGGACGACAGCGAGATCATTCTCAGCGCGCTGAACAGGAACGTCAACGAGGGCCACGCCGCCATCAAGACCTATCTCGGGTCCGAAAACCGCAAGGAGGCCCTGCGCGGCGCCGACTTCGTCGTCAACGCCATCCAGGTGGGGGGCTATGAGCCCTGCACCGTGATTGATTTCGAAATCCCGAAAAAATACGGTCTGCGGCAGACCATCGCCGATACTTTGGGCATCGGCGGCATCATGCGGGCGCTGCGCACCATCCCCGTGCTCGAGGAGTTCGCCGCCGACATGCGGGAGGTCTGCCCCAGAGCCTGGTTTCTCAACTACGTGAACCCCATGTCCATGCTCACGGGCTATATGCAGCGCTACTGCGGCGTGAATACCGTGGGGCTGTGCCACAGCGTGCAGGGCTGCTCCAAAGACCTGCTCAGCGCTCTTGGCATGCAGGATAAGCTCGAGGGCCGCAAGGAGACCATCGCGGGCATCAACCACCAGGGCTGGCTGCTGGAGCTCTACGACAGGGACGGCAACGACCTCTATCCCGAGATCAAGCGCCGCGCCGCGGAAAAGAACGCAGGCGAAAAGCATTGGGATATGGTGCGCTACGAGTATATCCGCTGGCTGGGCTATTACTGCACCGAGAGCAGCGAGCACAATTCGGAATACAACCCCTGGTTCATCAAGTCCCGTTATCCGGAGCTCATTGAGCGCTTCAATATTCCGCTGGACGAATATCCCCGCCGCTGCGTGAACCAGATCGCGGGCTGGGAAAAGGAGCGGGCCGGCATTCTGGCCGACGGCAGGATCACCCACAAGCGCAGCGGGGAATACGCCTGCAGCATCATGGAGGCCATCACCACCAGCGGACGCTTTTCCTTTGGCGGAAACGTGCTTAACAATGGCCTGATCACGAATCTGCCGGCCGAGGCCTGCGTGGAGGTTCCCTGCGTGGCGGACGGCATGGGTGTGCGGGCCTGCCATGTAGGCGCGCTGCCGGTGCAGCTGGCGGCGTTGAACATGACCAACGTCAACGCCCAGCTCATGACCATTGAGGCCGCCCGCAGCCGAAAGATCAAGGACATCTATATGGCCGCGATGCTGGACCCCCACACCGCCGCGGAGCTGAGCATCGACGACATCGCCGCCATGTGCGACGAGCTGATCGCCGCGCACGGGACTTATATGGCAATGTATTCGTAAATATATTTTTAAATTTTTACTATATAATTTTGACCGCAAAAGCCTCCTTTGAAAGCAAAGGAGGTGCCCCATGGGGGCGGAGGAATTTTGCGCGCGAGCGCATGAGGCTGGCCTGACTGTACTTTCATTATGAAAACGCGTAAATTTTGTTGCGAAAGAATATTCTTCTTGCAAAATTGATGTTGGTTGCCAGCGGGCGCACACAGTGCGCCCCTACTATGATCCTTCGCGTTGGACTGATATCAAGCTGGGACAGAATTCATAGTAGGGGCGACCTGTGGTCGCCCACTGGCAAAAAGCCGCCCATTTCGAAAGAGGTCTGTTAGATCCCTGCGAAATGAAGGGGAAAGCGAAGGCCGCAAAAGCCTCCTTTGAAAGCAAAGGAGGTGCCCCATGGGGGCGGAGGAATTTTGCGCGCGAGCGCATGGGGCTGGCCTGACTGTACTTTCATTATGAAAACGCGTAAATTTTGTTGCGAAAAAACATTCTAAATACGGAGGGCTCCCCCTTGAACACAACAGCGAATGAGGTCCTTGCGTTTGTGAAGGAAAACGAGATCAAGATTATCCGGCTGGGCTTTTGCGATTTGTTTGGCACGCAGAAAAATATCTCCATCATGGCCGGCGAGCTGCCCGCCGCTTTTGAGCGGGGCGTCTCCTTCGACGCCCACGCGGTCCAGGGCTTTCGCGGCGTTATCCGCTCCGACCTGCTGTTGTTTCCCGACCCCGCCACGCTGACGCTGCTGCCATGGCGGCCGGGCCCGGGCAGGGTCGCCCGTTTTTACTGCGACATCAGGCATCCGGACGGCACGGCCTTTCCCAACGACGGCCGGGTGCTGCTCAAACGCGTGGTCCGGCGCGCCGAGGCTATGGGCTATGTCTGCAAGGTGGGGGCGGAGTGCGAATTTTATCTCTTCAAGACCGGCGAGGACGGCGAGCCCACCGGCACGCCCCTGGACCGCGGCGGCTATCTGGACGTCGCGCCCCTGGACCGCGGCGGGGACATCCGCCGCGAAATCTGCCTCACCCTGGAGGAAATGGGGCTTCAGCCCGAAAGCTCCCACCATGAACAGGGTCCCGGGCAAAATGAAATTGACTTCCGTTTCAGCGACGCCCTCGCCTGCGCCGACAACCTGCAGACCTTCAAGACCGTGGTGAAGGCAATCGCCGCGCGCGGCGGCCTGTTTGCCTCCTTCAGCCCGAAGCCTGTTCCGGACGCCGTGGGCAGCGGCCTGCACGTCAACCTGTCCCTGGCGCAAAACGGGCTGAACATTTTCAAAAATCTGGGGGAGGGGCACTCCGGCGTGGCCGAAAGCTTCATCGCCGGCATTCTCTCCAAAACCCCCGAGATCACCCTGTTCCTCAACCCCATCGCCAATTCCTACGAACGCTTCGGCAGGTTTGAGGCGCCGGAATATGTGTCCTGGTCCCACCAGAACCGCTCCCAGCTCATCCGCATTCCGGCCGCCATGGGCGAAAAGGTCCGCATGGAGCTGCGTTCGCCGGATCCCTCCCTCAACCCCTATCTCGCCTTCGCGCTGATTCTCGCCGCGGGCCTGGACGGCATCGAAAGCGGCGCGGCACTGCCTCCGGCGGTGGACGCCGATCTTTTTACGGCGGACGAAAGCGTGACAAAGCCGCTCACACGGCTGCCGGACAGCCTGGAAAAGGCCATTGCCCTGGCGGAAAAAAGCGAGCTGGTCAAACGCGTGATGGGGGAGGAGCTGCTGTCGGTCTACCTCTCCGTCAAAAAGCCCGAGGCTCTCAGCTTTTCGGCGGCGAAGGACAAGGCCGCGTTTCACAGGGAACGGTATTTCGGCGTGATATAAACGCGCGCGGCGAAAAACAAGCGGAAGGGCGGCGACGGGATGGAAAGCGCTCTGATTGTCTCCAGAACAGAAAAAAGCACCGCCTTCTTTTTGGACGTGCTGCGCGCGGCGTCGATCCATCAGACCGCCGCCGTCTCGTCCTGCGGCGAGGCCCGGCGGCTCCTGCTTGAGCGCAGCTTTGATCTCGTGATCGTCAACGCGCTGCTGCGGGATGAATCCGGCGAGCGCTTTTCCCGGGATATTGCCTCCACGGGCACGGCGCAGGTCATCCTTTTGGTGAAAAACGAATACTTCGACCCGGTGTCCGCCGTCTGCGAAAACGACGGCGTTCTGACCATCGCCAAGCCGGTGAATAAAACGGTATTCTGGTCCGCGCTGATGCTGGCCAAATCGGCCCACCATAAAATCCGGCGCGTGCAGGCGGAAAACGCCCGGCTGCAGCAAAAAATCAAGGACATCCGCATTGTCGACCGGGCAAAATGCACCTTGATCTCCCGGCTGGGCATGAGCGAGCAGGAGGCCCACAGATACCTTGAAAAGCAGGCGATGAACACGCGCCGCTCCCGGCGGGAGATCGCGGAGCGGATCATTGAGGCCTATGAGAATTAACGGATTTTTCCTGCTTTCTCCTTCTTCGCCACAGAGAGGTAATTCACAAGGGTAATGACGAACAACAGGGCGATAGGGGACATCGCCAGCCAGGGGAGAACCGCCATGTTTGTTTTCTTCTCCGGCGGGTATTCCAAAGCCTCGCCCGGGTTCGCCGTGTTGACGTACAGCAGCTTCAAATGCCCAACCGGGGTCAGCGTATCATTCCTGTACTCATTCCTGTATTCATATACGCTTACGTTTTCCTGCTTGCGAAAGGTGTACTGCTGCTGCTTGTAGGTATAGCTGTATTCGACCCAGGATTCGCCGCCGTAACGAACCATCGCCTCGCCTCTGGATTCCAGGTTGTCCCTGCTCTCTATGACCGCTTCCGTATCCGCATAAAAGTCCGTGGCAAGTGCCTCTGTCTTTTTGTATCTCGGGCTTGCCTCCTGCTTGAACAAGCCCGATGAAATCATAATGGGCAGTATCGTCGCCGCGAAAATCGCCAGCAGCGCGCCCATTGCTATGGTCATGGCGAGCGCTTTTTTCTTGTCCTTGAATAAAACGAAAATAAACATAACATCATCCCTCTATATTTTTTATTACAGACATCATATCACAGACGGTCAAGGCCAGTCAAGGTGAACGCCAAAAAATCTTGCGGGAACAGAATAAACGTTTTCGGATTTGGCGTGTTTATTCGAAACACAGCAGTATCCGTGATGCCCATGGCCAGCTTTGCCAGGGTGTTTCCCGTGCAGGGCGCGATGAAAAACACGTCAATCAGGCTTTTGGGCCCAAGGGGCTCCGCGTCCGGAACGGTCAGAATGGGCTCGGCGCAGCTGAGCTCCCGGATGCGCTCCAGGGTGTTCTGCGGCTTGCCAAAACGGCTTTCCAGCCGCTGGGTGTGGTAGGAAAGCACGAAGGTCATCTCCGCGCCCCGGTGCTTGAGGTCCTCCAGCGCCTCAAAGATCGCCCCAAAGGTGCAGAAGGAGCCTGTCATTCCCACACCGATGCGGATGCTCTCCATTTGCCCGCCCAGCAATGGGCATTGATCGTTCATATGAGCCCTTCCTCCCGTAATAAAACTTGCGTGGCCTGCGCCACGGCCTCGCCGGCGGCCTTGGGGGCGTATCTTCCCGGCAGGCCCGGAAACAGCCCGGCGCGCAGCCCCAGCGCCTTCGCCGCCGGAAAATCCGTGCCACCGGGCGCCGCCGCGATGTCGATGATGACAGCCTCCTCCGGCAGCAGGCGGAGCAGCGCCTCCCCCAGCACCGGCGCCGGGATGGTGTTCCAAATATAGGCGGTTTCCGGCAGCGCCAAGGGGAGCTGCGTGAGATCAAGGGCCTCAAAGCCGTCGGAACGGACGGCGCAGGCGCTTTCCCAGCGGCGTACGCCCACGCGCAGCTGCGCGCCCATGCCCTTGAGCTGGCGCGCCAGCACCTTGCCGCAGCGGCCATAGCCCAGCACAAGGCAGCCGCCGCGCTGGATATTCCCCGGCCCGCGCACGATCGCCTCCGCGATGGCGCCCTCGGAGGTCGGCACGGCGTTGAGCAGGGTGTAGTCCTCCCGGTCCAGCAGCGCGAAGGCTTTTACATCCAGCTTCGCGCAGAGCGCGCGCACCGGCTCCGGCACACAGCCCGCGACCAGGGTGTGCCGCGGGCTGAGATGCGCCTCAAATTCCGCGCGGGGCATGTCGCGGCAGCCGAAGAGGCTGTCGTCCCGCAAAAAGGGCAGCGGCCCCAGCAGAATATCCGCCTCATCCAGGGCGCCGGCAAGGGAATCCGCGGCCTCGCCGATTTCGCGGGCCGCCTGGGGCACGCCGAAATGCACAACGCGGAATCCGGCGCGCAGCAGGGCCCGCGCGGCATAGGCCTGCCGGGCGTCGCCGCCCAGAACCGCGATGGTTTTCGCGGCGGCGGCAATGTCGTGAGCTTGATCCATATGTAGCACACACCCCCTGCGCCATTATACGCGATAACGGCACAGGGGGTGTGTTTATTATGTAGCTATTTTAGCCGGTTGCGGTGATTTTCCGCAAAGGCAATTTTCCGCAAAGAAGAACAGGTAGGCAGGCGTGAAATCGCTCGCGCGATAAAATTCCCCCAAGAATTGCTGCGGCAATTCTTTTCCCCCTTTGCTTTCAAAGGGGGCTTTAGGAGAGCAAAGCAAAGGCCGC
>WRMQ01000043.1 GCA_009777055.1 Oscillospiraceae bacterium
GATCCTTCGCGATGGACTGATATCAAGCTGGGGCAGAATTCATAGTAGGGGCGACCTGTGGTCGCCCGCTGGCAAAAAAGACATCCATTTCGCAAGAAGTCTATTGAATTATTTTTTGTTTTTGCCGCGGGGCGCTTACCCCGCGGCTCAAATTTACAAAGTATTTACATTTAATCAATTGACAAATTCTCTCATTGAGGGTATGATAATAATAAGTGCTGGCACTCTGGCGGGTAGAGTGCTAATTCATGATCCAACGCGAAAGGAGCATTGCCATGCTCAGCGAGCGCAAGCGGCGCATCCTTTGCGCCATTGTGGAGCAGTATAACAGGACCGGCGAGCCGGTGGGCTCCAAGCGGCTGATGGAGCTGCTGCCGGATGCCGTTTCCTCGGCCACCATCCGCAACGAGATGGCGCAGCTGGGGGAGCTGGGCTACCTGGAGCAGCCGCACACCTCCGCCGGGCGGGTACCCTCGCGCACGGCATACCGGTACTACATCGACCACCTGCTGCCGGGGCGAGAGCTGAGCACCGCGCAGCGGGTCCGGCTGGAGGAAAGGCTGCTGGAGCATGCCCGGGAGCCCGAAAACCTCCTGGAAAACGTGGGCCGCCTGCTGGCGGAGCTCACCAACTGCACCGCGCTTTACGCGGCCCCCGGCGGCGCGGATATCCGCGTCAAGCGCCTGGAGATGACGCCTGTGAGCGGGCATATGGCCATGGTGGCGCTGCTGACGACCCACGGCGCGGTGAAAAGCCGGGTAATCCGTACCGAGTCGCCCATCGGCGAGGAACTGCGCGCGCTGTTTTACCGCGTTTCGCGCGAGAGCATTCTGGACCGTCCCCTGGAGGAGCTCACCCAGGGCTATATGCAGTCTCTCGCGGCCAAAACAGGGGCGCATCTGTTGACCATGGCCTGTCTGCTGGCTACCGTGGCGGAGCTCGCCTGTGAATCCGCGGGGCGGGAGGTGCTGGTGGAGGAGGCGAACAGCCTGCGGCATCCCGAGATGGAACGCGGCGCGGCCCGGCTGCTGCGGGATCTGCGCGCGGCTATCGCGGCGGAGCGGCTGCGGGAATCGCTGTGGGCCAACGACGTGCAGGTGATCTTAGGCGCGGAAACCCCCTGGAGCCGCGGCGCCCATGACATCAGCCTGATTCTTTGCTCTTATGCCGTGGGGGATTCCCGGGGCGGGCTGCTGGGCATTCTCGGCCCCGTACGCCTGGATTACGCCCGCGTGATTCCCTGCCTGCGCACCGTGACCGCCCTGGTAGGGCGCATGCTGACGGCGGCAATAGAAGAATGATTTTTAGATTTTAGACTTTAGATTTTAGATTTTAGACTTTTAGAGCTTTAGACTTATTTTTTAAGATAACAGAAGGGGCTATTGATATGGCAAAAAAACAGGCGGCGGATGCGTCGGTGCTCAACGACCTGGACGAGGCGCTGGCCAAGGACAGCGACGACGAGAGTTCCCTGGCCGGGGAGCTGGCCCAGACGAAGGACCAGCTGCTGCGCCTCGCGGCGGACTTCGATAATTTCCGCAAGCGCTCCCAGCGGGAGCGGGAGGAGGCCTTCCTGCTCACCAAGGCGGATGTTCTCAAGGCCTTTCTGCCCGTGCTGGATAACCTTGACCGCGCGGAGAACGGCCTGGAGGCCGCCGAGGCCGAGGATTACCGCAAGGGCGTGACCATGATCTTCGAGCAGCTGCGGCAGATTCTCGCAGCGCAGGGGACCGAGGCCTTCGGCGGGGCCGGCGACGCCTTTGACCCTGCCCTGCACAACGCCGTGATGCACGATGAAGATCCCGAGCTGGGAGAAAGTGTCGTCGCGGAGGTTTTCCAGAAGGGCTACCGCGTGGGAGATAAGCTCCTTCGCGAGGCGGTGGTTCGTGTGGCGAATTAGGGGGCGGCAAAGATAAGGCGCAAACTTAGCGGAAGCGGAAAGCGGAACAATTGCAAATCAATTCATCATCAAATCAATTCATAAGAAAGACAATCCATACGAGGAGGAAAATATCATGGGAAAAATCATTGGCATTGACTTGGGTACGACCAACTCCTGCGTCGCGGTTATCGAGGGCGGCGAGCCGGTTATCATCCCCAACGCGGAGGGCGCGCGCACCACGCCGTCCGTGGTGGCCTTCGGCAAGAACGGCGAGCGCCTCACGGGCCAGATAGCCAAACGCCAGGCCATCACCAACCCTGACCGCACCGTGTCTTCCATCAAGCGTCAGATGGGCAGCGATTTTCGTGTAAACATCGACGGCAAGCGCTTCACGCCGCAGGAAATCTCCGCGATGATCCTGCAAAAGCTCAAGACCGACGCCGAGGCCTATCTGGGCGAGACGGTGACCGAGGCGGTCATCACCGTGCCGGCCTACTTCACCGACGCCCAGCGCCAGGCCACCAAGGACGCCGGGCGCATCGCCGGGCTGGAGGTCAAGCGCATCATCAACGAGCCCACCGCCGCGGCGCTTTCCTACGGCGTGGACAAAGAGGCCGACCAGAAGGTCATGGTTTATGACCTGGGCGGCGGCACCTTCGATGTGTCCATCATCGAGATGGGCGACGGCGTGCAGGAGGTGCTCGCCACCGCCGGCAATAATCACCTGGGCGGCGACGACTTCGACCAGCGGATCATCGACTGGCTGGCGAAAACCTTCCAGCAGGAAAACGGCATTGATCTGCGGGGGGACAAGATGGCCATGCAGCGCCTGAAGGAGGCCGCCGAGAAGGCGAAGATCGAGCTTTCGGGCGTGAGCTCCTCTCAGATCAGCCTGCCCTTTATTACGGCGGACGCCACGGGTCCGAAGCATATGGAAACCACCCTCAGCCGGGCGAAGTTCAACGAGCTCACCGCCGACCTGGTGGAAAAGACCATGGTGCCCGTGCGTCAGGCCATGCAGGACAGCAAGCTGCGGGTGAATGAGATCAATAAAGTTCTTATGGTGGGCGGCTCCAGCCGCATTCCCGCCGTGCAGGACGCCGTGAAGCAGTTCATCGGCGCGGAGCCCTTCAAGGGCATCAACCCCGATGAGTGCGTGGCTCTGGGCGCGGCGCTGCAGGCGGGCATTCTGGGCGGCGACATCAACACCGGCCTGCTGCTGCTGGACGTCACCCCGCTCTCTCTGGGCATTGAGACCATGGGCGGCGTGAACACCCGTATCATCGAGCGCAACACCACCATCCCGGCCACGAGAAGCCAGATTTTCAGCACCGCGGCGGATAACCAGCCCTCCGTGGAGGTCCATGTGCTGCAGGGCGAGCGCGAATTCGCGCGGGACAACAAGACCCTGGGCGTGTTTCATCTGGACGGCATTCTGCCCGCCCGGCGCGGCACGCCGCAGATTGAGGTCACCTTTAACATCGACCCCAACGGCATCGTGAATGTCTCCGCGAAAGACCTGGGCACCCAAAAAGAGCAGAGCATCACCATTACCTCCTCCACAAACATGAGCAAGGACGACATTGAGAAGGCCGTGCGGGAGGCGGAGCAGTTCGCCGCCGAGGACAAGGAGCGCCGCGAGGAGGTCGATCTGCGCAACGAGGCCGACCAGATGGTCTATCAGAGCGAAAAGATGCTCAGCGAGAACGCCGACAAATTCTCTGCCGAAGATACAACCGAGGTCAGCGCCGCGCTGGAAAATCTCCGCGAAGCGCTGAAAGGCGAGGACATCAACCTGATCAAATCCCGCAAGGAGGAGCTTCAGGCGAAGTTCTACAGCATGAGCGAGAAGCTCTATCAGCAGGCCGCGCCGCAGGGCGACCCGGCGGAGGGCTACGGCCCCACCGAGGGCTACGCAGCCCCGCCCGATGAAGATGTGCCCGAGGTGTAATGCGAGCAAGTGCGAGTAAGTGCGATGAAAAGCGATTGAACGATAGAAAAGAGGCCATCCAGTGCCGGACAAACGTGATTTCTACGACGTCCTGGGCGTAACAAAAGGCGCGAGCGAGGACGAAATCAAAAAGGCCTATCGCGGCAGGGCGAAGCAGTACCACCCGGATCTGAACCCGGACGATCCCGGCGCCGAGGCGAAGATGAAGGAGGCCAACGAGGCCTACGAGGTGCTGTCAGACCCGCAAAAGAAGGCGCGCTACGACCAGTTTGGCCACGCGGGGGTGGACCCCAACGCCGGGCCGGGCTTTCCCGGCGGCGGCTTTCAGGGCAGCTTCGATTTCGGCGACCTGGGCGACATCTTCGGGAGCATCTTCGGGGGCTTCGGCGGCGGCGGGCGGGGCGCGAATCCCAACGCGCCGCGCCGGGGCAGCGACCTGGAGCAGCACGTGGTCATTTCCTTTGAGGACGCCGCCCGGGGCTGCAAGCGTACCATTGAGCTCAACCGCATTGAGCCCTGCGTAGACTGCGGCGGCACGGGCGCGGCCAAGGGCAGCGTGCCGAAAAGCTGCGCCGAATGCGGCGGCTCCGGCCAGAAAACCGTGCAGCAGCGCACGCCCTTCGGCGTGATCTCCTCCTCCAAAACCTGCCCGAAATGCGGCGGCAGGGGCAAGAGCATCGAAAATCCCTGCGCCACCTGCCGGGGCGGCGGGCGCGTGCGCAGGCGCAGCCCCCTGGAAATCAACGTGCCCGCGGGTATCGACGATGGTCAGGCCCTGCGCGTGGGCGGCGAGGGCAACAAGGGCCTCAACGGCGGCGGGCCGGGCGACCTCATTGTGGGCGTCACGGTGCGGCCCCACCCCATCTTCGAGCGCGAGGGCAACGATCTGTGGTGCGACATCGGCATCCAGTTCTGGCAGGCGGCTTTGGGCGACACGATTTACGTTCCCACCCTGGAGGGCAAGGTGGAACATAAGATTCCCGCCGGCACACAGCCCGGCACGGTCTTCACCATTCGAGGACGCGGAATTCCCGTTTTAGGCGGCAGCGGCCGCAAGGGCGACGCCCATATCCGCGTGCAGGTGGAGGTGCCCGAGCGCCTCAGCGCCGAGCAGCGCGGGCTCTTTGAGCAGATGAAGCCCCAGTTCCCGGCCTCCTCCACGGCGGGCCCGCCAAAGAACCCGCCGGAGCCCCCGGACGAGCGCACGGGCTTTTTTGGCAGGCGAAAAAGATAATATTTTAGATATTAGATTTTAGACTTTAGATATTAGATTTTAGTTTTTAGACATTAGATATTAGATATTAGATTTTAGACTTTAGATATTAGATAATAGAACGCCGGACATTTTTGATGGATGTCCGGCGTGTATTATCTGTTTTTAATGATTGTTGTGATGCAAGATTGTTGTTTGCCACGGCTCGGCAATGCCTCGCCCTACTCGGGTCCGGCCAATGGCCGCGCCTGCGCTTTGTCTAATATCTAAAATCTAAAGTCTAAAATCTATTATCTAGCTTTCCACTGCGCCCGGAGCATCTGCCCCAGGGCCCTGATCCCTACCCCTGCCATCCGCAGGGGCCCGGGGAGCACCCCCGAAAACAGCGGGGAACGCAGCTTCTGCTTTTCCCCCTGCCCGCGCAGGGCCTGCGCGGCGCCGGTGGCCGCGTGGCCGCGCATATCGGCGCCCCAAACGGGGGAATCTTCCGGCGCGAGAAGCACCGCGCCGTCGGCGAAGGCGCAGGCCTCCCGGGTGACAGCCTCGCCGGGACGGAGGCCTTCGAAGCCAAAGAGAGCCAGCACCGCGGTCTCCTCCGCGCCGTTGTAGGCCGGGGCCAGGGAGCGCGACTGGGGCGCGACGATGACGAAGGCCTCGCAGACGCTGCCATTGCCCCGGCTGTGGTGCAGGCGCTGGCGGCCCGCGTAGGTGCCGAAGGGGTTGAGCCTCACAAGGTCCTGGCCATTTTGGCGGCGCAGGCGCATGGGGCAGTGGGCCATGGAGCCCAGCAGCTGCCGGGCGTTGGCCAGCAGCAGGCCGCTCTCGCCGTTGCTCAGGCCCACGAAGCCCCCCGTGAGCTGGTGGTTGAAGGAATCCAGGCTTTCATTTTCGGGCACGCTTTCCCGGAAGCTGGCGATGGGGTAATCCGAGATATCCTCCGCGAAGTTGCGCTTGACCACGTGGAGCTCCCCGGGCAGGCGCGGCGTGAGCTGAAAGGGCGCCGCCTGCCGCCAGCGCACATCGTAATACCGCCCCAGCGCGCTGGACTGCGTGGAAAGCGTATAGCTTTCCTCTGTGCGCGGATACCGCGCGTTCATTCGCACGATTACGCCGCCGACGCCGGGCAGGGTGAAGAAATCGAACTGGCACTGCCCCGGGGAAAGCTCCTCCGGCAGGTGCAGCTCGCCCTCGACCCGCAGGCCCCGCAGCTGCCCGGCGGCGGGGAGGGCCGCGCAGCGCTTGGCGGTCATGGGATAATTCTGTTTGCCGTAGCTCAAAAAGCTCCGGAGGAAATCCCGCCCGCCGATGGCTTTGCCATTGTATTTGACCGAGAGCACTTCCCCATGCGCGCAGAATGCCAGGCTGAGCCCCCCCGCCTCCAAACGAAGAGAAGGCGCGGAAGGGGGAGAGGGGATCTCCGCGCCGTTGGTGACGCTGATTTCAGCGCGCGCGAAGGCCTCGTCAAAGCGGCACAGAGCGTAGGCGCTGGCGACGGAGCCGTCCGCGTGCGTATCCAGGGTGACCGCGCCAAAGCTGGCGAGACCCTCCGCCGCGATGCCCAGCCGCTCAATCCGTGTGAGCCATCCGGGCGCGAAGCACAGCTCTGTGCCGGCCAGACAGCTGTTGTTGAGATTCACCAGCGTGAGCTGCCCGGGGCGCTCCAGCGCGTCCAGCTCCTTGCGGAGCATCGTTTCCGAAAGGGCCAGGGCCCCGCGCTCCCGGTCAATATTCAGCACCGGCGAGGCCAGCCCGAAGTGCGTGGTGGAAAGCAGCAGAATCCGCTCCCGGAAGCCGGGGGAGTCCGCGTCAAGCCCCCGGGTCTTCGCCAGGGCGCGGGCCTTTTCGACGCGGCTCCACAGCAAGCGGTTGAAGGGCTTTTCGGCCCAGCTGGACCAGCCCGTATAGCTGCCGTCGGCGGTGTCGTGGCCGAAGCTGATCTCCCCCAGGGGCGGATGGTTTTTCAGATAGCCCCCCGGGGTGTTGAATTCCACGAAATCCAGCTCCGCCACCTCCTCCACCAGGCCCAGAATGCCCTGTGTGTTGGCCAGGCGGTTCAGGGGCGCGGGCAGATCGAAGGGCTCCCAGCAGAAGGCGTCGGCGTCCATGTTGACGAAGATAAAGACGTCTGTTTTGATTTCGCCGCTCAATTGCCGGGCGTGCAAATCCTTGGCCAGGGCGCGCAGCGAGCCCGCGTCGATCAAGTCCGCGTTGGAATAGCTGGGCAGCACCGTGAGGCTTTCGCCCTCATAGGTGAATGTCAGCGGGTTGAAGGCCAGGGCGTCGCGCAGGCGCGGCACGATGGTGTTGAAGGCGTCGAAGGGCACGCAGCTGTAATAAAGGCACAGGGCTTCTATGCCGCAGCGCCTGTAGTCCCGCACCTGGGGCGGCGAAAACATGACCTCCTGCGGGCGGACGATTCTCTCGCAGGCGCCGAAGAGATCCGCCAGCCCCGAGCCCCAGGGATTGGTGACCGCCCACTGGACCGACGCATCGAACTCATCCCGGGTCATGGCCCCCAGCGCGCCGTTGTTGTAGCCCATGATGATGTTTTCGTCGCCCCGGCGCTCCACCCGTTCCCGCACGCCCTCAATGATATCCGGCGCGTATTTCGGCAGGATATCCTCCAGGGAAAAGGCGTTTTCGAAGTCCCAGGTGCCCTTGACGGGGATGCCCCGCTCATTGAGGCCGTTGAGGATTTCGATGACGCGGCGGATAACGCGGATATCGCCGCCAAAGCCCGTGGCGTCATTGGCGTCGCCCCGGTAGGAGTGGTAGCAGTTGACATGGAAGCCGTAACCGATATGGACCTTATACATGGCGTCTCCTCGATTAGAAGTATTATTGACGTAAAAATTATATCACAGGGCTTTATAGAAAGCAATATGGACATGCGAAACAGCTGAAAAAATCTCTCCTTGCAAAAATCATGGCGATATGATATGATGTTTTCAAATATATCTGCTTTTATAAATAAATTTAAATATGAAATTTATATTTGGCAATCAATGAACGGAGGCTGCGAAATGCGAATCGCGATGTACTTTCACGCCGGATGTCTCAATCGGGGCAATGAGGCGATTGTCCGGGGGACGCTGCCGATGCTCCGGGAGGCCTTCGGTGCGGCGGAGCTGACGCTTCTTACCAGCAAAATCGAGGAGGATCTGGCCGCGCGCCTGCCGGAGGATCTGCGCGTGCGACAGCTGTATCCCACGGAAATGAAGGGAATCAGCCGCTTTTCGCCGGACTATCTTCGATTGTGGTACTATCGCCTGAAATCCACGGAAAAGGCGGACGAGCTCTTTTTTTATCAGATGTTCAAGGATTCGGACGCGGCGGGGTATGACCTGTATCTCTCCGTGGGCGGCGACAACTATTGCTACGGCGCCCTGAGCGATATCGCGGCGCTGAACCGGATTTTACTGGAAAGGGGCAGGCCCGCCGTGCTCTGGGGCTGCTCCGTGGAGGAGGAAAAGCTCACGCCGCAAAAGCGGGAGGACCTGCGGCGGTACAGCCTGATCACCGCCCGGGAACACCGCAGCCTCGCGCTGCTGAACGATCTGGGCCTGGGGGAGCGCTCTTTTTACCACCCCGACCCGGCCTTTTTGATGGAGGCAAAGCCCCGCGCGCTGCCGGAGGGTTTCGTTCCGGGGCAGACGATTGGCCTGAATCTGAGCCGCTTCGTCACGCAGGACAACCCGGGCTGCGCCGCGGCGCTGCGGGCCCTGCTGCCGCTTTTGCTGCGGGAAAGCGGCGGGAGCGTCGCCCTGGTCCCCCATGTTCTGCGCCCGGGCTGGAATGACGACCGCGATGCTCTGCGCGATCTGCTGGAGGAATTCGGCGAGGATCCCCGCCTGATTCCCGTCGGCTTTGAGGCTCCTTGGAGCGCGGAGGAGCTCAAGCATCTGATCTCCCAGTGCCGCTGCTTCATTGGCGCGCGAACCCACGCCGTGATCGCGGCCTATTCCACCGGCGTGCCCGCGCTTGCCCTGGGCTACAGCGTGAAGGCCTACGGCCTGGCGGAGGATCTCTTTGGCTCAGCGGATGGCCTGGTGCTTTCCCGGGAGGATTTCGGCGGCGAAGGGGTCTGCCATATGGCGGAGGCCTTCTTCGAGAGGGAAAACGAGCTGAGGCGGACGCTTTCAGACAAGCTGCCGCGGGTGAAACAGGGCGCGCGCGCCGCCGCGGAACGGCTGAAGACGCTGATTTGACGCGATAATTCTGTGCTTTAGCTGGATAGATTTGTGAAATTATGTTAGTTTTCTTCCGTATTTTTCTATTTCAACTGTGTATGTTTTGTGCAGGCCTACGAAAATGAAAAAAATATTACAAAAGGATTACATTTTGATTTCTTTTGTGATATAATGGTGATACGAGAACTGTTGAAAAATGGTCCCGAAAAACACGCCGGAGGTACTGCCATGGCTTTTAAGCGGACGGAGGGGGAGTTCCCGTCGTCTTCTGGCTTGGCCAACGTCTTTTACCGCGTTTGGGAACCGGAAAACCAAGCTGTTGCCGCAATGCAGATTGTGCACGGCATGGCGGAGCACGGGGAACGCTACGAAGCCTTCGCGCAGGCGCTTTGCGACGCGGGCATCGCCGTTTGGTGCGCCGACCTGCCCGGCCACGGAAAAACCACGCGGGACGCGGAGCTGCGCGGCTATTTTGGCAGGAAAAACGGCTGGAAGCATTTGCGCAGCGACGTTAAGGCGCTGACAAACCTGATGCGCGACCACTATCCGCTGGATTTACCGTTCTTTTTGTTTGGGCACAGCATGGGCTCCTTTATCGCCCGGGCCTATACGGAGCGCTACAGCGACGATTTGGCGGGCGCGGTTTTCTGCGGTACCAGCGGCTCCAATCCCGTGGCGGCCGCGGGCATTCTCGCGGCAAGAATCATCGCGCTTCTCCGGGGGGACACCTACCGCAGCGAGCTGCTGGACCAAATCGGTTTTGGGCATTATAACGACAAATACCCCGGCAAGCCGCGCACGAAGTTCGACTGGCTCAATACGGATTCCGCGGAAGTGGACATCTATATAGAGGATAAGGACTGCGGGTTTATTTTTACGGCGGCTGGCTATCTGGATTTGCTGCATTTGCTGAAGCATGTCAACCGGGGCAAATGGTTCCGGGATTCCATTCCGCACCACTTTCCCATGCTGCTCATCGCGGGGGACGCGGACCCGGTGGGGGATTACGGCAAGGGCGTGCAGCAGGTGGCGCGCAGGCTGCGGGAGGCCGGGCGCAAGCAGACTGTCCTGCAGCTGTTTCCCGGCATGCGGCACGAAATTCTGCTGGCGCCCGAACGCCAGCTGGTCTATGACTGCGTGATCCAATGGATCCAGGGCGTACTGGAAAAGAAGATTTAATCACGGCGTTTTGAAGCGTTTGGTGAAGAAGCATGGAGAAGACAATTCAGCCCCAACGGGCTTTTCAATGGAGGTTTGGCGAATGATGAAGACGCTGCTCGTCTACCATTCAAAGCGAGGCCTGGTGCGCGCCATGTGCGAGGCCTCCGCGATGGAGCATGTAGATGTGATGGAGCTGCAATCCCGCTATCAGGCGCATCCGATCATGAATTTTTTGGCTGACTGCTACCGCGCGCTCACCGGGCGCGGCACGGGTCTGGCTCCCATGGAGCTGGATCTGGCCGGCTACGACAGCATTGTGTTGGTCAATTCCCTGCGGCTGTTTTCGCCCAGCGCGGAGTGCAACGAGTTTCTCTACCGCTGCAACCTGGCCGGGCGTGAGGTGAGCTGCGTTGTCTGCAACCGCGTACGCTCCTTTGGGCAGGCAGGCGCGAAGCTGCGCAAGCGGGTTCGCCTGGCGGGCGGCTCCTGCCGCAGCGTGGCCTATGTGACCGAAAGCGATTTGGCCCAGCACGCGAAGGAAAAGAGCATGATCCAGCTGCACAGCCACACAGAGCCGGTATAAAAGAACAAAAACATTTCGAGCGCCAACCTTGATTGGCGCTCGGTTTTTGTTTTGGCTCAGAAGATGAACAAGCCGAACAGCGCGGCGCAGATGGGGATGAGAATGCTGGTGAGCAGGGTGGTGACCGCTATAATCAATGTAACCATTCGCTGCAAACTCCTTTCATTTTTTTGATGTTTTTTGATTTGATGGTTTTTTATGCTTTTTACGTTTCTTTGACAGGCAAGGGCTTGACTGCCGCTTCTGCATGTATTATAATAGACAGATGTCTATTTGGCAACCATCAGTTGGATTAAAGCTGTCGGGAACCCGACAGCGATCGTGCCTGCCGTTGCCTTCTGGACAAATCAGACGCAATTAACGGGAGGCGGCAAAATGGAGGGCCAAAATCAGAATCTAAATCTAAATCGAAAAATACAGTACACGCGCATGGTGCTTTCGGATGGCCTGATTGAGCTGATGAAGGCGAAGCCCTTTGAGAAAATCACGGTGAAGGAGCTCTGTGAACGGGCGAACGTCAACCGGTCCACATTCTATACGCATTATGAGGACATTTATGCTCTGCTGCGCTCCATTGAGGAGGAAACTCTCGCCTGGGAGCGCGGGGAGATGGAGACGCTTCTGGGTAAATGGGAGGAGGGCAAGAGGGCCACCATCCGCTCGCTAGAGCGGCTTTTCGAATGCTTTGTGGAAAACCGGAAATACCTGCAGGTGCTCATGAGCGAGAAGGGCAGCATCTCTTTTCAAAAAAAATTTTTCTTCGTGGCCTATCAGATGAACGATTTCCCTGCCGCGCAAAGCAGGGCCGCGCCGCCGTTTGAGAAAGAGATGCGCTTTCTCTTCGTCGTCAACGGTGGGGTCGGCATCGTGCAGCATTGGCTGAAAACAGGCATGAAAGAATCCCCGCGCGCAATCGCGGAGATCCTATATGATATCGCGTTGTCTGTGTTTTAGAGCCCTTGGCCGTTTGTCATTGGCGCAGGCTCTGACCCGCCAAAAGACCGGAAGCCCAGGCCCAGTGCAGCATAAATCCTCCGCAGCCGCCGTCGATATCCAGCAGCTCGCCGCAGGCGTATAAGCCCGGCACGAGGCGGGATTCCAATGTCCCGGCGCAAAACTCGGAGACCGCCGCGCCGCCCGCGGTGATCTGGGCGTGGGCAAAGCCGCGGGTGCCGGCGACAGGGAATGCGAAGCGCTTCGCCGTTTTCGTGAAATGATCGAGTTTGTTCGATCCGCTTTGCTTGATCACTGCCTCGCCGATTCTCTTTGGCAGAAGACCTGCCAGAAGCTGTTCGGGGGAGGCCTCGGGGCAGCTGCGCGCAAATTCCGCGAGCAGCGCCGCGAGTGCCGGCGCGGATAATTCGGGCAGCAGGTCCAGCACGGCGACCGTGCCGGGCTCAGCCGCGCGGCTGAGCTCCATGGCGGCGATGCCGGAAAGGCCGTCCTCCGTGAAGAGAATTTCGCCGAAGGCCTCCCGCAGCGGCAGGCCTTCGGCGTTTTCCAATGTAATCCCCGCGGAAACCCGCAGGCCCTTGAGCATGGGCAAAATAGGCGACTTCAGCCGAATTTGCACCAGGGCCGGCTTTGGCGGGACGATTGCGTGACCCAGCGGCGCGAGCAGCGCGAAGCCGGAGCCGTCGGAGCCATGGGCGGGCGCGGCGCAGCCTCCGGCGGCGAGGATCACGCGCCGGGCGCGGATGTCGTCATTGAGCAGAAAGCCCTGCCGTTCCCGCCGGACAGAACGCACGTGGGTGTCGCAGCGCAGCGTTACGCCGGCCCGCGCCGCGCCGAAGCGCAGGGCGTCCAGCACGGAGGATGCGGTGTTGCTGCGGGGATACACGCGGCCTTCGGCGTCCTCCCGCAGCGCAAGGCCCAGGGAGCGGAAGAAGGCCTCGCATTCCGCCGGGCCGAAGCTTTTGAGGGCGGATAAAGCGAAATCCCGGTTATGATAGGGGTGCTCCAGCACCGCGCGGTTGCTCAGGTTGCAGCGGCCGTTCCCGGTGGCGAGAATTTTTTTTCCCGCCCGCGGCAGGCGTTCCAGCAGGAGCACGCGCCCGCCCGCCCGCCCGGCCGCGATGGCCGCCGCGAGCCCGGAGGCTCCCGCGCCGACGATGGCTGTGTCGTAGATCATAGTTCCTCTTTACACACCAGCTTCTTCACGGCCTTCGCGCCGCCCTTCAGCAGGGTGTAGATGGAGCGCAGGTATTTTTCCTCGTTGAAGATGGACACGAGGGCCTCCGCCATGTCCGCCGTGAGCATGCCGCCGGACCACAGCGCGATGGTGCGCACGGGCATTTCGAACACGCTGTCTATCAGGGCCTCCGTGTCGCCCAGACCCTCCATCTTTTTCGCCACCAGAGGCATTACGCCCTTGACGGCTTTATAGAGAAAACGGCCCGGGCGGCCCTGCCGCGCGTCCTCGATGGTGTGGTCGAGGCCCAGGCGCTGGGGCAGCTGCGGGTGGGTCGGCGGCAGCGGGAAGCCCAGGAGCGCTTCGAATTCCTCCGCGGGAGCCTGCTGCACCTCGCCGCTTTGGTAGGCCGGCAGGGCGCCCGTGTAAATCGCGGGGGCCTGGACGGTGTTTTGCAGCTTTACCGCGGCGGCCAGGCGGATGTCCCGGCTGGAGGCGGCCGCGAGGATGCGGTAGCTTCCGCTCTCGCAGTACCAATCGGCCAGGCCGGTGTGGTAGAAGGCGAACGCCGCCGCGTCCAGGACGAAGCTGACCTGCGCCTCCTCCCCGGCCTTGACAAACACTTTTTCGAAGCCCTTGAGCTCTTTGGCGGCGCGAAAAACATCTGTTTCGGGCGGGGCAACGTAGAGCTGCACGACCTCATAGGCGTCGAAATCGCCGGTGTTCTTTACGGTGAGAGAGATCTTCAGGCTGCTTGCCGGGGTGATCCTCTTGGCCGAAAGCTTCAAATCGGAATACTCGAAGCTGGTATAGGTCAAGCCGTGGCCGAAGGGGAAGAGGACCTCCTTTTCGGCCTTGTCGTAGTAGCGGTAGCCCACATAGATGCTCTCGCGGTACTCCACCGTAAGGGGGTTGCCGGGGAAGAAGTCATAGCAGGGGGTATCCTCCAGGCGCAGGGGGAAGGTTTCGGCCAGCCTGCCGCTGGGGCTGTAGTCGCCGAAGAGCAGGTCCAGCTGGGCCTCGCCCACGGCCTCGCCGCCCAGATAGGATTCCAGCACGGCGGAAACGTCGTCGATCCAGGGCATGCGCACGGGCGCGCCGTTGTGCAGCACCACCACGACATTGGGCTGGACCTTCGCCACGGCGGCGATAAAATCGTTCTGGCAGGAGGGCAGGTCGAGATGCCTGCGGTCGCTGCCCTCGGTCTCGAAGGAATCCGGAAGCCCGGCGAAGATGACCGCCGTGTCGCAGCGCTTTGCCAAAGCGATGGCCTGCTCCGCGAGCACGGGGTTATACATCAAATCGCGCACACCAAAGCCCTCGGCGTATTCCACGTCCAGGCCTTCGCGGTCAGAGGCGGCCTCCAGCGCGGAGCTGACATGCCAGGGGTTGATGTGGGAGCTGCCGCTGCCCTGGTAGCGCGGCTGGCGGGCGAAGCCGCCCAGAAAGGCGACCTTCTGCTCCTTTTTGAGGGGAAGCGTGCCGTTGTTCTTGAGCAGCACCATGCTCTCTCTCGCCACCGCGCGGGAGGCCTCGTGGTCGGCGGCCCAGTCCAAAGCGGGTGCGGGGCCCTCGCCGGCGCCCTCCACCGCCCGGAGCACCAGGTCGATCACCCGCTCGCAGGCGGTGTCCAGGGCGCTCATTTCCAGCTCGCCGCTTTCCAGCGCGGCCAGAAGATTTTCGTTGTGGAAGCCGTAGCTGCCGGGCATTTCGAGATCCAGCCCGGCGGCGACGCCCTTGCCGCGGTTGCTCACCGCGCCCCAGTCAGACACCACGAGGCCCTGGAAGTCCCATTCCCGGCGGAGGATATCCGTGAGCAGGCGCTTGTTTTCGGAGCAGTAGATGCCCTCAAACAAACGGTTGTAAGCCGCCATGACCGTCCAGGGCCCGGCGCGCTTGACGGTCTGCTCGAAGGAGGGCAGATAAATTTCCCGCAGGGCCCGCTCGTCCACGACGGAGCGCACGGTCATGCGGCGTTTTTCCTGGTTGTTGGCGGCGTAATGCTTGACGCTCACGCCCACGCCCTGGGACTGCACGCCCTGGGTGTAGCTGACCGCCAGCTCCGACGAGAGATAGGGATCCTCTGAGAAATACTCGAAGTTCCTGCCGCAAAGAGGGGAGCGCTTGATGTTTACGCCGGGGCCCAGCAGCACCGCCAGGTTCTCCGCCCGGCATTCCGCGCCGAGGGTTTTGCCCATATCGGCCAGCAGCGCGCGGTGAAACGAGGCTGCCGTGCCGCAGGCGCAGGGAAAGCACACCGAGGTGTTGCTGCCGCCGATGCCCAGGGCGTCGGCGCCGCCTGTCTGCTTGCGCAGCCCGTGCGGGCCGTCCGCCAGCATGATGCTGGGAATGCCCAGCCGCTCAATGGGATAGGTGTGCCAGGTGTCCTTGCCGGTGATGAGATGCAGCTTTTCTTCCAGGGTCAGCTGCCGCACGATGGATATGCTCTGTTCGCTCATGGAAAAACCTCCCCCTGTATATTGTGTGATCGATGTGTGATGAAAGACAACAGACGCGAATAACAGAAGTCTTTATACGTCCGGCAGCAGATAGGCGTTCTCTTTCAGCGTTTTCAGCACGAAGTGGGTTTTCGTGGCGGAAACGCCGTCGATCGCCTTGATCACGCGGTGAACGCCCTCCAGCGTTTCTGAGGAATTTGTGATGATATGCAGCATAAAATCATAGTCGCCCGTCAGGTAGTGGCAGGCGAGAATGTTTTGCTGGGAGAGGATTTTCGCGACAAAGGCGTCGTAGTACTTGGGATGCTCCAGACAGACCTCCATCCAGGCCGAGATATCATTACCCAGCTTTTTCTGGTCGAGCACCGTGGTGTATTGCCGGATAACGCCGCTGTCCTCAAGCTTGCGGATGCGCTCGATCACGGCGGAAACGGACAGGCTGATCTCCTGGCTGATGGTGGAGGCTTTGTTGCGCGCGTTGGCGGCAAGGCTCCTCAGAATCTTGACGTCAATGGCATCCATCGTGTTCATCTTCTTTCTTTTCTATATTGTGCTTATATTGTGCTTATACTGTGCTTTTTTGGGTCATACGGGCGGGCGATAATCGTCTGGTAAGCGTGATAAATGACTTTGCCGGGAGGCGCTCCCTTTGGCTTTTTGAGCAGCTTCACCGGGGTGTAGTCCACCGCCGCGCCGCCGGAGTCCCGGGCCTTGCTGTGCAGGGCCGCGATACTTGCCGCCTCCTCAATGCTTCGCGGCGGGGGCTCCCTGCCCTGCGTGAGCAGAATCACGTGGGAGCCGGGATACGCCTGGACGTGGAACCAAAGATCGTTTCCATGGGCGGTTTGAAAGCTGAGCCGGTCGTTTTGCAGGTTGCTGCGCCCTACCAGAACGCGCAGGCCGTCCGTGGTGCGGTATTCGATCGGCGGAAGCGGCTTTGGCTGCCCGCGGCCGCCTGACATATTTTTGTTTGCGGGGTTCTTTTTTTTGCAGATGCCCTGCTCCTCCAGCTCGGCGCGCAGCTCGTCAAGCTCGGCCCGGGAGCCGGAGCGCAGGGCCAGATCCTCCGTGCTTTCCAGATATTGCAGCTCCTGCCTGCCTTTTTCGATGAGCCCGCCCAGCATCTGCCGCGCCGTTTTGGCCTTCCGGTATTCCTTGAAATAGCGCTGCGCGTTGGCGGCGGGGGAGCGGGCGGGGTCCGCCGGGATGCTCACGGGCCGCATGCCGTCGTAATAATTCTCCAGGCGGTAGGCCGAGGCCCCCCGCGCCGCGAGGTCCTGCTCCAGCCGCGCCCGGTTGGCCAGAATCAGCTCCCCGAAGATCCGCAGCTGCTCGCGGTCCTCGCTGGCGGCAAGCTCGGCGCGCTGCAGCTCCAGCTTGCGGTTTACCCTGGCAATCCGCCCGCGCAGAAGCTTGAGCAGCTCCGCCCCTCTTTGCCGGTTCCGTTCTGTTTCATCTTTTTCGGCATAGAAGCCTTCCAGCAGGGCGGAGAAGCTTTCCAGCCGTTCCCGCTGGAATTTTCCCGCTTCGGTCAGATGGCTCAGCTCCATAAAGGAGAACCGCGCGGGGATTCCGTTTTTATCCCGCAGGAGGATCGGCACGCCGCGGTTTTCCTCCAGAAGATAGCGCAGCTGCGCGAGCTCGTTTTGCAGAAGCTCCGTTTGGAAGGCGCTGAGCCTGTTGGCGGGCGGATCCTCCGATGAAACGCGGAAGCTGAGCTCCCGGGCCGTTTGGGGGGATACGCCGTCCAGGATGTTTGCCAGCGCGCCGGAAAGCGGTTCGTCTCTTTGCGTTATTTGTATGAGACAGCCTGACGCGCCATGCGCCGGAAGATTCAGCTTTCCCGCCTGCGCGGGGGGCGGCTGATACGCCAGGCCCGGCAGCAATGGCCGCGCGGTGCCCTGCGTGAGGTCGCTGCGCTTGATCGCGTCTATCACAATGCCATTCTCCCGGAAGAGAACAATATTGCACAGCCTGCCCGTGCATTCCACCGCGAGGCTGAGCCGCAGGGGCTCGCCGATTTCGCTGGTGGCGTCGAAGTCGAAGATCAGCACGCGGTCCAGCTCCGGCTGACGGATCTCTGTCAGCCTCGCGCCGGCGAGGTGTTTTCGCAGCAGCATGCAGAACATCGAGGGCTGCCTGGGGTTTTCGGGCGCTTCGCCGATGAGGTTCACCCGGGGCCTGCCCGCGCTGGCGCACAGCAGCAGCTTTAGATTTTGATTTTGATTTAGATTTCTTGTTTGAGTTGCTTCATGCGCGCGCAGATGCAAAACAATCTCATCCCTGGAGGGATGGTGGATTTTATCGACACGCGCGCCGGTCAGCTGCGTGTTCAATTCCGCCCGCAGGCAGTGCATGAGCATTCCGTCAAAGGCCATTTCGCTTCGCTCCGCGCTCCTATTTTAAATTTTATTATTCGCTTCATATACGCTTCATATAAAAGTTCACTGGATACTCTTTCGCAACGTGAAATGTCACCTCGGGGAACGCCGCCCGCAGCCGCTCCGCCAGGGCGGGGATAACTGGAATCTCGGTTTCATAATGCCCGGCGGCGATGAGGCTCATGCCCGCCTGCCTGGCGTCAAGGAAGTCGTGGTGTCCCGCGTCCCCGGTAATATAGGCCTGCGCGCCGGAGGCGATGACCTCTGAGAGGAAGACGGCGCCCTTGCCCCCGCAGACGGCGGCCCGGCTGACAGGCTTCCCGGCGTCGAGATAGCGCACAGGAGCGGCCAAGGCCTCTGAAACGTATTTCGCCAGCGCCGCCCCCGAGGAGAACGGCGCCAGAGCGCCCACGCGCACGCAGGGGGCGGGGCCCTCCTTCGTGGGCAGCGGCTTGATGTCCGCCATGCCGAGCCTTTCCGCGAGCAGGTCATTCACCCCGCCGGGCGCGGCGTCCAGATTCGTGTGCGCGGCAATGCAGGCAATGCCCCGGCGGATCAGCTGATAGGCCGGATCGCCGGCCAGAAGCTGCCTGCGCGGGCTGAAAATCACCGGATGGTGGCTGATGAGCAATTGCGCCCCCATGTCCGCGGCCTGGGCCACGGTCTCGGGCGTGACGTCCAGAGCCAGCAGCGCGCCGTGCAGCGCCGCGCCGGCGTCCCCGATTTGCAGGCCGGCGTTGTCCCAGCCGCACTGGTCTGAAAACGGAGCGATTTTTTCATCGATGAATTTGTAGATATCATGTACCGTCGTCATGACCGGCCGCTCCTTTCATATCGTTGATCGCCAGGCGCAGTGCCCGCGCTTCCGTTTCGCCGCGCCCGGCGCCCTCCAGGCCCTCCGCGCGGGCCTGCATGCGTTTCAGCGAACGCAGCAGCCATTCCCGCGCGGCCGGATGCCCGCAGTGGGGCAGCTCGCCGTAAAACGCGTAGCCCGGTGTGTACGCTCTGTCTATGCCGTCCCAAACGGCGCGCAGGGCGATATAGGGCCGGCCATCCTCGTAGCAGGCCAGTTCCCGCGTGATGTGGAAGCCGTTGGCGCAAAGATACGCCCGCAGATCGTGGTCGTGCCGCATGGGCTGCGCTACAATGGACAGGCCCGGGCGCCGGATCCAGTCCGCGCGCCGGAGCAGCCGGACGATCAGCGTGCCGCCCATGCCGGCGAAGATGAGGCAGTCGGCCTCCTCCGGCGCGATGCCGTCCAGGCCGTCGGAAAGGCGCAGCGCAACGAGATGCTCCAGGCCGGTCTCTCGCAGGGTCTTCGCGGCGTTGCGCAGCGGGCCCTCCCGCAGATCGGAGGCAATGGCTTTCACGCAGCGTCCACGCGCTGCCAGCCACGCGGGCAAATACGCGTGGTCGCTGCCGATGTCGGCCACAGCCGCGCCGGGCGGCACCAGCTCGGCCACCATGCGCAGGCGTTCACCCAGCCGCATTATTTTGCCGCGAAATGCGCGTTGAGCTGGGCCACCAGCGCGTCGGCATCCACGCCATGAACAGCGCAGGCCTCCTCCACGGTTTCGCCCCGGGAAGCCGGGCAGCCCAGGCAGTGCATCCCCATTTCCAGAAAATAGGGGGCCGCCGCGCGGTCAGCGTCCAGGATATCGCCGATGATCATGTCTTTCGTAACGGTCATGATATTTCTCCTTTCGCAAATAAATATAATAATAAATATTTAAAATAAATTTTTAAAAATTTCTATATTTATAAAATTTCTATTTTTAAATCTTATTTTGAAATTTCAATGCGGAGCTTCTCACCGTTGATTTCGATTTCGCGGACCATATCGGGCTTCGCGAGATGCTCTTCGCTGAACGCTTCGGCCAGAACCTCCGCCATGATATGATCCGCGGCCGGCGCGAAGCCCCCGCCCAGAACGCTCAGGCGGATGCGCTGCTCCACGGTGTAGCCGGCCTCCTTGCGCATGGTTTGAATCTGGCGGATGAGGTCGCGGACCGCGCCCTCCCGGCGCAAAGCGTCGGTGATGTTGATATCCAGGGCCACGTCAACCTGATCCTCCCAAAACGTGGTCATTGTAATCCCGGGCTTGCTGTGGCTTGTTATCTGGAAAAGCGCCGGGGAGAGGGCCTCGCCCTCCCAGCGGGGCACCGCCACCGTGCCTCCCGAAGCGAGCTGCTCCACAACATGGGCGGCCTCCGCCGGGGAAAGCGCCGCCAGATGCTCCTTGAACGCGTTCAGCCTCTGTTTTAATACAGCGCCGGCCATTTTGAAATTGACCTCGGGCCTTTGCTCCCGCAGTGTGCCGATGTTGTCGAGGAAGACCAGCTCTTTGATATTCAGCTCGTCCAGAATTTGCTGCCGGAACATCTGAATATCCCCGCTGTAAATAACGCCGCAGGAGACATAAAGCGTTTGCAGGGGCTGGCGCACCTTCACCTGCTTTTCGTTGCGCAGGCGCAGCACGTTTGTGATGAATTCGCGCACAAATCTGGTGCTCGCCAGCAGCTCGTCCTCGTCAGCCGGCGCGCCGGCCTCGGGCCAGGCGCTCAGATGCACCGAAAGCGCCTCCTCCGGCTCCACGCGGCGCACGAGCTTTTGCCAGATGTCCTCCGTCATAAAGGGGAGGATGGGCGCCATGACCCGCAGGGCAATTTTGAGCGCGGAATACAGGCTGTAGTAGGCCGCCATCTGATCATTTTTGTCTTCGGATTTCCAGAAGCGCCTGCGATTGAGCCTGATATACCAGTTCGAGACATCCTCCACGAACTCTTCAAATTCTTTCACCAGCTGATAGGCGCGGTACTGCTCCATGCGCTTTGTCGCGCTGCGGAGAAATTCGTTGCCGCGCAGGAGCAGCCAGCGGTCCATGATGGTCAATTGGGCGGGGTCTGGGCTGAAGCCCGCCAGGGCCGGCCGGTCAATCGAAGCGTAGGTGTCAAAGAATGTATAGATATTCCGGAAGCCCAGCAGCTTGCGCCGGGCCTCGTCGCCCAGGGTGAAGCCGAAGCGTACGTCGCTGGTCAGCGGGTTGCCCGCGTAGAGATAGCGGATGGCGTCGGAGCCGATGCGCTCGGCGGCCTCGTCGAACTGGATCATGAAGCCGGTTTTTGAGAATCTGCCGCCGTCCTCCTTCACCACGGAGGAGTGGCACATCACGTGCTCGTAAGGGGGGCGGTCCTCCAGCACCACGCTCATAAAGAGCATGGAGTAAAACCACAGCCGCACCTGCTCGCTCATTTCCACCACCCACTCGGCGGGGAAATTCCGCTCCCAGGCCGCGCGGTCGCTGAAATAGCCCAGGGTGGAATAGGGCACGATGCCGGCGTCCAGCCAAACGTCGCCGGTGTCCGGGATACGGGAAAGCTCTTTGCCGCATTTGGGGCATTTGATTTTGATCTGATCAATCCAGGGCCGGTGCAGCTCAGGGAGCTTGTCTACGTCCGCGCCGCCGAGAGCCCTCAGCTCCTCCCGGGAGCCGACGACCGTCAGCTCCCCGCAGGAGTCGCAGGGATAAAACGGCAGGGGCAGGCCGTAGTAGCGCTTGCGGGAAATATTCCAGTCCCCCATGTTGTTCAGCCAGTCGGCCATGCGCCGCCCGCCGGATTCCGGCTCCCATTTTACCTTTTCGGCAGCGGCCAGAAGCCGGGGCTTCAGCGGCCCGGTGGCGATATACCAGGCGGGCACCAAACGGAAAATCACCGGCGTCTTGCAGCGCCAGCACACGGGATAGCTGTGCTCGTGATCCTCAATTTTATAGAGCTTGCCTGCTTTTTTCAGCGCCTCAAACACTTCCCCGGCGATGCTGTCCGTGCGCTTGCCGCTGAGAAAGCCGAAGCCCTCCAGAAAAATACCCAGATCATCCACGGGCATCACCTGAGGCAGGTTTTCGCGCAGGCCCAAAGCGAAGTCCTCGGCGCCGCAGCCGGGGGCGATATGCACCACGCCCGTGCCCTCGGCGGCGTCCACGTCCTCCCAGGCCACCACGCGGTGCTCCACGCCGGCCTGCGCGGGGAATTCCGGAAAGCAGGTCTCCGTCCGCAGGCCCACAAGCGCCGCGCCCTTAAAGACCTCTAGCACCTCCAGCTTATCCTCTCCCAAATGCCGGATCGCCTGCTTGGCCAATACCAGAGGCCTGTCCTGGCTCTTTACCTTCACCAGAGCGTAGTCAATCTCAGGGTTGACTGCCAGGGCCACATTTGAGGACAAGGTCCAGGGCGTGGTCGTCCAAACGAGAATATTGGCGTTATTTAACTGCGCATTGCGCATTGCGCATTGCGCATTGTCCAGCGGCAGCTGGAAGAACACCGACGCGTGGGTCATCTGCTGGTAGGAGCCGGTCATCTCGTGCTCGCTCAGGCTTGTGCCGCAGCGGGGGCACCAGGGCATGGGCTTATGCTCCTGCCGCAGCAGGCCTTCGGCGTGGCACTTTTTTAGAAAATGCCAGATGCCCTGAATATTCTCGTCCGTGTGGGTGAAGTAGGAATTCTCCCAGTCCATCCACTGCCCCAGGCGCCTGGACTGCTGGGTGATGACGCCGGAAAAGGTATTGACCCGCTCCACGCACTGGCGGGGGAAGTTTTTCCGGCCATAGCCGTTCATAT
>WRMQ01000044.1 GCA_009777055.1 Oscillospiraceae bacterium
TTCGGCGCGTCGCAGGCGCAGCTTTTCCGCTGGATCAAGGAGGGCTATCCCGAGATATACGCCAAGCTGAAGGAGCTTGTGGCCCAGGGCCGCTTCGAGATCCAGGGCGCCACCTGGGTGGAGCCGGACTCCAACCTCATGGGCGGGGAATCCATGATCCGGCAGTTCTATTACGGAAAGCAATTCTTCCGGGAGGAATTCGGCTTCGACCCCGAAATCCTCTGGCTGGTGGACAGCTTCGGCTATTCGGCCTGCTTTCCGCAGGTATGCCAGCTGGCCGGCGTGCCCTATTTCCTTACGCAAAAGCTCAGCTGGAACACCGTGAACACCTTCCCTTACCATACCTATCACTGGAAGGGCCTGGATGGCAGCTCCTCCGTGCTGGCGCACATGCTGCCTGAGAACACCTACAACGCCTCCGTGCGGCCCGCGAGCCTGGCGAAGGGCGAAAAAGATTATAAAGAACGCAAGATCTCCCGCCGGGCGGCCTCTCTCTTCGGCATCGGCGACGGCGGCGGCGGCCCGGGCTACGAGCACTACGAGCGCGCCACCCGCGCGGCCGATATCAAGGGCCTGCCAAAATACACCCAGGAAAGCATGCATGGCTTCTTCCGCAAGCTCGCGGCGGAGGACGGCGGCAGCTACGCCTCCCACACCGGCGAGCTCTACCTGGAAAAACACCAGGGCTGCTACACCACACAGGCCCGCAGCAAAAAATACAACCGAAAATGTGAATTTCTCCTGCGCAATTACGAGCTGCTGGCCGCGCAGTCAAAGGGCGAGCTGCCCATTTCGCTGGATGAGCTGGACGAAATCTGGAAGGAGGTTCTGCTCTACCAGTTCCACGATATCCTGCCGGGCTCGTCCATCAACCGGGTATATGAGGAGTCCCAGGCCCGCTATGAAATTCTCCAGGCCCGCCTGGAGGAGGGGATCGCGGCGCTGCTCCAGCGTACGTACGGCGGCGGCGCGGCGGTGAACCTCAACAGCTTCGATTATAAGGGCTTAACGCAATATAACGGCGCCTGGTACCGTATGAACGTTCCGGCCTTCGGCGCGGCGGCCTTCGGCGACGCCCCCGAGGTAACGGAATTTCACACCAGGGCAGGGGATACCATGATCGAAAACGACCAGGCGAAAGTACTCTTCAAAAAAGGCGTGATTATTTCCTATATTCATAAAAGCACCGGCCGGGAGCTTGCCGAAGGCAGGCTGAATGTCTTTTCGCTGTACCGGGATATCGGCAACTGCTGGGACATCCATCCCCACGCCTACTACAAGCTGCCTCACCGCGAGGCGAAATGCGCGTCGTTTTCCACCGGAACGCAGGGCGCGAAGGCCTGGGCTAGGGTCGAATACCGGGTGGGGAAGGACGTCATCACCCAGGAGATCAGCCTGACCGACGGCTCGCCCACGCTGCGTTTTTCCACAAAGATCAAGCATTCCGGCAAAAAGGTGATGCTGCGCGTGCGCTTCGGCCTCCCCATGGGAAAAGAAGCCAGCTTTAATTTGCCCTTCGGGCATATCAAGCGCGCGACGACGGAGACCAATACCATCGACAAAGCGCAATTCGAGGTGAGCGGGCAGAAGTTTGTGGACCTCACGAAGGACAATTTCGGCGTTTCCCTGCTCAACGACTGCAAGTACGGCTTCCGCTGTAAAAACGGCGTGCTGGATATCAACCTCCTGCGTTCGCCCGCGCGCGGCCCCGGCACGCAGGTCGATTTCGGCGAGCACAGCCTGGAATACGCCCTCTATCCCCATGAGGGCCCCCTGGGCGCGGACACCTACCGCGAGGCCTACTTCCTCAACAACCCCATCGCCGTCACCGCCGGCTCCGCCCCGGCGACCACCGGGACGCCGTACATCGTTTCCACGAACCCGAACATCGTCGCCGAAAGCGTGAAGCTTCCCGCCGACGGCAGAGGCGTTCTAGTGCGTGTCTACAACAGCGCGGAAAGCGAACAGAGCGGCGAGCTTCGTGTCACGGGCTACCGCGCCGCCGAAAGCGCCGGCGTAATGGAGGAAGCCCTCGCGCCGGCGTCGGAGGCAATTACACTGCGGAGCTTTGAGCTGCGCATCGTTCGATATATTGCCGGAGCTTGATAGGGGCTTAGCCTGTCCAGTCTGACACTATTGTCATATTGTCGAGCGGCGAGAGCCGGTAAGTTCGTATAATCATTTGCATTTCCCGGAATTTTGTGATATAATGAAATTTAGTTTTGAAGCCTTGGCTTGAAAACTGAATTTACCGGAACAGGAGATGTAAGCATGGCGCAGCCGGCACTCATTGGTCAGGCAAAGGAAATGATCACGGATTTTACCGTACACTGGAGCAAGCCCGCAAAGGGCAATTACGTCCCTTATAAGGAGACCGTCGCGTTTTCCGTGGGCAAGTTCGGCTACATATGGGCCATCGCCCTGGTTTCTCAGATCTCCCTTGTGGCCTCCAACAAAATTGTCGCCCAGGCCCTGGGCGTGGACCCCATGCACGTGCAGGCGATGAACGTGCTTTCTATCATCATCTGCTTTTTCTTCACGATGATCCGCAGCAGCTGGGTGGATAATTCCCGCAGCAAGGACGGGCGGTTTCGCCCCTTCATGAAGGTCTACGGCATTCCCACGCTGCTGCTGGCCTTCGCTTTTGTCTGGTTCCCCTTCGACAAGCTCCCCAACGGCGGGCTCACAGGCACCGGTTACTGGATGAAGGTGGGCGTAATCTTCCTTTTGCATTTGGCCATTCAGTTCGTTTATCCCCTGTATACCCTGGGCTACGACAATCTGATCGCGGTCATGTCCCCCAACTCCCAGGAACGGCAAAACATATACGCCGTCTCCTCCGTGATCTACAGCCTGTCCTGGAGCATCTATATTCCCATCATCACCATCATCTCCGACCGCCTTCCCAACCGCGCGGTGGATATGAACCTCTACCGCTGGGCCTATATCCCGGTGTGCGTTTTGGGGCTGGGCCTAGGCTATTTCGGCTACTTCGGCACCAGGGAGCGCATCATACAGAGCCGTGAGCACGTCAACAAAATCAACATCGGGCAAACCCTTAAGGCCGTCGCCAAAAACCGGAATTTCTGGGTCATCTGCTTTTCCGCCTGGGCGGGCTTTTTGGAAAACAACTCCAATGACCTGCTGGATTGGTCCTACAACTACCAGCAGGCGATGAGCGGCGGCACGAAGGCCTTTATCGACCTGGTTGTCAACAACGCGGCCCTTTGGAGCATGCTGCTCACGCCCTTCCTGGTCAAGCGCTACGGCAAGCGCTTTATCCTCATCGGCGCGAACCTGCTCAACATCGTGCTGCTGGCTGTCACCTATAATACTTACAAAATCATTCCGATGCTGGCGCTGTTCCGCTTTATCAACTTCTTCTTTAATATTGTGCTGGAGACCATCCGTCCCGCCATCGACGCCGATATCCGCGATGCCCAGCAATATATGACCGGGGAGCGCATCGACGGCATGTTCGGCCTGGTGCGCTACGCGGACACCCTGATCACGATGGGCACCGGCTTCGTCACGCCGGCGCTGTGGAAGCGCTGCGGCATCTTTGAGGGCAACGGCGCGAAGGACAACTACGGCAACTCCAACATGTGGTTTGCCCTGGCGGATGAAAAAACATATGACCGCATGTCCAAAACCATGATTCTCACCGCCGTTGTGGGAGCCGCCGCCAACGTGGTCCCCATGTTCTTCTATAACCTCACCGAGGCCAAGCAGCGCGCCATGACCCGCGTGCTGAAGCTGCGCGCCATGCTGGAGGATTACGGCGCCGGAAACGCCAGCCCCGAGCAGATGGCCGAGGGCATTGAAATCATTCGCCAGGCCCGGGAGGACGAGTTCGCCAGTGAGCTCCCTCTCACCAAGGATATGGGCCGGAAGGAGCGCGCCCGCCAGCGCGAACGCAACCAGGATATTGGCGTGGCTTTTTATGTGCTGGATGAGCTGAAGAAATTCGAAACCCCTGAAATGCGGCTGAAGGTGGCGCTGGCCCGTCAGGTGTATGAAGCGGGCCTGGAGGGGCTCTACAGCTTTGCGCCCGCGCCGCTGCCGGAGGATAATAAGGCGCTGCGCGGTATCGTGAAGGCCCACAACAGCGAGCTGCGCCGTGCCGCGGGCGCCATCGCGCGCTGCTATCCGAATCATGACGCGCGGGAAACCACCCGGGAGCAGGCCGACGCCGTATATGACCTGCCGGAGGCCACCCGGGAGCAGGCCCGTGCCAAGACCGCGGCGATCAAGGTGCTTGAGGCGGAGCGCAGCAAGTTCCTGGGCAGCTGCAAGCCCTGGACAGACGCCCGCAAGCTCCTGCGCGAGCTGGAAAACCAGGCTAACCTGGAGGATATTCTGGCACAGTACGACGACTGCGTGGCCCAGGCCGCCGAAAACGAGCGCCTGAACAGCGAAAAGGCCCAGCTTGAGCGCGAGCAGAAGCGCTTCGAGCTGGAGCAGGCGAAGCTCCGGCGGAAAGCGGAGCAGGAGGCAAGAAAGCGATAACAGCTTGTAGGGGCGGCTAGCAAGCCGCCCGCGCAGCCGCCCGCAGGCCTTCACATCCAAAACAGCGTGCCCGCAATTCACAGAGAGGGAGTTGCGGGCATTTTCGCACGTTTGTTCAAATTTTTCTTGATTTTTTTCCGCCAATCGTATATAATAAATCGTATATAATAATCGTATCTAATAATAGACAGACAAAAGGTGGTGAGCCGTTGTCCTTCCACGATGAATTATTTTACGAGCTTGAGATCGAGGGCAGCGCCGCCGCGCCGCTTCAGACCCCGGCGCAAAAAATCGCGCCGCCCCCCAAAGATGAAATCAGGGAACGCTTCCATGCCATGCGCAAAATCGCCTGGGACTACCGCTCACCCTATGTGCGGCCCTCGAATTTCTACGACGAGACCGTCCGGCGGGACAACGCCAGAATCTTCTACAAGCAGGCCCGCTTCATGCGGGACTTTGAGGACAGCTTCGAAAGGCAGGTGCCGTTTTCGTCTTACTATCCCTATTACCAGCAGATGACCAACGAGCAGCTGCGCAGCTATTTCAGCTGGCGGACGAATGTCCGGAAAGGCCGCGTGGCGGCAGCCTCGCTGTCCTGCGCCTTCGTTTACATCTACGAGCTGCTGCACAACATCGGCGTGGAGCGGCCCCAGGAGGGCCTGGACAAGCTTCTTGATTTTCGCGAAGCTTTTCGGCTGCATGACAGCTCCATTGAAAAGTACATGGACCGCTGGGTAAAAGATTATAAAATCTACTACAACCTGCCCCTGGACGCGCAGTGCCAGATGGAAAGCTTTGACCTGCAGTGCGCCGTATTGAAATACGACATACGCAAATCGGCTTTTTATACGGAGGAGACCGCCCAGCTGCTTACGGACTGCTTCGCCTTTGTTACGGTCAGGCTCCGGCAGGCCTTTTCTGACGCGGGGCTCAGCTTCGACGAGATTGTCTGCCAGCCGACGAAGCGCATGTCCCGCTGGCAGCCCTTCCGGGACGCGCTGTTCTACCCCTGGATGAAGCAGCCGGACCGCTGCGTCGTGCTTTCGGAAAACGAGATCTACAACTGCCGCGACAACCAATGGACCTTCAGCACGCTGCTCTCCCTGGAAAGCGGCAGGCAGCTGCTGGGCTACGCCCTCAAGCGTATGGAGGCCGTTCTTCGGCAGGCCATGGGCTGCAAGCATAAGCTTACGGCGAAAACCGACGCGCTGAGCACCGGGCTTCTGCGAAAAATCCCTCTGGATGAAATCATCACAAGCGCCGCGCTGGAATTCTACCGGGAGGCGACGAAAATCGTGGTCACTGTGGACGAGGGCGCGCTGCGCAAAATACGGCTGGAGGCCCGGGAGACCCAGGAGAAGCTGGTTGTGCCCGAAGAAGAAAGCGTAAAAGAAATAAAAGAAGAAGAAAAAGCAAAAGAAATAAAAATAAAAAAAGAAGAAAGAGAAAAAGATATAAAAGAAGAAATAAAAATAAAAGAAAAATTTAAAGAAGATAAAAAAGAAAAATATTATGAAATAAGAGAAGAAAAAACGGATCACTGGAGCGCCCTGAAAAACGCGCTGAGCGTTATGGAGGTTCATGCGCTCGCTGTCGTTTTGCGCGAAGCCAATCTAAAGGAATTCGCGGACGGGAAGGGCGTGATGCTGGAGGTTCTCGCCGACGGGATCAACGAAAAGGCCGCCGATATCCTCGGCGACAGCCTGCTGGACGACGAGCTGCGTATCTATGACGACTACATCGAAAATATCAAAGAAATGTTGGAGTGAGCCAATTGAGTATGAGCAGTCAAGTGCCCCCTCGCATCGCCAATATCCTGCTGAACGCCCTGAAGGGCGGCGTGGTGCCCCGGGTGGGCCTGGAGTACATCACCGTGGGCCGCGCCAGGGAGATCGACGCCATTCTCCACGACATTGAGATGATCGGGGAGGGCAGCGCCTCCTTCCGGTTTATTGTGGGAAAGTACGGCAGCGGAAAAAGCTTTCTCCTGCAGACCATACGAAATTACGCCACCGCCTCTGGCTTCGCCGTGGTGGACGCCGACCTTTCGCCGGAGCGGCGCTTCGCCGGCACCAAGGGCCAGGGCCTGGCCACCTATAAAGAACTCATACAAAACCTCTCAACCAAATCCAAGCCGGACGGCGGGGCGCTGCCGCTGATTCTGGAGAAGTGGATCTCGGGCATCCAGGCCTCGGTGAAGGCGCGGTCCAGCGCGGAGGGGGAGGTCTTTGAGCAGCTGGTGGAGCGGGAAATCTACGCCGTGGCGGGCTCCCTGGAGGGCATGGTGAACGGCTTTGAGTTCGCCCGGGCCGTCATTCTTTATTGGAACGCCTACCGGGCCGACGACGCGGCGATGAAGTCCGGCGTGCTCAAATGGTTCCGGGGGGAATACCCCACACGGAAGGAAGCGAAGGCCGAGCTGGGCATCAACTTCACTGTGAACGACGAAACCTGGTACGATTTCCTGAAAATTCTGGCCTCGTTTTTGGTCGGGGCCGGATATCGAGGCTTATTGGTGATCATCGACGAGCTGGTGAATATCTTCAAGATTCCCAACTCCATCACCCGGGCGAACAATTACGAGAAAATTCTTACCATGTACAACGACGCGCTCCAGGGCAAGGCGAGGCATATCGGCTTTCTCATGGGCGGCACGCCCCAGTGCATCGAGGACAAATACAAAGGCGTTTTCAGCTACGAGGCGCTGCGCTCCCGCCTGGCGGAGGGTCACTTCAGCTCCGGCGGGCTCAAGGACCTGACGGCCCCCATCATCCGCCTGCAAATGCTCACGCAGGAGGAAATGTATATCTTAGTGGAAAAACTGCGCGGCCTGCACGCCCAGTTATATAAATACGAGCCTGCTTTAAGCCACGATGACCTGCTGTATTTTCTTACTGTGGAGTATAACCGCGTGGGGGCTGAAACGCATATCACCCCCCGGGAGATCATCCGGGATTTTATTGAGCTGACGAACATCCTGCACCAAAACCCGCAAAAAAGCGTCAGCGAGATACTGGGCTCCAACAGCTTCGAGATGGCCCGGGGCGGCTTGAGCGACGAGGAGATTCACAAAGATTTTCAGGAATTTGAGGTGTGAGAGGGTTTTGTTCAGACGATTTTTGCCAGGAGAATTTAGATGAAACAAGATTTGAACCAAAGAAAAAATATCCGTCTGGAAAGTCACGATTATAGCCGGGCTGGTTGCTATTTTATAACCATCTGTGTAATAGAAAAACATCCAATGCTGGGCAAGATTCTGCCTGTTCAACAAGAAATTGTTTTATCTGAAATAGGTTGGACAGTAAAAAATGAAATACGAAAGATTCCGGATTGTTATGAGGATGTCGCTATTGATAAGTACGTAGTCATGCCAAATCACATTCACATGATACTCACGACAGGCAATCGAACACAAATCGCTACTTCCGTATCGCGGATTATTAAGCAATTCAAAGGATCTATTACAAAGCAAATTGGATTCTCGCTCTGGCAGCGTTCGTTCTACGACCACGTTGTCCGCGATCAAAAAGACTATCGACGACTATGTCAATATATTGAAATGAATCCCTCCGCGTGGAAAGAGGATATGTTTTTCGTGCTGGACAGCGAGTAAGATCCTTCGTGATGGACTGATATCAAACCGGGGCAGAATTCATAGTAGGGGCGACCTGTGGTCGCCCGCTGGCAAAGAGCAAAAATCCCCCAGCGCAGAATGTTGCTCTCAAGCCTGTGGTCGCCCGCTGGCAAAAAGCAAAAATCCCCCAGCGCAGAATATTGCTCTCAAGCCTGTGGTCGCCCGCTGGCAAAAAATAAAAATCCCCCAGCGCAGAATTTTGCTCTCAAGCCTGTGGTCGCCCGCCGGCAAAAAATAAAAAATCCCCCAGCGCACGAATGTTGCTCTCAAGCCCAATTGATATTGGTGCCAGCGGGCGCACACAGTGCGCCCCTACTATGATCCTTCGTGATGGATTGATATCAAACTGGGACAGAATTCATAGTAGGGGCGACCTGTGGTCGCTCGCTGGCAAAAAGCAAAAATCCCCCAGCGCAGAATGTTGCTCTCAAGCCTGTGGTCGCCCGCTGGCAAAAAAATAAAAATCCCCCGCTGGCAAAAAGCAACCTGTTTCGCAAGAAGTCTATAACACTATCTTCCGGAAAGGAGCGCCCCCATGGACGCATTTTCCCGTCTGGCCCCCTTCATCCAGGACTTCATCTATCAGAGCAAATGGGAGGAGCTGCGTGGCATTCAGACCGCCGCCTGCGAGGTGATTTTCGACAGCGAGGACAACCTGCTGCTGTCCTCCGGCACGGCCTCGGGTAAGACGGAGGCCGCCTTTTTGCCTGTGCTCACGCGGCTGTGGCAAAAGCCCCCGCGCTCGGTGGGGGTGCTGTATATCTCACCCCTCAAGGCACTCATCAACGACCAGTTTATGCGCATGGAGCAGCTGCTCATCGACTCGAATATCCCGGTCACCAAATGGCACGGGGATGCTTCCGTTACGCAGAAGAACAAGCTCGTGAAGAACCCCGAGGGCATATTGCAGATCACGCCGGAATCCCTGGAAAGCCTGATCACCAACAAGCGCGGGGCCTGCCTGTCGCTGTTTTCCGACCTGCGCTTCGTGATCATCGACGAGGTGCATCATTTTATGCGGGATACGCGCGGCATGCAGCTGCTGTGCGTGCTGGAGCGCCTGCGGAGGCTCACGGGAGTGAATCCCCGGCGGATCGGGCTTTCCGCCACGCTGGGGGAGGTCTCTCTGGCGCGGGATTGGCTGAACACCGGCACGGACCGGGCCTGTGCCGCGCCGGTCACGGACGAGGGCAAAAAGCGCGTTCGCCTGCACGTGGAGCGCTTCGTGAACTACGCCGACAAGCGGGATTTCGAGGAGCTCGACAACGGCGGCAACGTGGTGGGCCTGAGCACCGGCGATATCGGCCACCGGGAGCACTACGACTATCTCTTTCGCATGACCCTGGATAAAAAAACCATTATCTTCACCAACAGCCGGGAGGAAACGGAGCTGGTGATCGCCCATCTGAAGGAGATCGCGAAAGCAAAAAAAGCCCCGGATATCTACCGGGTGCACCACGGCAATGTCTCGGCGCTGATTCGCGAAACGACGGAGGACGAGATGAAGTCCGCCGACGAGAAAATCGTCACCGGCGCGACGGTGACCCTGGAGCTGGGCATCGACATCGGCTCCCTGGATCAGGCGGTGCAGGTGGGCGCACCCATCAACGTATCCAGCTTCGCGCAGCGCCTGGGCCGCTGCGGCCGGCGCGGCCAGATTCCCCAGCTGCTGTTTACCTTTGTGGAGAGCATCAAAATCAACGCCGCAGATACCCTGGGACCCATCAACTGGGAATTCCTGCGCACGGTTGCCATTATAGAGCTTTACACAAAAGACCACTGGATGGAGCCTATTCCGCCGCTGAAGCACGCGTATAACCTGCTCTACCACCAGACCATGAGCTGTCTCAAGGGCAATGGCGAAATGTCTCCGGCGGCTCTGGCGCAGGCCGTGCTTGGCCTGGGCTGCTTCCGGGATATCCCCCAGGAGGACTATAAATATTTGCTGAGCTGCCTGATTGAAAGCGAGCAGCTCCAGCGCAGCGAGCGCGGCGGCCTGATCATCGGCAGGCAGGGCGAGAAGATTGTCAACAGCCACAAATTCCTTACGGTTTTCCAGGCGCCGGAATACCTGCTCGTCAAGGACGAAAACCGCACCATCGGCACGGTTGATAAAATATACCCCGTGGGCACCCGCTTCGCTCTGGCGGGCCTGACCTGGGAGACCGTGGATGTCAACGAGAAATCCAAGGTGCTCTTTGTCAAGCTGGTTCCGGGCATTTCCGTTGTGGACTGGGACGTGGATTTTGAGGTGGAGCTCCATACCGTTCTCGTGCGCAAAATCCGGGAGGTGCTGGCTTCGGATCGGGATTATCCCTATCTCAGCCAGCGCTGCGGGGAGCGCCTGGCCGAGATCCAATATATCGCCCGCAACAGCGGGATTCTTGAAAATCTGGTCACACAGCTCTCTGAGAAAAAATACGCTATTTTCCCCTGGGTGGGCACGCGGCAGCTGATGACCCTGCACTACGCGCTGCTCCACCGCAAAATCAAGAGCAGGCTGCTCTGGGTCACCTGCCTCTACCTGGAGGTGGCTTTTAACGGCAGGGCGGAGGAGCTGGAGACCATCCTCCGGGATATTCTTGATTCCGATCTGGATCCCCATGATTTTCCCCTGCCGGAGAAAGTGCAGATTCTGGGCAAATACAACGAATTTATCCCATTACCGCTGCTGCGCAAGCAGTTTGTGGAGGACTTTCTGGATTTCGAGGGCCTGCGGGAAGACATATCATCCGCAAATATCCCGGCAATCAAAAATAATTCAAAATAATCAAAAATTTACAAAAGGAGAATCGTTATGCAATATCGCGTCGACCCGAAATCAGGCAACAGGCTTTCCGCGCTGGGCTTTGGCTGCATGCGGCTGCCCCGGGGGCTTCCCGGGCAGGTGGATCTGGAGAAAACCGGCGCGCTTATCCAAAGCGCCGTGGAGCGCGGGGTAAATTACCTCGACACCGCCTATATCTATGGCGGAAGCGAGGCCGCGCTGGGGGAAGTCTTCCGGCGCTTTCCCGGCCTGCGGGAGAAGATTTTCCTTGCCACGAAGCTTCCGTTTTACATGTGCAAGCACGCGGAAGACTTTGACCGGCTGTTTGACAGCTCGCTGGAGCGCCTGGGCACGCGGCGCATTGATTACTACTTAATCCACAACCTCACCGCCCCGGCGGACTGGAAGGCCATGTGTGCCCTGGGAATCGAAGACTGGATCGCCAGGCAAAAGGCCGCCGGGCGCATCGGGCAGGCCGGCTTTTCCTTCCACGGCAGCCAGGGGGATTTTCTGCGGCTGCTGGAGCTGTATCCCTGGGATTTTACACAGATACAATACAATTATTCCGACGAGAATTATCAGGCCGGAAAAACAGGCCTGCAAAAAGCCGCGGCCATGGGCCTGCCGGTGATGGTCATGGAGCCCCTGCTGGGGGGCAGGCTGGCCACAGGCCTGCCCGGGAATGCCGGAGCCCTGCTGGAGCAGGCGGCGCCCGGACGCAGCCACGCCGCCTGGGCGCTGCGCTGGCTCTGGGACCAGCCGGAGGTGACGCTGGCGCTTTCGGGCATGAATGACATGGCCCAGCTGGACGACAACCTCCTCACCGCGGAAGCAGCCGCGCCCCACTGTCTCACAGACCTGGAGCGCGGCATATATCCCAAGGTGGTGGAGATTTTCCGGGCGTCCTACAGGATTCCCTGCACCGGCTGCAACTACTGCCTGCCCTGCCCGAAAAAGGTAAATATCCCAAACTGCTTCGCGGCCTACAACGCCAGCTACGCCGTGGATCTTTTCACGGGCTTCCAGCAGTACACCACCAGCTCCAGCGTGTCGCTTTCCCGGGAAAACAGCGGCGCGCGCAGCTGCGCGGCCTGCGGCGCCTGCGCGCGCAAATGCCCGCAGCAGATTGATATTCCGGCGCAGCTCAAGCGCGTGGCCCGCAGGCTGGAGCCCGCCCCCATGCGCTGGGGCGCGCGGCTGCACACAAAGATGCACGGGATCAAGTTTCTGGAGCGCTTCGCGAAGATGTAGAAGACGCGGGCTTTAGAACCGCATCCAAGCCCAGCCAAAGCAGACCCAGCGCAGGATGAATTGCAGTAAGGAAGGCAGCTTCTGCCACCATTTAAGCACGGTTACGGTGGACCGGCCCACCTCAGTGCCCGCCATATCGTGAAACACCAGTATGGAGATGCCAGCCTTTTTTGCGACAAGGTTCCCGTCCACGGCGTCGCCCTGCACGGTCACGCGCAGAAGGCCATAGGGCGGCAGAGATGCGAATACTTCATCGGCACGCACAACGGCTCCGACTTCGAGCTCAAGATTTTTCGCGTTTACATTGCCTCTGCCCGTGACGGATTCCGCCTTGAGAACAACAACGGGGAAGGTGGCTGGAACCGGCGCCGATGATGCCGTCAAAGCACGGATATTTACGCCGTAGGATTTGCCGCCTGTCAGATACAGGCACCTCATCCCGCTGTTTCTGCTGCCGTGCATTGCTCCGACGCCGACAGGCGTTCCGCTGCTATTGAGCAGTATGGGGTTCATCGCGCCCGTGTCCGGAGGGTTCACATCGGTGATAAGGCTGTTTTCATGCAGCTGCACCGTGAACGAGAGAAAAGCGGTCGCGTCCGGGGGCGTTCCCTCAAAAACGTACCAGCCGGTTTCCGCCGGATAAAACGCCAGATCCCCGGCCATACCCAAGAACGAGTCGGTCGTAATCTCCATGGGTGTGCCCAGCGCCATTTCCGGGGAGCCCAAGTCCTCCGCCGCCGCCGTGATGCTCCAGAATACGCAAAACCCTGCCATCATAGCCAGTGCCAGCAAAACGCTTGTCCATTTCTTCATGTTCAATCTCTCCGTTTCTTATGAAAATATGCGAAAAGGAGAGGAAGCAATCCCCCCCAAGAGTATGAAAAGCACAAAGGGAACTCCCCAAAAAAGAATAGCAAAGAGTTTTTCCCACCAAGCCATTCTCAGCTCGAGTGACATTTCTTCGCTTTCTATCGTAGTGGAAGCAGTTTTTTCTTCACCGAATTCGTCAGTATATGTGTTTGTTACCACTATGGTAATTCGCATCGTAGGGCGCGAATACCCTTCTCTCATTTCGTTTATAATGTCCAACTCAAGCTTTGGCCCTGTAGCGATGAGTCCGTAGGCACCGCGAGTACTGCCATAATTATACCATGCATAGCTCATTTCGCCCTCTACTCCGTCGGGTAATGCCGCTTCTACTTCCCATCTGATTGTGTCGCCGACATATACGACAGCAGGGAAGCTCGGCGCTTTGGTGATAATCGGCGCATAGGGGTCGGGGGGAGCGGCAGCCGCAGGCAGCATGAATACAGCAGACAGCATACACACGGCCAGAAATGCGCATAACAGTTTTTTCATTGGGAATCAACCTTTCAAGACTTATTCTGTTTCTAAAACCCGTCCCATATCAACGGAACCCCGCAATGCCGGAACGCCTCCGCCAGCGCCCGCGCTTCCTCCTCGGAGGAGATTTCCACGCCGGGGAGGCACCGCAGCGAAAGCGCGTTCCGCAGCTGCCCCGAAACCAGCAGAACCAGGGCCTCAGGGCTCAGCTTAACCCCATCTCCCACCGCGGGAAAGCCCTCCAGAACGCGCGCCGCGTCGTAGATACGAAGCATCGCGCCGTTCATCACCTGAACCCGGTTCTCGCAGTATTCGTTAAACAGCAGCGGCACGGGGCTTCCCATGGGCAGCGCGCAAAAACGCACGGTATCCGCCTTGGAGGCGTAGCCCCGCATAAAGCGCAGCATGCCCCGCAGCGCCGCCGGGCTGAGCCAGGCCAGCTCCCGTACCATCAGCACGCGATTTTCCGCGTCCAGCTCGCACTGCAGCATGCCCTCCGCCGCGCCGGAGGAGCCGTTCCGCCAAAGAAAGCAATAGCGGCAGTCCTCAAGAGGCTTTGTATAGAACCGGTCCGCGTGCTCCCGGCCGCGCCGCAGCATGAGGGGAATGCCCGCCGCGTAGGCGTTGTAGACGCGCAGCAGCTCCCCGGAAGCCTCGCCCTCCATGAGCTCCATTTGACCGGCGGCTTCGTTCGGGAGCTCCTTGGGCTGTGATTTCGCGAAATCGACGACAGCCCGCATGGGCACGTCGAGCTGGAGATACCGCGACGCGCGCTCGTAGCCGAACTGGCGGTAATAGCTGTCGCTGAAGGGATACAGCGCGCCAAAGGCCCAGCCCTCCTGCCGGGCGAGACGCTCCAGCTCCCCAAAGAGCATCCGCACCGCGCCGCCGTGCCGGTGATGGGGGAGCGAGGCCACGCCGCCCACGCAGACAATGGGGAGGGCCGCCTTTCCCCAGGCCGCCTCGCGGCGGGCATAGGTCAGCGCCGCCACCAGAACGCCTTCCTCGCTGAAGCAGCCCAGAACGGTTGCGTTTTTCGGGAGGGACGCCTCTTCGGGATTGCATTTGCAGTGGTAGGCCATGCTCATGACCCCGCAATGCGCCGGGAGATCGTTGTGGGTAAGCGAACGTATGGTCATGACACCCATCCTCTCATCTTTACCGCGTCTCTGACACGCTCAATCGCGATCATATACGCCGCGTCGCGCATCAAGACGCCTCTTTCCCCCGCGAGGCCATAAACCGCCGCGAAGGCCTTCGACATGGCGCTGCTGAGCTTTTCGAGCACCTCTTCGAGGCTCCAGAAATAATTCATGTTGCATTGCACCTGCTCCAGGTAGCTGCAGGTCACGCCGCCGGCGTTGCAAAGAAAATCGGGGATCAGCAAAATACCGCGCTCCAGCGCCAGGGGGTCGCAGTCAGGGGTGACGGGGCCGTTGGCGGCTTCGCAGATCACGCGCACACGCTTCGAAATGCTCCCAAAGACCGCGGGGGTAATCTGGTTTTCCAGCGCCGCGGGGATCAGGATGTCCGCCTCCTCGCAAAGCCAGGCGTCGCCCGGCAGAACCTCGTAGCCCATGGCCCGCGCCTTCGTCTTGTCGATACTGCCGAAATGATCCTTGATCTCCGCGAGGGCCGCGATATGGCAGCCCTCTTTTTTGCGGAAGGTATACGCCCTGCGGTCCGCCTGGTTCCAGCAGGAAACAGCGGTTACCGTGCCGCCCAGCTCGGTGTAGAGCCGCGCGGCGTGCTCGGCCACGTTGCCGAAGCCCTGCACGCTTGCCGTCGTCGCCTTGATGTCGATCCCCTCCGCCCGGAGCAGGTCGCGCAGGCAATACACCACGCCGAAGCCCGTGGCCCCATTGCGGCCCAGGGAGCCGCCCAGGGCCAGAGGCTTGCCGGTGACGACGCCGGGATACCGTCCGCCCATGAGAACCTCATACTCGTCCAGCATCCAGATCATGTGCTGGCTGCTGGTCATCATATCCGGCGCGGGCACGTCAACATTGGGGCCCAGCTGGTTGTATAGCTGGCGGACATAGCCCCGGCAAAGACGCTCCTGCTCTCCCGGGGACATCTCCCGGGGGTCGCAGATGACGCCGCCCTTGCCGCCGCCCAGGGGAACATCGACCACGGCGCACTTCCAGGTCATCCACATGGCCAGCGCGCGCACGGTGTCCGCGGTCTCGTGAGGATGAAAGCGGATGCCGCCCTTTGCCGGGCCGCGGGCGTCGTTGTGCTTGATGCGAAAGGCCTGGAATACCTCCGTGCCGCCGTCATCCATCTTTACGGGAATCGTGAAATGGAATTCCTTCATCGGCCTGCGCAGCAGCGCGCGGCTGCCCTGGTCCAGTCCAAGCTCCCGCGCGGCCTTATCAAACTGCGCCTGCGCGTTTTCGAATGGGTTATACTGCATGCGAAGCCTCCTTAAAAACAATCTGCAAATTTTACAAGCCGCGCTTTTATTTTTAATCGCCCGCATCATTATATCAACTTGCGGCGCCGCCGTCAAGGGACTTCAAATAAATGAGGGGGAAAGTGTAAATAAATGAGAGGAAAAGTGTAAATTGTTTTTATGCAATGCGTCATTTTTCTTCCGCGTATTGCTTTTTCTTTTCACGTTTGTTATAATATATTGTGCCCAATAAATGATAGGAGGAATGAAGATGAAAACGCTTTATGAAGGCAAGACGAAAAACCTGCTGCGCGACGAAGCCACCGGCGAAAGCTACCTGCTGTTCAAGGACAGCGCCACGGGGGAAAACGGCATGTTTGACCCGGGCTACAACACCGTGGGCGGCAGCGTTTCCGGCAAGGGCAAGATCGGCCTTGAGGTTTCCGCCTACTTTTTCGAGCTGATGGAGAAAAATGGCATCCCCACGCATTTTCTCGGCGCGGACATCGAAAAGGGCCTGATGAAGGTGCGCAGCGTCTCTGTTCCGCCCCTGGAATTCGTGCTTCGCTACTTCACGGCGGGCAGCATGTGCCGCCGCTTCACCCTGGCCTCCGGCATTGCCTTTGACCCGCCCTACCTGGAGGTCACCCTCAAGGACGACGCCCAGGGCGACCCTCTCATCAGCGAACGCCTTTGCCTCATGAAGGGCTTTCTGCAGCCCGGCGATTACGACCGCAGCCTTGCGCTGCTCGTAAAGGTCGGCGCGGTGCTGCGGTCGGAGCTGGCCAAGCTGAATCTGCGCCTCCTTGATTTCAAGATTGAGCTGGGCTTCGACGAAAACCGCAACATCGTCATCGCCGACGAGATCACGCCGGATATCTGGCGCGTGCAGGACGAGGCGGGCAACATTCCCAACCAGATCGACTGCGCGAAAATGATCCTGGAACGTATCCGGGCGTAGGCAGCCAAAAAAAACAACAAACAACATATATAGCGCAGCCGCCGGACATGCAGCCCGGCGGCTTTTTTTCGGCTGTGGTTTTTGTTTTTTCCCTGTTACGCGTAACAGGTTCTGTTGATAATTACCCGCTTCAGCTCATCGGAAAGCTCCTGGAAATAGGCGCAGTAGCCCGCCACGCGCACCATCAAATATTTATGCTTTTCCGGGTGCTCGTAGGCATCCAGCAGCAGCTCGCGGCTGACGATGTTGGGCTGCAGCTGGATTCCGCCCCTGGTTAAATAGGTCTTGAAGATCGCCGCCAGATTTTTAATGCCGCTTTTTCCGGGAAAAAGCGCCGCGTCAACGGTGAGCGTCGCGGTGGAGCCGTTGACGGCATAATCGCTGAAGTTCACCCGCGCCATGGAGTTCAGCGCGCTGAGCAGGTCGCCCTGCTCCATGCCGTAGTGCGGGGTGACGCTGTTGGCCAGGGGCACACCCTTGAGCCGCCCGGAGGGCAGCGCCTGGGTCCTCCGTCCATAGCGGTCACTGACATTGAGGGCGTAGTATCCCGCCGTGTAATTACCGTTCCGCGTGGCGTAGGGGCAGGTAGCCAGGGCCTTGTTATAGATTTCCATCACCTTGTTCACCCAGAAGACCGTTTCGTTGTCGCCGTCCTCCCCGAACTTCGGCACGGCGCGCAGCTCCGCGCGGATGCGCTGGTTCCTTTCGCCGGCAAAATTCGCGTCGATGGCCTCCAGAATTTCCTCCATTCGATACCGCCCCCGCCGGAACACCAGCTCGTCGATGGCGTAGAGGGAATCCGCCACATCCGTGACGCCCACGGCCTGGATGCCCGCGGTGTTGTAGTCCGTGCCGCCTTCATAGGCGTCCATGCCCCGGGCTACGCAGCCCTTATAGAGCGAGGAGCACAGCGGCGCCGGAAAATACCGCTGCAGCGTGCGCTCAATGCGCTGCTGATCGTCAAGAACGCTTTTTGCCAGGGCATTGAGCCTTCGCTGATAGCGCGAAAGCAGCTCCTCCATGCTTTGAGGCGGACGGTAGTCGTAACGGCCCCGCTTGATGTCCCGCTGTTTGATGATACGCTCCCTGCGGGCGATGGCCTCCGGGCCATGCGCCCTGTTCAGATGTACGCGCTCCACAAATTTTGTATACAGCTGCTCCGCCTGCTCCCGGAACCCGTAGTTCCACAGGTCATAGTCCTGGCCCTTGAGCGCCTGAAGAAAGGGGAGCGCGATGTTGATGTTGGCGGAATCCGTGTTGCCGAAGTGGTCGTCGCTGCAGTTTGGCTCCACGCAGCCCACAATGGAATAATTCCGCGCGTCCCGCTCAGTGATGCCAGGGTAGTGACGGCGCAGGGTTTCCAGATAGATATTGTCGGCGAAGAGCTCTGGCATGGGGCAGCCGTTGCGGTAAATCTCCGCCAGGCGTTCCATATAACGCTCCGGGCTGTTTTCATGGACCCGCGCCACCATGTTCACCGAAAGGGGCTGAAGCTCGCAGGCGTCGATGAGCATATAGGTGATGTCGTTGGTGGCGTCGGCGCCGTCTCTGTCCACCCCGCCGAAGGTCAGCGACTGGTCGGTGGAAAGGGTTTCAAAGTTCTGCGAAAGGCTCAGGAAGCCCGCGCCGTCATTGACCAGGATCACCTCGTCCATCTTGAGGATGAACAGGCAAAGCAGCTCCTTCGCCTCCTCATAGCTGATCAGGCCCGCCTCGGCGTCCCGCTTGTAGTAGGGGTACAGAATCTGATCCATGCGGCCATAGGAGATCGCGTTTTCATACTGCTCGATGCACAGGGCGATCTGCAAAAACAGCATGCTCTGCAGCGCCTCCCGGTAGGTACGGGCCGGATATTTTGGCACCCGCCGGCAGGTTTCCGCCATGGCGGCGAGCTCCTTTTTGCGCGCGGGCTCCGTTTCCCCCGCCGCCTCCGAGGCAAGCAGCGCCGCGTAGCGCCCGCCGAAGGCCTCCAAAGCCTCCAGGGCGAGGAGCATGCCCTGGTATTCCGCACAGTGGGGCCGTTCCTTTTGCTTTTCGTGGATCTCCTCGATCAGCCCGGAGGTGCCGTTTTCCAGAAAGCGCTCAAAGTTCACGACAAAATGCGCGATGGCGGCGAAGTTGTTGTTGAAGCCGGCCTTCATGTCCGCCAGCCGCGCGACCTGGGCGATGAATTCCTTCAGCGACGAATGAGCCTTCACGATCAGGCTGTGGCGAACCCAGTGGGGGAACACCTGGAAGTAAAACTGCATGCGCTCCCTGGCGGAGCACTGGAACTTCACCGGCTTTTGGCGGTTGATCTGGTAGAGGAAGGAGATATACAGCGCGCCGTACTGCTCCTCCCAGACCTGCCCGGCCACCCGCTTGGCGGTGAAGTTGCCCACCAGCAGCTCCCCGGGGTATACCTGAATGCTTTTGTTTTGCAGCACATATTTCAGCCGCTCCGAGCGATGGATGGGCGCGGGCTTTTTCCAGCCCTTATGCTTCTTATAATACGCGGTTTTGAGCAGGGCCGTCTCCATGCAAAGGGCGCGTCCCGCGGCGCGGATATCCTGCTGAATGGACAGAACCCGTTCGGTAAAAACAGCTTCGTCCCTGGGGGTGGAAAGCTCCGTATTGAAGGCTCGTATGCCCTGCTCTTCGAAATAAGCCATCACCCGCGCCAGGGCCTCGCGGCTCTCCCCGCCGCCGATATTGAGACGCGGGACATCCAGCCCCAGCTTTTCCGCTTTGTCCTCATACATGCTGTGATATTTCAGCAGCTCAATTTCGAAAAGGCCGTGGGATTTCAGCAGGGCCGACAGGGCTTTGATTTCACTCTCCTTGTCATTGTGGCCCGGCACGGCCACCATGCGCGGCGCGAGCTTCGCGCCCAGCTCCGTCAGCCGGCGGAGATTATCCAGAATCAGCGCGTTGCCCCGGCCCGTGAGCTTTTTGTGCAGGCTGTCCGAGGCGGCTTTAAAATCCACCAGGAACAGGTCGATATACCGCGCGGCGGCCTCCAGAGCGCTCCACGGGGCGTGCAGGCTGGTTTCGGCGCTGAGATGAATCCCCTCGCTTTTCAGGGCGGCCAGCAGCGCCAGCAGGCTGTCCTGGGCCTGCAAAAAGGGCTCGCCGCCACTGAGGGTTACGCCGCCCCCCGCGGCGTCGTAATAGGCCCGGTCCCGCAGCACGGTTTCCAGAATTCTGTCGATTTCCATGGGCGCCGCGGGCGCCGGGGCCAGGTTTTCGGGGTTCTGGCACCAAAGGCAGCGCAGGCCGCAGCCCCGGAAAAAAATCGTCGTGCGCAGGCCGGGGCCGTCCTGCACGCAGGTGCGCTGGAGCTTTGCCACGTTGAGCGTCCTGGCTTCCGTCGTCACCACAGCGTCTTCCCCCCATATTCTTCGATGAATTCCACAAAGGGCCCGTGGCTCATCACAGGCTTCAGGATTGCGGGCTCGATGGCCTTCAGGATTTCAGGCATACCCCTGCGCGCGATTTCACTGATCCGTGAAATCGCGTCGCGGCTGATTTTCTGGCTTTCTCTTCTTGCGGGGGGGTAGCCCTGTCCGGAGGGATCCAGAAACAGCTTCTCGAAAATGTAGCGCAGGTTGATGTCGCCCGCCCAGCCGAAGCCCTTGTTCAGCGCCAAAGAGACGCAGTTTCCACCGTTGATCTGGGAAAAAAGCCAAGCGTCCAGAGGGCTGGTGATGAGACCGCAAAACACCCCGGGGTACTGCATGGCTGAGATCGTAAAGCCCTGCCCCGTGCCGCAGCCGCCCACAACGAAATCCGCCGCGCCGCTGCGCAGCGCCATGCCCGCCATCAGCCCGGTGTGGACATAGGTCAGCTCCGGCCCCGGGCCGCTTTCGCTCATGCCAACATTAAAAATCTCCGCTTCGACGGGCTCCAGCGCCTTCAGAATCAGTGGGTTCTTGTCTCTTGCCGAAAACTCATTGATCACCGCGATTCTCATCTTGTTTTCCTCCTGTTGCTTAATAACGAGCCCAGCAGCCCGCGTTTTTTTTGCAAAGGCTTATCCTCATAGCTGTCCAGGTAAATCTCCCGCTTTTTCTCGGAGGACTCCACCGCCGCCAGCGCGAACTTGAGTACCTCGCGGCCGGCCTCACCGGACAGCACGGGCTCCCGGTCATTCTTGATGGCCTCCGCGAAATCCCGGGTCGAGGCCTCGAAGGAATCCGCCCAGTCGTGTTTAACATCCCAATATTCCGTGAGTCTGCCGTCGCGGTACATCACGACCGGGGCCTCCTCCGGGAGCATCGCCGCCGTGCAGCGGTTCACCCATATCACCCCCCGGGAGCCGGTGAGCTCCACGCGCTCGTCGCAGGTGTAGTATTTGCTCCGCACGTACATCTCGTCCGAGCTCATGATGTCCCACACGCCGTAGAGCGGCTTTTCCCCTTTGTGCTTCCACATGATCGTGGCGGGGGAGTCGTTGTAAATGCCGGGCAGAATCTGCGTACGGTCGATCCACGCGCAGACCTTTTCCGCTTCGCCGAGCAGATAAATGATAAGAGAGAATTTATGATAGCCGTCGTCAAACACCGTGGGCCCGCCGCCGGAAAGGGTTTCGTTAAAACGCCACAGCCAGCTTTTCGGGTCAATCTCCCAGCCGGTTTTTTGCACCAGCTCCCCCGCGGGCACGTCGCCGCGCCTGACCTTTTTGTCGATGGGCAGGTTGTTGGATGCCAGGCCCGCGTTGTTCATCTTCAGGCGGATGCCCTGAGGCGTGCCGATCTCGCCGCTGTCCAGCAGCTTCTTCGCCAGCCGGTAGGGGGGATAAAAGATAAAATTTTCAAATACTTTTAGCTTCACGCCGTGCTCCCGCGCGGCCTGGATCATCGCGTCGCATTCCTCGAGGTTCATCGCCATGGGCTTTTGCACCGAAACATGCTTGCCCGCCTCACAGGCCCTTACCGTGTACGCGCAGTGCAAATGATGGGGCAGCAGCAGCTCCACCGCGCAGACCCCGGGGTCCGCCAGAACCTCGTCGTAGCTCTCATATACTTTGGGCACGCCGTGCTCCCGGGCGAATTTCTTCGCCGCGCCCTGGTTGATATCACAAACGCCCCAGAGCTCGGCGTCCGGGTTGTTTTGGTAGCCCGCGACATGCAGCGTGGCGATTCTTCCGCAGCCGACGATGACGAATTTGAGCTTGTTCATTTCGTTATACCCACTCCTCCTTGATCTGCGCCTCGTATACGGCGCGCTTCTCTTCCATATAGGCCGGGATGGGCACGTCCCACCAGCCAAAGGCCTTGCCGCCGGAATTCGGGTGCTCCCTGCAAACGTCGATGTGGATCAGCGCCGGCTTGCCCGACGCGATGGCCTCCGCCAGCGCCGCTTTGATGCCTTCCGGCTCGTTTTCCCGGTAAGACTTGACGCCGAAGCTGTCCGCGATGGCGGCGAAGTCCGGGCTGTAAGGCTTGCCGCCAATGGTAAAGTCGTTGCCGAAGGCGGTTTCGTCCCCAAGGGCGTCGATCTGCAGGTCCTTGATTGCCATCCAGCCGCTGTTGTCCGCCAGGACGACGACCACAGGGATGTCATACTGCGCGATGGTGGAAAGCTCCTGCATGGTCATCATGAAGTCGCCGTCGCCCAGCAGGGCGATCACGGGCCGCTCCGGCGCGGCGAGCTTGGCGCCCATAGCCGCGGGCACCGCCCAGCCCATGGTGGAAAAGCCGCCGGT
>WRMQ01000045.1 GCA_009777055.1 Oscillospiraceae bacterium
CCCGGCGCGCCCTGCCCGAGAAATTCCCCGTTTTGGGTGTAGACAGACACAACGCGCCGGCCCGCGACGATCTCGTCAAGCCATTTTTGCGTGAGAGGCTGTTTTTCCATGTTCCAGATGTTCGCGCATTTGGGGTAATCGCTTGGATTTAACTTATTTATTTCATAGAGCATGGAGGGCTCTCCTTTTTATAGCTTTCTTTTATCGTTTTCTTCGCGCTTTGCAGGGGTTCAAAATTTTGAACCCCTACAGAAGACGCAGCTCCTCGATCCGGTCCCGCAAATACGCCGCGTGCTCGAATTCCAGCAGCTTCGCGGCGGCCTTCATCTCCACGGTGAGCTGGCGGATCATCTTTTCCCTTTCCTCGCGGGGCAGAGGCCCAGAATTTGGAACCCCCGCGTCCTCTTTTGCCTTGCTGGATATCTCAAGAATATCCCGCACCCCCTTGCGGATGGTGACTGGCACAATGCCGTGGGCCTCATTGTGGGCCATCTGCAGCTCGCGGCGGCGGTTGGTTTCCAGAATCGCCTGCTCCATGGAGTTGGTCACGGCGTCGGCGTACATGATCACCTGGCCCTGGGCGTTGCGGGCCGCGCGGCCGATGGTCTGGATCAGGGAGGTCTGGGAGCGCAGAAAGCCTTCTTTGTCGGCGTCGAGAATCGCTACCAGCGAGACCTCGGGCAGGTCCAGTCCCTCACGGAGAAGATTGATGCCCACCAGCACATCAAACGCCCCCAGGCGCAGGTCCCGGATGATCTGCATGCGCTCAATGGTGTCGATGTCGTGATGCATATAGCGTACCCGGATACTCACGTTTTCCAGGTAGGCGGTGAGGTCCTCGGCCATTTTTTTGGTGAGGGTCGTGATCAGCACGCGCTCCTGCCGGGCCGCGCGCTCGTTGATCTCGGAGATGAGATCGTCGATCTGCCCATCGGTGGGCTTTACGATCACCTCGGGATCCAGCAGGCCCGTGGGGCGGATGACCTGTTCCACCACCTGGCTGCTCTCGTCCCGCTCAAAAGGCCCGGGGGTCGCGCTGACGAAAATCCTCTGGCCGACCCGCCCATAGAACTCGTCAAAATGAAGCGGCCGGTTGTCAAAGGCCGAGGGCAATCGAAAGCCGTAGTCAACCAGCTGCTCCTTGCGGGCGCGGTCACCGAAATACATGGCGCGCACCTGAGGGAGCGTCACGTGGGACTCGTCCACAAACAGAATAAAATCCCTGGGGAAGAAGTCCAGCAGGGTGAAAGGGGAGGAGCCCGGCGCGCGGCCCGCGATGACCCGGGAATAGTTTTCGATGCCCCTGCAAAAGCCCGTTTCCCGCAGCATTTCCATGTCATAGAGGGTGCGCTGCTTGATGCGCTGGGCCTCCAGGAGCTTTCCCCCGCGCTCAAATTCGGCCACGCGGTCGATCATTTCGGCCTGAATGGTGCGTATCGCCTCCTCCAGGCGCTCCGGCGCGACGACGTAGTGCGAGGCCGGAAAAATCGCCGCGTGCTGCAGCACCCGGGCAATCCGCCCGGTGAGGGCGTTGATCTCGCAGATGCGTTCGACCTCGTCGCCGAAGAATTCCACCCGCAGGGCCATGTCGGCGGAATAGACCGGAAAGATCTCGACCACGTCCCCCCGCACGCGGAACTTGTTGCGGGTGAAGCTCAGGTCGTTGCGCTCGTACTGGATCTCCACCAGCCTGGCAATGAGGGTATCCCGGGATTTCTCCATGCCCTGCCGCAGGGAAATCACCATGCTTTTATAATCAATCGGGTTGCCCAGGGAATAGATGCAGGACACGCTGGCCACGATGATCACGTCCCGCCGCTCGCTGAGGGCGGAGGTGGCGGAGTGGCGCAGCTTGTCGATCTCGTCGTTGATGCTGGAATCCTTTTCAATATAGGTGTCCGTGGCGGCGATATAGGCCTCCGGCTGATAATAATCGTAGTAGCTGACGAAATATTCCACGGCGTTTTCCGGAAAAAACTCCTTAAACTCCCCGCACAGCTGGGCCGCCAGGGTTTTGTTGTGGGCCAGCACCAGGGTGGGCCGGTTCATCCGCGCGATCACATTAGCCATGGTGAAGGTTTTGCCGGAGCCCGTCACCCCCAGCAGGGACTGGGCCTTATCCCCCCGCCGCAGGCCCTCCTCCAGCGCCGCGATGGCCTCCGGCTGCCCCCCGGCGGGCGCGAAGCTCGAATGCAGCTGAAAATTCATGGCGTCCTCCCAGTATTCAATGCGCAATTAGCATCAATGGCCAAAGACCAATGCGCAAAAAACACACAGTCTATGGCCATATAAAATTTGCGAATTACGCATTGCAAATTGAAAACGAAACTCACTCCGTCCAAATCGCGAGCACCCGGCCCTCCGCCTTATCCAGGATAACATAGGCGGTCAGCTCGCTATCGGAAAAATCGTTGGGAGAGCCTGTGATCAGATAGGCGTTGGCCCGGGTATCCTCCCTGACCTCGCGGTCAGCCTTGGACATGAGCAGGGCCATGGACGCCGGCTCATGGGTAAATATGCTCTCCCAGACCTCCTTCGCGGCGCGGTCGGCAAAAGAGGGGTCCTGAAGCGGCCTCTTGGGGATTTTTTGCGCCGCCTCCGGCAGGCTGTTCAGGCGCGCCTGATAATCCTCCAGCTGAAAGGGCTCCACCGTGATGATGGCAGTCGCCATGCTCGGATGGGTGATCGGCGGATATTTCGTTGTCTCTTCGGGTTCTTCGGTTCCGCAGGCCCCCAGCGCCGCAAACGCGGCCAGGGCCAGAATCAGGGCCAGGATTTTCCTCGTGCGCATCATCAAAACCACCTTACGTGTTTATTCATTGCTTTCCGCTGTTTCTTCTGTTTCTTCTGTTTCTTCTGTTTCTTCTGTTGCTATTTCATTTTCTGTTGCTGCTTCTTCTGTTGCTTCATTTTTTATTTCTTCTGTTATTTCTTCTTTTCTTGCCGCTTCTTCTGTTGTGATTTCTTCTTCTTTTATTTCTTTTTCTGTTTCTTCTTTTATTTCCGCTTCTTCTTCTATTGCTTTTTCTGTTGTGATTTCTTCTTTTATTGCTGCCTCTTCTTCTATTGTCGGCGGAATCGGGATCAGGAATTCATCCTCCTCGGGAAGATCAATCTGCGCCAAAATCTCGGCGGGCTCGGGGATGGGCGTCAGCCGCGGCTCGGGGAGCTCCTCCTCCTTGCCGCCCCGCAGCAGGAAAACCATGCCCACAACCGCCAGACCCAGCACCGCCACCGCGGCGAGGATGATTCCCCAGGGGATTTTGCTCTTTTCCGGGGGAACCGGAGCCGGCTCAAGGGACGAAGGCTCCACGGTGTAGTAGATCACCTCGCCCTCCTCGTTGAGGTAGGACGCCAGAAAATTCGGCGCGCTCCCGCGCGGGGTATAGCCGTCGGTGTCATCGGGATGCGCGGCGTTTGAAAGCAGGGAGACCTCCCGCCTGGTGGTGGCCGTGGTCGTTTTCTTGGTGGTCTGCGTGGTGGTGCTTTCTGTCGTTGTGGTCGTCGTCGTGGTTTCCACGCTGGGCGGCGGGGGATAGACCGTCACGCCGTTGATGTCGGTCTCGGTCATCCAATCCGGCAGGGTGGTCTCCGTGCCGGTAGATTCCGCGGTTTCGCTTTCGTCGGTGGTGGCGTCGGGATCCGTGGTGGCGTTGGCCTGCGTATCTTCATCCGTTCTCCATGGCCAAAACGCCGTGGAGGTTGTTGAGGTGACGACCGTGGGAGGCGGCGCCGTCGTTTCGGCGGCGGCGTAGACCAGCGTCATCACGCACAAAACAATCACGCACAGCAGCGCGGCTATGCGGATATTTCGCTTCTTGCTCCGGTGAAGCCCTGCCATCTGATTCTCCTTAAAATAATCTAAAGTCTAAAATCTAACTTCTAAAGTCTATTATATCATCTTATTCTGTTTTTGCAAGTGGAAATATCGTACCAGCTCCCAGAGCGCCAAAGGAACGCAGCCCGCGGCGTAGCAGAGCATGTCCTTCCAGTCGAAGGAGCTACCCATGACGACATAGAAAAAGGGGATGTGATCCAGCCGCAGCAGCTCCACCAGATGGATGTATTGCGTGAACTCCACAAGGGCCGCGAAGAGAAAGACATACAGCGGCAGCAGGCGAATCTTTTCCGGAATCGCGATGCGCACGAGGGCGTAGACCCAGATGACCGCCAGCACGTCGCCCAGATTGGGCCGGATAAAATCGTCCTTGACAAAAAGGGCAATGCAGACCTCAATGGCTGTCACGATGACAAACAGCAGGGCATAGACAAGGCGTTTGCTCCCGGTTTTCATCTTTGTTTTTTTGTTTTTTATTGTTTTTTTCTCTTTCTTCAAGCCTGCCCGTCCTTCCGCTTTTCCGAAAAATCGATAATCTTATATGCCTCGGCCAGGTAGATCGCGCCGGAAAGCACTGCCAGCACAGCGGTGATCCAAAGCATTCCATTCGAAACGAAATGGAATGAGATCCGCGCGCCCTCCGCGAACCAGTTCAGGCTCTCCCGGGCCTCCGCCAGCAGCATAACCGCCATGGTAAACACCATCTGGCTTACGGTCTTCAGCTTGCCCCAAAAATTCGCGGGGATCACCACGCCCTGGGCCCCGGCGATGAGCCGCACGGAGGTGATGAGGAATTCCCGGGTCAGCACGAGCATAACAATCCAGATGCCGCACCAGCCCAGCCGCAAAAAAGCAAGCAGCGCCGCCGTGGTGAGCATCTTGTCCGCCACGGGGTCTGTCAGCTGGCCCAGCACGGTAACCTGCTGGTATTTCCGCGCCAGCCGCCCATCGAGGAAATCCGTGGCGGCGGCCACGGCAAACAGCAGCGCGGCCCAGAGATAGCGGTGGGGCAGCGGCAAAAACATGAAGGCCAGATACACCGGCGCGAGCAGCATGCGCAGGGCGGTCAGTCGATTGGGAAGATTCATGTGAATACTCCTTGGCGCGGCCGAAGATTCCGGTCAAACGATTTTGAACAGTCTCCGCGCGTTCTCATTCGCGATGGCAGTCAGTTCTTCCGTGGAAATCCCCCGGGCTTCGGCAATCCGCGCGGCGGTGAAGGGGATGTGCGCGCTGTCGCAGCGGCGGCCCCGCCAGGGCTCCGGTGTCATGTAGGGCGCGTCGGTCTCCAGCAGCAGGCGGTCCAGGGGGATCGCCGCCGCCGCCGCCAGGGGCCGCTTCGCGTTCTTGAAGGTCACCATGCCGTTGAAGCCGAGATACATCCCCAGGTCCAGCAGCTCCCGCGCGGTCTCCAGGCTGCCGCTGAAGCTGTGCACCACCCCGGCGGGCCGGAGCTCCCTGAGCATATCCAGAATATCCGCGTGGGCCTCCCGGTCGTGAACGACCACCGGCAGCGAGAACTCCGCCGCGAGCTCCAGCTGGCGGTAAAAGCAGGCCTTCTGTTTTTCCCGGGGGGAGAAATCGTAGTGGTAGTCCAGGCCGATTTCACCCAGGGCCGCGCATTTTTTATGCTTGAGCAGCGCGCGCAGTTCGTCATAGTCCGTGTCTTTCACCTTCGCGCTCTCGTGGGGATGAATGCCGCAGGCGGCGTAAATATAGGGGTAGCGTTCCGCCAGCAGCAGGGCCGCGCGGCTGTCCGCGATATCGCTGCCGCAGCAGAGCACGGCCTCAACGCCCCGCCCCGGCAGGGAGGAAAGCAGCTCCTCCCGGTCGGGGTCAAAACGCCGGTCGCTGTAATGGGCATGCGAATCAACCACCCGCGGTGGGGCGGGCGCTTCGCGCGGTGTGACAGGCCTTATCGATTGTTCTTTATTCATTCGCCAAAACACTCGCCAAAAACTCTTTCGCGTCCAGCCTGGCAAACAGCGGCACGGGCTTTTCCGTCACCCTGCCGCCGGAGGGAAGCCCGCCGAACGCGGACAGGCTTTCGCAGCCGAAGCATTCCTCCCCGCCTTCGGGGCAAAGCTGCGCCTTGATCTTTTCGGCGGTTTCCGGCATGGCGGGGGCGAAGAGAATTGCCAAATACCGGATGCATTCCAGCAGGTGATACAGCACCGTGCCCAGGCGCTCCTTCTGGCTTTCCTCTTTCGCCAGAGCCCAGGGGGCCGTCTCGTCGATATACTTGTTCGAGCGCTTGGCCAGGGCCAGAATGGCCTCCATGGCGTCCGCGACGCGGCAATCCTCCAGCAGGGAGGCCGCCCGCGCCACGGTTTGCTCCGCGCAGGACGACAGCTCCCGGTCAAGCCCCTCCGCCCCGCCGGGAACGGGAACCCTGCCGTCAAAATACTTGTTCGTCATGGCCAAGGTTCGGTTGACCAGATTCCCCAGGATATTCGCCAGATCGGTGTTATATCGCTCCAGCACGGTGGTCTCTGTGATAGAGCCGTCCACGCCGTAGGGCATATCCGCCAGCATGCAGTAGCGCACCGCGTCCGTGCCAATGCGCCCGGCCAGCTCCTCGGCGTAGATCACGTTGCCACGGGACTTGGACATCTTATCGCTGCCAAAAAGCAGCCACTGGTGCCCGAAAACCCGCTTCGGCTGCTCCAGGCCCAGGGCCTTGAGCAGGATCGGCCAGTAAATTGTATGGAAGCGCACAATATCTTTTCCGATCACATGCATGTCGGCGGGCCAGAATTTGTGGAAGAGTTCCCCGCTGCCGTCTGGGTCGTAGCCCAGGGCAGTGATATAGTTCGACAGCGCGTCGATCCAGACATAGATCACATGCCCGGGGTCGCTTTCCACCGGAATCCCCCAGCGGAAGCTGCTGCGGCTCACGCAAAGATCCTGCAGGCCGGGCTTAATGAAATTATTCAGCATTTCTTTCCTGCGGCTTTCCGGCACGATGAATTCCGGATGGGCTTCGTAGTGCTCCTCCAGCCAGCCCTGGTATTTGCTCAGCCGCAGAAAGTAGGCCTCCTCCCGCGCGGGCGCCGCCTCCCGGCCGCAGTCGGGGCACATGCCGTTTTCATCCAGCTGGGAGGGCGTCCAGAAGGACTCGCAGGGCACGCAGTACATGCCCTCGTAGCTGCCCTTATAGATGTCGCCCTGCTCCAGCAGCTTCTGGAACAGCTTCTGGATCACGCGCTTATGGGCGGGATCCGTGGTGCGGATAAAGTCGTCGCTGCTGATATTCAGCCTGCGGTGCGCGTCCCTGATGCCATCGACGATCCCGTCTACATACGCCTGGGGGGAAACCCCCGCCTGGGCGGCGGCGTTTTCGATCTTTTGTCCGTGCTCGTCCGTGCCGGTGAGGAAGCGCACATCGAAGCCCTGCATTCGCTTCCACCGCGCGATCAGGTCCGTTACGACAATATCATACATATTGCCGATATGGGGCCGCTGGGACGCGTAGGCGATGGCGGTGGTGATGTAGTACTTTTGCTTGTTCTTTTGCATGATGTGTGCTCCTTTCGCTTGTATATAATTTTACTTGCTATATAATTTTATTTGCTTTTTAATTTATAATATTTTTTATTTTTTTATAATTTCACTTGTCTTCTTCCCATAGGTAAGGATTCATCAAATAGTCACGGGCGCCTTCATAGCTTAAAACGCGGGCGGGAACACCCGCGGCAACCGCATGGTCCGGCACATCCTTTGTAACGACGGCGTTTGCGCCGATGACGACGTCATTTCCAACGCGGACGCCGCCGATGATCTTCGCGCCGGGGGCGATGTAGACGTTGTTTCCGACGACAGGAGTTAAAACCTTGCCGTCTTTCAGCGTCTGACCCACCACAACGCCTGTGGAAAGCGTGACATTGCGGCCCAACACGGCGTTCGCGTGCACCACAATAGCGCCGTTGTGCGCCAAATGCAGCCCGCCGCCGATATCGCCGCCAAACACCGGGATTTCCGCGCCGCAGCGGAACGCCGCCCGAACACGCCGCCAGCTGTAATAGTAATACAGCGTATGCCGCAGCAAGGGACGCGAGCCGGCATACATGCTTTTACGCAGGTAATAACAAAAGCACGCGGCTCCTCTTCGTCTGCCGCGCCGGATGGCTTTTTTGTCGCACCGGCCCAGGTAACGAAACATGTCGGCCGCGATGATTTGCCGGAGCTCCGCTTTGCTTTGAATTATCATTGATCTTTTCTCCCGTTCCACAGGGATAAAACAGGTCCAATCAGCCGCTTCAGGCGGCGGCGCAGCCGCACGCGCCGGGGCAGCCAAAGCCTCGCGAAGTGATGGACCGCGACGCTGTGCTCCGTCAGCCGCGTCACGCCGCGGCAATAATCGTAAGGGCTGAATCGGTCCGAAGGATACACGCAAATATCCCCCAGACGCTGAAAGCGGTTCTCCGTCCGCAGCCCGCGCCCCTGCAGCAGGGCCGTAAACAAAGTTACATTTGTGCCGCTGTATGGGCGGCCGTTTTCATCCCAATAAGGAACACTGTCATAATGCCGCAGATAATCCATCCATAGCGCATGGCCGGGCTCGGAGCCGATCACAGCCGTGCCCACAAAGTTCGCGGCCTCAAAGCCGGCGAAAAGCGCGTCAGCCAAAAAAGACTCAATTGGCCGCAGCAGCTCCACGTCCGTGTCCAGATATACGCCGCCCTCTTCAAACAGCGCTTTGGCCCGCGCGTAATCGCTGACAAACGCGTAGTTCCCGTCGGCGTAAGCGTCCTTCGCAAAGGGCACGGACCGCGGGTCAAAGCTCTCTTCGTTCCATTCCCGAAGCTCAAAATCCGGCGCGAAGCGGCGCCAGCTTTCCATGCAAAGGCGCACCAGCCGCGGTTTTTCCTTCCCGCCGAACCAGCAGTAATGAATCACCCTGGGAATCACTGGAGCACCTCCTTCCGCCTGAGACAAAAAAGCAATTTTAAAAAACTTTAATTATTATATCATACATTATGGGAAAAATCAATGGCGAAATCGCGGATTCACAGAAATCGGCGAAAACGAATATTTGACAGGAAGACGGAACTATGATATACTTTGTATAAGATTATAGCATGTTTTTTTAAGAAAACTATTTTTGAGAAAAACAGCAGAGAGGAATTTCGCCATGCCGGAGATCAGCCGCTTTTATGGAATTGTAATTAAGATGTTTTTCATTCAGAGCGAGCACAACCCACCGCATATACACGCTGTTTATAGCGACTACACTGGCGCGCTGACGATTCGAACAGGAGAAGTTATGTTCGGCGATCTGCCTGCAAAAGCCATTCATCTCGTGCAGGAATGGATCGCAGCAAATGGCGAAGATTTATTGAGCATGTGGGAATCACAGCAATTGAAAAAGCTGCCGCCTCTGAGTTAGGAGCAATTTGATGAGCGAATATATTTTTCACTTGATCGAAAGGATTACCCCGCTGCCTGATTATAAGCTGGAAGCCAGATTTCAATCCGGCGAAAGCAGGCTCTACGACGTCAAACCGCTGAAAGACAAGTGGCCCGTATTTGAGGATCTGTTCGTCGTCAGCGGCCTGTTTGATCTGGTGTACGTCGATTGCGGCGGCCACGGCGTCGTCTGGAACGAAAACCTCGACCTTGACAGCGAGGAAATCTGGTGCAACGGCATTCCCATTGAGGAGTAAATACAATACCATGACCGAATTCATCGTCACGCAAAATGACGCGGGCCAGCGCCTGGACAGGTTTCTGCAAAAGGCCGCGCCCGGGCTGCCCGTGCCGCTGCTCTACAAAAGCCTGCGCACCAAGCATATCAAGCTCAACGGCAAACGGGCGCAGGGCCCCGCGCGCCTGAAGGAGGGCGACCGGATCCGCTGCTGGATGCGCGACGAGCTTTTTGCGCCTCCGGCCTGGAAATATGACTTCCTGCGGGCCGGAAGGGAATTGTCCGTGCTCTATGAGGACGGGCATATCCTGCTGCTGGACAAAAAGGCCGGGCTGCTGTCCCACCCGGATGAGCGTGAATATATTGACACCCTGCTGGGCAGAATTCAGCGCTATTTATATGAAAAAGGGGAGTACGACCCGGAAAAAGAGAACGCCTTCGCCCCGGCGCTGGTTAACCGCATCGACCGCAACACCCGGGGCATCGTTATCGCGGCGAAAACGGCGCAGGCCCTGCGCGTGCGGGGGGAAAAGATGAAGCGGCGGGAGCTGCGCAAGCTCTATCTCTGCGCCGCGCACGGCAGGCCGGAGCAGGGCGAGCCGGTGCCGGGCCCCGGCGATTGGCGGCTGCTGCGGCATTGGCTGCGCAAGGACGAGGGCCGCGCGCTGGTGCGGGTGTTCGACCAGCCCGTGCCCGGCGCGAAGGAGAGCCTCACAAAATACCGTGTGCTGGCGGAGCATGGCGGCCTCAGCCTGCTGGAGGCGGAGCTGCTCACCGGGCGGACACACCAGATCCGGGCGCAGCTGGCGGCCATCGGCCACGCCCTTGTGGGCGACGGCAAGTACGCCCCCCGGGCGCAGTACCAGGCCTCGGGCAGAAAACAGCAGTGCCTGTGCTCCCACCGGCTGGCCTTCGCCTTCGATACCCCGGCTGAAGAACTGGAATATTTGAATGGCCTCGACGTTTCCGTGCCGGATGTTCCCTTTATTGGGGAGCTTTTCCCGGATTATGCCGCGAATTCATGAAATTTCTTGAAATTTTTTTGAAAATTCGATTCTAGCTCTTGTAATATGCAAAGAAATAGTATAGAATAGCATTGTTATGCTCCAAAATTTTAATCCAGGAAGGGACAAGGCTCTATGGCAAAGAAGAAACTCACCGCTGAAGAAAAATTCGCGCTGGAGCGCAAAAAATGGCAGCAGCAGGAGGCGAAGCGCCGCAGCAAGAAAAAAACGAAGGTGGACACCACCTCTCTGGCGGCAAAAGCCATCGCTGTCGTGCTGGCCGTCGCCGTTTTGGCGGGCCTGGGCGCGATCTTCCTGAAGCCGGAGCTCACCGGGCTCCCGGCCAGGGTGATGCCCGCCTATAAGGTTGGCTCGCAGACCGTCTTTGGGCCGGAATGGGCGTTTTATTACTACGAAACCTATTATAATCAGGCGTACATGGCGGATCAATACAGCCAGATGTACGGGCAGAACATCCTCGGGCTTGATGTCACAATGTCGCCCTTTGGGCAGTCGAGCCCATATAAGCGCCCCGGCGCCGAGGAGGGCGCCGAGGACGAATATTACGACTGGGAAATCTATTTGGCCAACATAACCAATGCCGCCTTAAAGACGGAATTGGCCCTGTATCAGGAGGCCAAAAAAGCCAAGGTGGCTCTCTCTGAGGAAGCCGCCAAAGAAATCGACGAGGGCATGGAAAGCCTCCGCACCACCGCGAGCTCCAACAACCTCGGGCTGTCGGTCTTCCTGCGGCTGAACTACACCCCGGGCATTACCCAGCGCAGTTATCGCAAAATCCAGGAGCGCCGGGCGATCGTGGAAGCCTTTGAGGAGCGCAAGCGCGAGGAATTCCGCACGGCCTATACCGACGAAATGCTGCAGGCGGAATACGACGAGGACCCCTCCGCTTATAACATGTTGGATCTGCGCTACTATTATTTCACCAAGGAGCTGCTGAGCCCGGAGGAGGACGAAAGCGAGGAAGCCCTGCAAAAGCGCCAGGAGGAAGCGGATGCGCGGGTAAAAAGCACCGCCGACCAGTTCCTGGCCGCTGTCAGCGACGAGGCCAGCTTCCTTAAGGCCGCCGGCGAGGCTGTGGACAAAGAAGCCCTGCCCGACTACGACGCCGAAAGCGCCACCGCGCTGAACCGCTACCGGAAAGAGGAAAACAAGCTCTCCGAGTGGGCCTTTGACGCTGCCCGCAAAGCCGGCGACAAGGCCGTGATCGATGACGAGGGGTATTTCTACGCGGTTCTCATGACCAAGGAACAATACGTGCTGAACACGGTGGACTATTACTTCCTGCCGATGCAGCATGAGGCCGACGCCGAAGGCGCCGTCAGCGACGAAGCCAAACAGAAAACCCTGGCGGATACCGAGGCTCTGTTGGCTGAATATGAAGCGCTGGGTTCGTCTGCCGAGGCCTTCGATCAGCTGTACCGCGAACAGGTCGTTGCGCAGCACACGGAGCACGAGGGCCATGAGGAGCATGAATTTGATGAGCTGAGCGCTCTGCTGGAAAAAGCGTCGCCCAACGAAAACGTCGCCGTCGTGGAAAGCTGGATCTTCTCCGGCGACCGCAAGGAGGGCGATATTGAGATCATCGAATTCCCCGCGGGCGACAGCACCCCGGGCGGCTACGCGCTGGTGCTCTTTGGCAAGAACAACGCGGAGGACCTCATCTGGAAAAATGAGCTGGCCGACAGCCATGTGAGCGAGGACTACGACAGCTACACGGAGGAGCTCACGAAGGAATACGCCACGGTACCCCACGGCTGGGGCCTGCAAGCCGCCCGCAAAACCGCCGAGCGGATGATCCTGTCCTACATTGAGAGCAAAAACGCCCAGACGGACATCTCCTTCTAAAGCCGAAACACGCAAGGGGAACTTCCATGGAACAACATAAACCTATCCCGCAGTGGCTTGCGCGCGCGCGCGGCGTTTGGATGTCTTCGGGCATCCTCGCCGCGCAGTTTGCGTTGGCGGCGCTGGTCATCGTCCTGCACGCCGAAATCGTGGGGATAGCGCTCTTTCTCTGCATCATCTGCGTCACCTTCGCCCTGTGCGACGATGTTCTGGCCTTTCTTGCCCCGTCGCTGTTCGCGAGCCTGTTCCTGCTGAAGCTGCACGACTCCTACTCCTTTTTCCGCCCTTTGTGGTGGATCACCCTTCCGCTGTTCGCCTCGTTGATTTTCCACTTCGTCTATTACCGCCGCCCCTTCCGGATAAAAAAGGCAAAGGCCTTCTGGCCCATGCTGGCGGTTTCGGCCGCGGCGACGCTGGGGGGGGCCGGCGCGATTTCCCGGGAGGAGTATTTCGCGCCGGGGGCGCTGTACCATGTCTTCTTTCTGGGCTTCGGCATGCTGCTGCTTTACTGCCTCTTTCACAGCCGGATTGAGATTCGCGACAAAGACGCCTTTCTCAAGGCCTTTACCCGCGGAATGATCGCCGTGGGGCTTCTGGCCTGCTTTATGATTTTCCACCACTATCTGGAACACCTGCCCCGGGTGATCGAGACAAAATCCACCCTGGCCTTCCAGTGGCGCAACAATGTTTCCAGCATTCTGATGCTGGTGCTGCCCTTTCCGTTTTACCGGGCGCTGAAGCAGCCCGCGTTCTTGCTGGCCGGAGCCGCAATGTACGCGGGCCTGTTGCTTTCCGGTTCCCGGGGCGGGCTGCTGTTCGGCTCCGTGGAGCTGCTGTTTTGTCTGACGCTGCTGCTGTTCGCCGATAAGCGCCACCGGGTGATCTACCTTGCCGTTGGCGGCCTTCTGGCGGTGGCGCTGGTCATGCTCTCGCGGGATCTCTACACCTTTTTACGCCCCACGCTGGAGCGGCTGCGGTCCGCGGTCACAGACGGCCTCGACGAAGCCCGGGGCGGGCTCTATGTCCGCGCCGTCCTGGACTTCCTGCGGCACCCCATCGCGGGCACGGGCCTGGGCTACATGGGCAACCGCGACAAGCACCCCTCCAAGGACTTCGCCCTTTGCTGGTACCACTGCGGACCGCTGCAGGTGCTGGGCAGCATGGGCCTCATGGGCGCGCTGGCCTACGGCTGGCAGTTTATCGCGCGCCTGAGGCTCCTTCTGCCCAAACAGCGGGAGCTCTTTCACCTCTTTCACCTGACGCTGTTCATCGCCTTTCTCGGCATTGAAATGATGTCGCTGGTGAACCCCGGCGTGTTCGCCCCCATACCCTATCTGTTTATGGTGATGATATTTACGGTGATCGCGGAAAAGCTGACGGCTGCGCCGGCGCTTACGCCATCCTCCTCGTAAGCCTTCGCACGGCCACGCACACCGGAACAGCCAGCACAACCGCCGCCGCGATTTCCACCGGGGCGTTGATCGCAAAAGCCGCGCCGATAAATTTGCCCAGCCCGCCGAAGCTGGCCGCGGGCCCCAGGCCGATATCGCTGTGATACCACAGATACAGAATGCTCAGGGTCAGCACCGTATTGGTCAGCGCGCCGCAAAGCGCCGAAACGCCCGCGGAAAGCCGGATGTCCCTGCCTTTTTTCGTCATCGCCCAGAAAATCAGCCCGGCGAGGAAGCCCATGAGCACGCGCGGCAATACCGCGACCACGGGGTTGCGGAAAATGATGCCCTCAATGGGGCTGGGGGGCGCGACGATGGCCTTGATTACGCAGGTGACGCCCCACACGGCGCCCATGGCCGCGCCGCCCGCGCGGCCCAGCGTCACCGCCGCGACGATCACCGGCAGGTGGATCAGCGTGATGCTCAGCAGGCCGAAGTTCAGGTAGCCGATAGGGGTCACTGTCATCACGATGATCAGTGCCGTCAGCATGGCGTACAGGCTGAGCTGGAACAGGAAAACGCGGTTGCTTCTTGGGGATTTTGCCCGGGAAATTTGCTCTGACATGGTTTGCTCTGACATGATGCTCCTCCTTGCTGCTGTTCCGGTATCCCGGATACAGCGCTTTTTTATTCGCTTTGCGCGCCTGTCAAAATCCAGGCGCGGTTAAGCCTTGTTTTTGCGGTAGATCTCCTTCAAGCCATACAATACCAGCTCTCCGTTATAGATCACCTCATGGGCGCAGTGGCAGACGATATCCTTCGAAAGACCGCCCGTGGCCACGATCGTAACATATTCCGCGTCCAGCTCCTGCGCCATGCGCCCGGCCATGCCGTCGATCATGCAGGCCGTACCAAACACCATGCCGGACTGCATGCTGTCCAGGGTGTTCGTGCCGATGGTGCGCTCCGGCGCGCGCAGCCCGATGCGGGGCAGGGCAGAGGTGTGGGCGGCAAGGGCCTCCAGGGAGATCGCCACGCCCGCCGAAATCGCCACGCCCAAAAAGTCCCCCCGTTCGTTCACCGCGCTGAGCTTCGTGGCGGTGCCCAGGTCCACCACCAGGCAGGGCAGCGGATACAGCGCCTTGGCGGCCACGGCGCCGGCGATCAGGTCGGCGCCCAGCTGGGCGGGGTTGTCGATGCATATGTTCAGCCCCGTTTTCACCCCCGGCGCCAGCACCAGGGGCGCGCGCCCGGTGATCATCCCCGCGGCGTCGGCCAGGGCTCCGGTCATCTCGGACACCACACAGCTGATCACGGCGTTTTCGCACGCGGCAGGGTCCTGCCCATGGAGCCGGAACGCCTGCATGAGCTCCACAGCCAGCTGGTCCCGGGTAAGGCTCCGGTTCGTAGCCAGGCGCGATTGAAAGCGCAGCGCGTCCTCCCGCGCCGTTTCGCCCAGCGTATAGGCTCCCAGCGTGATATTGGTATTTCCGGCGTCAATGGTCAACAGCATGCTTTTAGCCCCCTTCTCTATGGAAATTATACCGCAGAAGACCGAAAAACGCAAATGTTTTTCGGAATTTCTCTTTTTTGCTTGCAAATCGCGCCGAAAAAGTGTAAAATAGATTAATTAGTGCTAAGGGAGGCTCGTCATGGGCAAAGAAGGGAAAAAGCTGGGCAAACGCGCGGCGGATACGCAAAAAGAGCTCGTCAAATCGCAGAAGAATTTCTGGAAGGAATTCAAGGAATTCATCACCCAGGGCAACGTGATCAACCTGGCCATTGGCGTGGTCATCGGCGGCGCGTTTCAGGCCATTGTCCGTTCGGTGATTGACGACGTCATTATGCCTCTCATCGCCTGGTTCACAAAAGGGGTGGATTTCAGCCGGCGATATTTGGACCTTTCCATGATGACGGGGCTGAAAAACCCGGATGTCCCCCCCTTGACGCCTGAAACGGCAAAAGAGGCCGGGCATGTGGTAATCACCTACGGCGCGCTGCTCACGGCGGTGATCAACTTCTTCATCATCGCGCTGCTGATCTTCCTTTTGGTGCGCAGCATGACAAAAGTATCAAAAAAGCTGAAAAAACCAGAGGCCGAAGCCGAAGAAAAAGAAAAAGAGCCCGCGGAAAAGACCTGCCCCTATTGCAAATCCGAGGTTCCGGCCGCGGCGGTCAAATGCAGATACTGCACATCCGAATTGGACCTATCTGACGTATCTCAGGAGGAAGAAGCATGAAGCTAGGCATGATCGGCACCGGCGTCATGGCCGGGGCGATGCTCCGGGCGGCGGTGGGCTCCGGCGTTCTGGAGCCACAGGATATCATTTTGTACGATAAAAACGCCCAGGCCGCCCAGGCCGCCGCAAAAGCCTCCGGCGCTCAAATAGCCCTCAGCGCGGCCGCGCTTGTGGAGCGCTCGGACATTGTCCAGTTCGGCGTGAAGCCCCAGGATCTGCCCGCGCTGCTGGCATCCCTGGGCGGCGCGCTGAAGGCAAGAAACCCCCTGATCATCTCCATCGCGGCAGGGGTGGAGCTTGCCGGCATTTCGAGGGCGCTGCCATACGCGCCACGTGCCGTGCGGCTCATGCCCAACATCAACGCCACGGTGGGGGAGGCCATTACGGCCTATTGCCCCACAGAGAGCGTTTCGACTGAAGAGCTCGCCTTTGTGGAGCGGTACTGCGCCAGCTTCGGCAAGGCGCTGCGTTTGGAGGAGCGTTACTTTTCCGCCTTTCTGGCCATGGGCAGCAGCGCGCCCGCCTTTGTTTACCTCTTCATCGATGAGCTGGCCCGGGCGGGGGTCACCGTTGGCCTGGGTAAGGCCCAGGCATTGGAAATCGCCGCCCAGACCGTACTGGGCAGCGCGAAGCAGGTGGCCGAAAGCGGACGGCACCCCTACGAGCTCATCGACAAGGTGTGCTCGCCGGGGGGCACGACGATCGCGGGGATCAATGTTCTGCGGGAAAACCGCTTCGCCCACGCGATATCGCAAGCGGTGCAGGCCTCCTATCGCCGAGACAGGGAATTAGGCAATGAACAATTAACAATTAACAATTAACAATTTGGCCAGCTTCAGCAAATGCCTTCATTCATCTTAAAAGCACTACAATATGGCCCTTCCGCGCACCAGCTTAATTGTTCATTGTTCATTGTCAATTGTTAATTGATATAATCCTCCAGCGCGCGCTGCAGCTGGTCGGAGTCGCGCAAGGCAATGCCCCGCGCCAAATCCCGGCGGTCGGCCAGAGGCAGGTCGTCCAGGGCGGCGGGAAGAGAGGCAAGCTTCTCGGGCGCGCCGTTTTCCATCAGATAAATGACCAGGCTGTCGCCGCCCTCCTCCCGCAGGAGATATTGATAGGGCTGCGTGAATTCGCTGGTGGGCGGATGGTCGCCGGCCGGGGGAGCGCGCCTGAGGTTGATGGTGGTGATGAGCAGCACGCAGGCGGTGAGCACGCACAGCGGCAACCATTTTTTTGAATATCGCATCATAAAATACCACCTTTGCTTTATGTTTATATTTCATATACATTAGATTGTCCATTTCTTCCCATACTATACTCAGGACACAAAGAAGGGATTATACGCAATGGCGAAACAGCTCAAGCAAAAACAGAGGAAAAAGCCCAACACCTTTCTCCGGGTGCTGCGCGGCATCGCGATGACGCTGCTTTCCATGTTCCTCGTCGGCTTTCTTACCACGGGAATTGTCGGAGGCTATTTCTTCATCCACGTCAATGCCGTGGTTGGGGGCGAGCCGGTGATCAACCTGGAGGAGGAAAAGGCCAACCAAAGCCTCACCACCATCATCTATGCTTACGACAGCAAGGGTGATGAGGCGGAAGAGGTGGAATACGCCCGGCTCCACGGCGAGGAAAACCGCATCTGGATCGACCTGGAGGACATCCCCCAGAATATGCTCGACGCCTATATCGCCCTGGAGGACAAGCGCTACCGGGAGCACAAGGGCGTGGACTGGGTGCGCCTGGCGGGCGTCATGACCCAGTACGGCTTTTCCCAGGGCGCCTCAACGCTGACCCAGCAGCTCATAAAAAACCTCACGGGAGAAAAGGACGTCACCACCATCCGCAAATTCCGGGAGATCCTCACGGCGCTGAACCTGGAAAAGAATTACTCCAAGGACGTCATCCTGGAGGCCTACCTCAACACGCTCTACCTGGGCAACGGCTGCTATGGCATCCGCACCGGGGCGGAGAAATACTACGGCAAGGAGGTGGACGAGCTCAATTTGGCCGAATGCGCGGCGCTGGCCGCCATCACCCAGGCCCCGTATAAATACGATCCGCTGATCAATCCCGAAAACAACCGCGAACGGCAGATTGACTGCCTGTTCTTTATGAAGGAGCAGGGAATCATCGACCAGGCGACGTATGACGAGGCCGTCGCCTATGAGATGGTCTTCACCAACAGCGAGGGCTATAAGCCCAAAAAGACCGCGCAGCCCAGCGCGCAGCCCCAGGAAATCAACAACTTCTATGTGGACTTTATCATCGAAACCGTGATAGAGGACCTCATGAAGCAGCGGGAGATGTCCCGGACAGAGGCCACGCGAAAGGTCTATTATGGCGGCCTGAAAATCTATGCCGCCGTGGACATGGATATCCAGAAAAGCCTGGAGGAGGTCTACCGCAAGCGCGTCACCTTCTCCGACCTCAAGGGCAGCAGCGAGAATCCCATCAACTCCGCCATGACCATCATGGATTATGAGGGACGCGTGGTGGCGCTGGCTGGGCAGGCGGGGGAAAAGCCGGGCAACCGCAGCCTCAACCGCGCGGCGGCCAGCTGGCGGCAGCCGGGCTCCACCATCAAGCCCTTCAATTACGGCGCGGCCATTGAGAAAAACCTCATCACCTGGTCCACCATGATCAAGAACCAGGCCTTCGCCTACAAGGGCATGATGTGGCCCAAGAACGCCGACGGCACCCTAGGCACCGGCGCCATGGTCACGGTGCAATATGCCCTGGAGCGCTCCCTCAACACCGTCGCCGCGCGCACGGTGAATGAATATCTGACGGTAGAGGGCTCGTTCAACTTTCTCCGGGATAACTTCGGCTTTCAAAAGCTCGACAAGGTCAACGACATGGTACTGCCCTCCGTGGCGGTGGGCGGTATGTACAACGGCTTCAGCACCCTGGAGGAGTGCGCGGCCTATGCCGCCTTCGGCAACGGCGGCATGTATTACTCGCCCTTCTGCTACTACAAGGTGACCAACAACACGGGCACCGAAATGGTGCTTGAGCGCGACCAGATCGTCAAGCGGGCCTTCTCGGCGGAAACCGCCATGGTGATGAACAAAATGCTGGCCACCGTGCCCGTGAGCGGCTATGGCAGCGGAGACAACCGCCAGTATATCAGCAAATTCCCCTATTTCGCCAAGACAGGCACCACCAGCGACAACAAGGACCGCTGGTTCGCGGCGGGCACGCCCTATTATGTGGGCTCCGTTTGGCTGGGCTACGACACCCCCAAGGATCTGGGCACCATGCAAAACCCCTCGGCCAGAATCTGGACGGAGGTCTTCAACCGCATCCACAAAGATCTGGATTCCGGCAAGAAATTCCCCACCTCGGACAACGCGGTGTCGCGCAGCTACTGCAAGAGCTCGGGCCTTATCGCCGGGGATCACTGCGCTGAAAAGGCCACCGGCTGGTACAAAAAAGACAACATCCCCAAGAACTGCGGCAGCTGCGCCGCGCCTGTCCTGACCACGTCCCCCTCCGACGGCACCAATGGCGGCGGCGTCACGATTGATCCCTGGGGCTGGGTCAACCAAATTCTCGGCGGGAATTAACGCGTAGGGGTTCAAAATTTTGAACCCCTACAAATAAATCGAAAGGCGAATGATATGATCGTCCTGTGCCTTGATTACGGCGAAAAACGCAGCGGCGTGGCCGTCAGCGACGCGCTGGGTGTGTTGGCCTGCCCCGTAACGGTGATCCATGCGCAGGGCAGGGACACGCTGCTGCGCGCCGTCGCCGATATAGCGGAAAAACGCGGCGCGGAGAGGGTCGTCCTCGGCTTGCCGCGCAATATGGACGGAAGCTTCGGCGAAAAAGCCAGGGCCTGCGAAGCCCTGGCCAAGCAGCTGGAAGCCAGACTAAAGCTCCCTGTGGAGCTTTGGGACGAGCGGATGAGCACGGTCTCGGCCCACCGGGCGCTGAACGAAGCCAACGTTCGCGGACAAAAGCGCAGGAACGTGGTGGACGCCGTGGCGGCGGTGGTCATTTTGCAGAGCTATTTGGACCGGTGTCGCCGGTGCTGATGCCTTGGCCACCTGGCCACAAATGAGGTCAATTATGAAACAAACAAAAAACATACAAGCATCCAGCGCATGGCCGCGCATTCTGCTGCCCTGCGCATTTGGTGTATTATACTGCCTGTGCGTGCTGCCCGCGTTCCGCTCATGGAGCTTTCTCTGGCAGTTCGGCAGCCCCATCGTGCTCAGCGCGGCGGTAACCGTGCTGGCGCTGTTCCTGCCTGGCGGAATGAGGGCGGGCGCCGTTGGGCTCAACCTTTTTCTCGGCACGGCGCTGCTGGCGGCGGGTTATGTCCAGCTCCAGGCTCAGCTCGCCCAAAGCTGGCCTGGCGGATGGATCTATGTTTTCTTCTATGACCGCCCCATGGCTGTGCTGGCTGCGGCGCTGTCGGCCTTTCTTACGGCGTGCCTCTATCGGGCACTGCTGCCCATGAACCGCGTCAGGCCGGAACTCCGGCAGGGCTTTGACGCGTACCGCAAAATCGCCGGTACGGGCTTTCTGGTGTTCTACGCCTTTGTGCTGCTCTACGGCTTCCTTCTGGCGCGCATGGAGTCCACCGGGTATATGCCGCCCAACCTCGTGCCGTTCCGGATGGTGCTGGAGTACCTCAGCTTGATCCGGGAAGGGCATTATACGCTTTACGAAAATATTTTTTATTTTCTGGGAAACATTCTAATGTTCAGCCCCATGGGCTTCTTTCTGCGGGGGCAGTTCCGCCGGAGCGCGGCCATCTCCATCCTGATTCCCATGGCCTTCAGCCTGGCGATGGAGCTGCTCCAATGGGCGTTTCGATTCGGCCATTGCGATATCGACGATCTGCTGCTCAATACCCTGGGCGCGGCCCTGGGCGTGCTGGCCGTTTGGCTGATAGACTGCCTGCGCGGGTGCGTCACGAAAGGGGAGGAGCGCAGCATCTTTACGCCTGCTCCTCCGGCTTCGTCTTGCTGAATAATTCCTTCAAGCCGACCAGAATCAAAAAGCCGGCAAAGATCCAGCTGAGCCATTTTGTTTCGATGGCCCCGGCGATCCAGATGCCAAGCA
>WRMQ01000046.1 GCA_009777055.1 Oscillospiraceae bacterium
GCCGAATAATCCTCCGCGTTGATTTGGTCGCTGAGCGCCCGGGTCAGGTTTTGGCTTAACATAGCGTTTTTTCCTTTTTTCTGTCTGATTTAAATTATAAAAAATTCAATTACAAAAGCCTAAATTTATAAAACTTAAATCGTAAAAGCTTATTTAAAATACCGGTCCAGCAGGCCTTTGAAGGCCTTGCCGTGCCGTGCCTCGTCGCGGGCCATTTCATGAACCGTGTCGTGAATCGCGTCCAGGTTCAATTCCTTGGCCCGTTTGGCCAGCTCATACTTTCCGGCGCAGGCTCCGTTTTCCGCTTCGACCCGCATCGCGAGATTCTCCTTCGTGCTGTCCGTAACCACCTCGCCCAGCAATTCGGCAAACCTGGCGGCGTGCTCCGCTTCCTCCCAGGCGGCCTGTGCCCAATACAAGCCAACCTCGGGGTAGCCCTCGCGGTGCGCGGCGCGCGACATCGCCAGATACATACCGACCTCGGTGCATTCGCCGGTAAAGTTCATGCGCAGCCCGTCAATGATATCCTGGGGCGCGCCCTGCGCGATACCGATTGTATGCTCGGCGGCCCACAGCGTATCGCCGCTTTGTTCCTTGAATTTTTCAGCGGGGGCGCCGCATTGAGGGCATTTCTCAGGCGCGCCGTCCCCTTCATGGGTGTAGCCGCAGATAAGACAGGTAAATTTCTTCATGGCCTATGTTTCCTCCTGTTAAAATGCTTTTTTTAGACTCGCTTCTTACGCCGGTGAAAACTCATCCTTGCCCACGCCGCAGAACGGACACAGGAAATCGTCGGGCAGCTCATCCCATTTGGTGCCCGGGGCTATGCCGAAATCAGGGTCGCCCAGGGTCTCATCATAGAGGTACCCGCACACACCGCATTCGTATTTCATAGTTGGTCTCCTTTCTATTTTAAAGTTTTTTTTATTCTCATTTTAAAGTTTTTTATTCTCGGATTTAAAGTTTTTTTATTCTCAGATTTTTTATTCAGACGTTATCTCCAGCGATATCCCCAACGCCGTTCAGGATATACTGCGGGCAATAGGGAAAAGAGCGCATGTGCTTCTCGTCGGTCACGCCGGAAAGCGCCAGCACGGTATCCATGCCTGTTTCGATGCCGCCCACAATGTCGGTATCCATCCGGTCCCCGATGATGACCGCCTCGGAGGTGTGCACGCCGAGCATCCTCAGCCCCGTGCGCATCATCAGGGCATTCGGCTTCCCGATAAAATACGCCTTTCGCTCGCTTGCCAGCTCAATGGGAGCGATCAGGGCGCGGCAGGCGGGAACGATGCCGTGCTCGCCGGGATCGGTCAGATCGGAATTGGTGCCGATGAGCTTCGCGCCGCCGCGGACATGATGCACCGCCCGCGCGATCATATCATAGCTGTAGTTGTGGGTTTCGCCGACGACAACGTAATCCGGGTCACTGTCGTTCATGGCGATGCCCGCCTCGCGCAGAGCGTTGAACAAGCCCGACTCGCCGATGATATACGCCGAGCAGCCCGGCGATTGACTCTGGAGAAACCGCGCCGTCGCCAGCGCGCTGGTGTAGAATTTCGACGCGTCCACCTCAAGCCCCATGCGGGAAAGCTTTTGCTGGAGCGCAAGCGGCGTGCGGCCGCTGCCGTTGGTCAGAAACAAATACCGCTTTCCGTTTTCCTCCAGCCAGCGGACAAAGGCCGGAACCCCCGCAAGCAAACGGTTTCCATGATAGATAACGCCATCCATATCGCACAGGAAGCCCCGCTTGCTCCGCAGCGCTTCCAGCTCATGACTGCCTGCCAGCTCTTTTCTGCATCGCATAGCGTCCTCCGTCCTGTTCTGTAAAGGTTGAATTTCGGCTTGTAGTGTGGCGGGCATTTTGGTTTTACTGAAATAGACTAACCCCCGGCAGATCATTTGTCAACACCCTTTTGGGTGATTTTTTGCGATTTTAGCAAAAAAATGCAGCTTAATGTATGTGTAGGTAATTTCTGGTAATATTTACTTCTATTTCTTCCATATTATTCCATTTTTAAAAACGCGAGGCGCTTCTTATTGTTTATATTTAATAAATATATTGATTGTTGTTTTTATTTGTTGTATAATGTATATAATAAACGCACTTAAGGTTGAGAAGCCCCCTGTGCGCATACAATTTTCACCCTTTTGGGCGTTCTTTACGCTTGCGAAATATGATATGCTAAATCCCAGAAAGCTCATGGAGGTGCGAAGACTTGAAAGGCAAGAGAAGGGTCCCCCTCAAAGAAATCGCCAGTACGCTTGTCATCGCCATGGTGTGTTTGACGATTTTGTTCAGCATCATCAACAGCACCCGGGCAAATCCAAGCCAACCCACGATCCTAAGCTTTGAGCAGCCGGAGCTTATCTATGCGGTGGAGGCCGGAACGGCGCGGGAAGAGCTGCAGCTGCCGGCGGAGCTGCGCGCGGTATGCAAAATCACGCCAAAGCCCGCTGAAGAAAAAAGCACTGAGAATAAAACGACTGAAGAAAAAATAATTGAAGACGAAATTATAGAAGACGAGACTTTTGAAGACGAGACTTTTGAAGATGAGACTTTAGAAGATGAGACTATTGAAAATGAAGCTATTGAAGATCAGACTATTGAAGACGAGAGTTTTGAAAATGAAGCTATTGAAGACGAGACTATTGAAAATCAAGCTGTTGAAAATGAAATTTCCGAGGAGGAAGATATCGCGGAAAAAGGCTTTCGGCAGACCGAGCCGCCGCCCGGGGAAAACGACCGCCACGGTTATGCCGCGCCGGAGGACGAGGCTCTGCTGCGGGAATCCGGACAGCTCGTGCTCTATCTGCTTGACCGCGGAGAAGAAGACGGAGCCTTTCGGGTCTATGGAACCTATGACGGCGAAAACGAGGGCTTCTATGCCTGCGACGAAAACGGAAGCGTCACCGGCGTGATACGGGATATTCCGGTAACCTGGAACGGCGCGTACGATGGCGATACGCCGGGCGTGTATACCCTTAAGGCACGAATCGCGGGCTACCATTATTCCGGCGCGATGCCTGCCGCTGTCATTGAGGTAGGGCCGGACGACGGCACAAGCGCCAACACACAGCCGCAGCCGCAGCCGCCCCAGGCATCCCCGCCGGCGGTTCATACGATTGATCTTTCCACGGTAGTCAATAATTCCAACGGCCCCGGCTGGAGCTATTCGGTGACCTCGGGCACGCACCCCAACAGCGGCACGGGCAAGGTTACCTTCAACAGCGCCGCCAGCGGCAATGAATACGTTATTATTAAGAGCGTCATCGGAAGCATACTTAACAGGCATATTACCATCAATTCCGATGTCAGCGATATCACCGTAACCTATGACGGCGCAAACATGCTGATGTATAGCTTATACGGCGCTCCCCCTTATTACGCTTTTGTCAGCGACATTACCGTCGGCGGCACGAATAACACTGTAATATTGGAAAACGTCGTCAATCTGCGGGACAGCACGGTTACCATTAACAGCGGCGCTGTCGGCACCACCATCCAGTTTCAGGGGGTCAGCCACCAGGACACCGACAAAACCGGCACCAACAGCTTTTTCACTATCAACAACAGCGGCGCCGGCACCAGCCTGATATTTGACGGCTCAAACATCAACCGCTGCGTTTTTAACCAGCAGAGCACGGGCGCGGCCAGCGCGGTGGACCTGCGCTTTCGCGGCATCAGCACATTCGCTGTTTTCCAGGGCAATGTATCGTCCGGCGCGGCCTTGAATATGAAGCTGCTGCTCAGCGGCTCCACCGCGGTCACCAATGGTTATCTCACGGTGCCGGCGAACTCAAGCCTGGTCATCGACAGCGAGGATCTGCCGGGCAGCGAACAGGGCTCGCTGTCGTTCACCCACACATCCACCTCGCACGCGGTCGTCGGCGGCAGCGGCAACAGCGCTCAAGGCTTAAGCAGCGGCCAGATCACCATCAACGGCGGAACCCTTGAAGCGACCCAAAAGGGAAGCGGCACCGGCAGCGGCGCGGCGTCCATCGGCGGCGGCCAGGGCCAGACGGGCAACGTAATCATCAACGGCGGCAGGGTGACCGCCATGAACAGCAGCCTCAATGGCGGCGCGGGGATCGGCGGCGGCTACGGCGCCAGCGGAACGGTTGTTATCACCAACGGAACCGTAACCGCGGGCGCCAATGGCGGCGCCGCGATCGGCGGCGGCTACAGCCAAAAAGGCATTGTTACCATCTCCGGCGGCACGGTGACCGCAAACCCCGGCAGTCTTTATGAGGGCGGGCAAGGCGCGGGGATCGGCGGCGGCGGCGGGGGCACCGGCAACGGAATCGGCGAGCTGACCATCACCGGCGGCACAATTACGGCGAGATCCGCAACCGGCGCGGGCATCGGCAGCGGCAACATCGGCGGCTCCGCCGCCAACCCGGGGAAAATCACCGTCACCGGCGGCACAATCGTCGCCTACAGCATCGGCGGCGCGGGCGTCGGCTCAGGCGCGGGCAACACCAATCCCCCCAACACCAACCCCCCGGAATATGAGATTAGCCCCGCGGCTGATATCGTGGCGTTCAGCAACGGCCAGTATAACACGCTCTCGGGCATCATCGGCAAGGGCCTCAACCAGGGCGGCGGCTATTTTGTCAACACCACTCTCTTAAACACGCCAAGCGACAGGATCAGCCACGGCGATACGGTCATTGTCTACGCGCACGGCGGCTGGAGCAGCCCCCTTAGGGTCTTCACCCTTCCCACCGGCAGCTCGACGCAATACGTGGCGCTGTCCTATACGACCGGGACCGATTCTTACCGTGAGGACAACGTCTTCCTGCAAACTCCCGCCGGCGCCACAAAACAGCTTGTCCACTTTTACGATAACGACCCCATCATACCCGCGGCGAAGGAGCTGCCCGGATTCCGCGGCCAGTTTCCGACGCCAAAGGCAAACGCGATGACCGTAAAGTTCGCGACCGGCAGCGGCACCGTCCACACGGTGACAGAAAAGCATGTTTTGAAAGACGGCGTCAGCCTGCCGGGTATTGGCGACAACATCATAGCGGTTCCCTCCGGCACAAGCTACAGCAAGCCCGTCACCGCGCTTGAGGGCTATAAAACCTTAGGCTACAAATGGGACCACGCGCCAAATGGCAGCGGCAGCGATATCTCAACCGGAACACCCTCCAGAACAATCAGCAAGGCCGAAACGATCTATTTCATCTATGAGGAAACGATATCGATTCCCGTTGACCTGATCAAGGTAAACGCCGAAAACACGGGGGCGGGGCTGGCCGGCGCGCAGTTCAAGCTGTATGAGCTCCTGTGCGTGGGCGGCAGCCACAACCATCTGACCGATCCCACGGAATCGGTGAATTTGGAGCAGCCCGGCCCCTGCTGGGCGGTTCTGGAGGAAGCGGGCGCGGACCAGGTCTTCACCTCCGGCTCCGACGGAAGCTTTTCCCTGGGCGAGCTGGAGGACGGCTACTACATGCTGGTGGAGATCAAGGCGCCCGACGGTTTTGAGCGCCCCGTGGGACAATGGCTGATGGAAATCAGCGGCTTAAAGCCGGATACCCCGCAAGGCGGTTACAAGCTGCATTTCGCGTCCAGAAGCAAGGGCGCTATGCCCAACGCGGTTATCCGGGAAATCCTTCCCGGCGGCGCCCTGGCTTATAAAATCGTGAACGTAAGACCTATCGCCCTGCCCTTGAGCGGTTCCGGCGGAACCATCCCCTATATCATAGGCGGATGCGTTTTAATGGCACTGAGCCTGGCGGCAGTATATGTCCGAAAGAAAAGGAGGTGATGCCAGAGGTGACACGGCTCTCCCCGGGCAAAAGCAGCCCATCAAGCAGGAACAAAAAACCAACAAGCATGAAAGGAACAACAGAATGAAAATCACAAATTTCTGGAAAAAAGCAATCTCACTGACGGCGGCGCTGGCCCTTCTGGCCGGGCTGGTGATCGCGACCGGCATAACGGCCTCCGCAGAGGGGGAAGGCAAAATCACCGTCCACAAGTACGCCAGGCCCACGGCGGGCATCGTAACCGACAACACTTACACAGGCGACGAGATCACGGATTCGACATTGCTGGATTCCCTGGGCAAGCCGCTGCAGGGCGCGGGCTTCACGCTGTATAAGCTGGCTACCGCCGATTTGGACGAGGCGATCGCCAACGGCAACAAATATGTGGATTACTCCATCGATATCGACAGCAACATAGTGACCTTCCGGCTCGACGGCGCGGGCGAGCCCTCCGTTCCCTTCGTCGAGGCCGCGCCCACAGCCGTGGGAGGCGGGCAGCAGCTGACGAACAACAATGGCGTCACCGTTTTTGCTGATTTGGAGGACGCCTACTACCTGCTGGTGGAAACCCTTACGCCGGATGGCTATACCGCCTGCGAAAAGAGCATCATCCGCATCCCCCTGACCCAGGGCGACGGGGAAGCCCACAACCGCGATATTCATGTGTACCCCAAGAACGTTTCCAGCACCCCCCCTGTCAGGAAGGAGCTCGCTGAAAAGCCGGTGATTTTGAGCGCGGGCGACGACATCACCTTCAATATCATCGCGGACTTCCGCAACACGGACACCGTGAACCCTGTGGCCAACGTCAACGACATGAAGGACGGCTCGAAATACGGCCAGGCCTTTGTGATAGACGAAATTCAGGAATACTTCAAGTATGTCTCCGTGGACTCCGTCACCCTGCTCAACGCCGCCGGCAATACGGTTGGCGCCCCGCTGGATTTGGGTACCGACTATACGGTCAACGACAGCAATCTGGTTGCCCCGGGCAATGGCAGCTTGATCGTGGAGCTGGAGGCGCCCGGCATCGACAAGGCCATCGCGGCGGGAGCGGCCAGCTATGTCGTGCAGATCACGCTGCAATATCTGGGCGCGCAGGGCTATACCTCAACTATGCCCGCGGTGGTAAAGAACGTGGCAAAATCCCTGATCGCCGGCCCGGACGCCGAGACCGTCGACCCGAAAGATCCGGAAATCCCGGAAATCCCGAAGGCGGAGACCTATGTCCCCACCACCCAAATCATCATCAATAAAAAGAACAGCGACCTTGCCAATTTTGCCGGCGCGCGGTTCCGCCTGGCCCTTGTGCCCAACCCCGACCCCGACAACAAAGACCATTATGTGAAAAACATCAGCGGCGGCATCATTGAGCTGACCACAACAGCGGACGGCATTCTGGTCTTCAACGGCGTGGACTACGACGACACAGGAACCACCTATTACCTGCAAGAGTTAAGCACGGTGGGGGGCTACCAGATCAAGGTCGGCACCATCGCGCTGACCCTGCCGGCGAAGAACGACCCCGCCAACAAGGATCTTTTGGTGAACGGCGAGTGGAAGCAAAACGCGGTCGTCACCACGAGCACAACCGTCATCAACTACAGGAATGACGAAACCGACCCCGACGAGCCCACCTTCGCCCTGCCGCTGACCGGCAGCACCGGCACAATCATCCTTTCCGTTGTTGGCGGCCTCATCATGCTGGGCGCGGTAATTTGGTTTATCCGCAGAAAGAAAAAAGATAACACCTAAGCGACAGCATATGCCAGGAGGGATAGAATGAACCGACCCATGAAAAAGCCGAAAGGAAAACAGCGCGTATCGACGCTTGTCCTGGCTGTCCTGCTGGCGGCAATCATCGGGGGAGGCTGCCCGGCGGCGGCCTCCCCGCCCTCCCCGGAGGGCAGTATAACCATTCACAAATTCCGGGTTGACAGCTACGACAACCTGAAGGAGGGCACCGGCAGCCAATCCGACAGCGCCAACATCCCCGCGGACGCGGAAAAGCTCGCCGGCATCTATTTCAGGCTGGAAAAGCTGCGGGCGGAGCAAGGAGAAACGCCCGGCCCGGATTCCCCGAGGGACAGCGCCTTCGAGGCCATTGAAAAAGCCACCGACACGAACGGGGAGCTTGTTTTTCCAAGGCTCGCCGAAGGGCTTTACCTGGTTACCGAGCTTCTGCCGGAGTGCTGCATCGCGCAAAGCGAAAAATTCCTGATACAAATTCCCATGGAAGACAACTATGACGTACACGTCTACCCAAAAAACATGGGAAAGGATGAGATCATCGCGAAACAGCTGGACGCGGAAAGGCTCGTGTACGGCCTGGGCGAAGAGATCCCCTGGGCCATCGCTTTCCCCCTGGGGCACGGAATCCAGAAGGACCTGCATCTCTTTGACCAGATGGATGCCCGGCTGGATTATGTGGCGGGCTCCGCGAGCCTCGCGTTTCTGGACACAGACGAACAGCCCGTAAAAGAAGCCTCCTTTATCCACAATATCGACTACACGGAAAGCTATGACGCGGGAAGGCATACCGTCACATGGGCGTTCACGGACGCGGCGGTAAAAAAATTAACCGATCACCATGTGATATTTATATCTGTAAAGCTGCTTACTTCAGTGAACAATAGCGCCCTGGGGACCTCGGCAAACGCCGTATGGAACAACGCCGGAATCAAATTTACGAACACGGCCGGCGATCCATGCGAACGGCAGGTGTTCGACCCGGGCAAGGGAACCGAAGGCGTAAATGTCCCCAAGGCCTGGCTGGGCAGCGTCACGATCGTGAAGCTCAGCGCCGGCGCCGGCCGGGAAAAGCTCCCGGGCGCCGTCTTCAAGGCCGCGGCGGACGAGGCTTCGGCCAAAGCGGGGAACTACCTGCAAAGAGACGGAAAAGACATCGAGGTGACGACAGACGCCCAGGGCAAGGCCGTAATCGACGTTCTGGGCGCGGGAGATTTCTGGCTGGTCGAAACCAGGGCGCCCGCGGGGTATGAGCTGCTGAAGGCTCCCATAAAAGCCGTCATTGAGAACAATCCCGAAAAACGGCTTGCCAGTATGGAGATTATCAATCAGCCGCAGGGGGGGCAGGGCAAGCCGGGTGAAGGGGGCCGGCCGGGCCCGATCACCGGGGACGATATCAAAATAATCGGTTATGCGCTGCTGGCGACCGGGGCCCTGGCAGGGCTTATTTGGCTGTTTTGGCCAAGAAGAAAAAAACAAGCTGCCGGCATCAAGCCCTAAGCTGAGGCGGCTGGACAGGAGGCGCTCACGATGAAGAAAACAAGCAAGGCCGGCGGCGCGATTGTGTTTGTGCTTATCTTCTTCGTGGGCGCCTCTATTCTTTTTTACCCGAAAATCAGCTTCTGGCTGGCGGAGCGCAACCAGGTCGTGGCGGTGCAGTCCTATACGAACACGGTGTCCCATATGACGGAGGAAGAAAAGGCCGCTATATTGGAAAAGGCCCGGGATTACAACGCGCGCACGGCGGAAAGCCTCGTGAAGGACCCCTTTTCCTCCACGGAAAACATCAATCCCTTCGACGAATATTTCGATACCCTGGAGCTTGGCGGCGGCATGATGGGCTATATCCGCATCCCTGGCATCAGCGCGCTGCTCCCCATCTACCACGGGACCTCCGACGAGGTGCTGGAAAAAGGGGTGGGACATATCAAGGCAACCGCGCTGCCCATCGGCGGCGCGGGAACGCACTGCGTGCTGACCGGCCACAGAGGGCTGCGCACGGCAAAAATGTTCAACGATCTGGCTAAAATGAAAGAGGGCGACCTGTTTTTCATCGAGATTCTGGATCACACTATGGCTTATCAAGTGGACCAGATCGACGTGGTCGAGCCCGGGGACATATCGAAGCTGAAAAAAGCCGAGGGCAAGGATTATATTACCCTGATTACCTGTACGCCCTACGGCGTGAATTCCCACCGGCTGCTGGTCAGGGGCGAACGAACCGAATACAGCCCCGAAATGCTGCCCGCGGATGATATCAAGCTCCCCTTCCCCTGGTGGATTCTGGGGGTTGTCGCCGCCCTGCTCTTTATCGCGTCGATAATCGTTTTGTTTTCAAGAAAGAAAAAGCGCAAAGCACGGCAGGCCCGCGGGAAGCTAAGCCCCGCGCGGCTGAAAAGCATGTTGATCAGCGGCCTTATGCTTGCCGTTTTTGCCGCCGGCACGGGCATTTTGATGTATCCCGCGCTGAGCAATTATGTGGCCAAAAGAAATGTCGTGCTTGGCTCCGTCAACTATGAGAACGCGCTGAGCTCTCTGCCGAAGGAGGAGCAGGACCGAATGCGCGAGGAGGCCGTCATATATAACAACAGCCTGAAGGGCGAGCCGGTGGAGGACCCGTTTATCCCGGGGAGCGGAACGGTTCTTCCCGAGAATTACAGGCAGGTGCTGAATATCGGGGACAGCGTCATGGGCTACATCCATATTCCCGGCATCGGCGTCTATCTGCCCATCCGCCACGGCGCCTCCGACGAGGTGCTGGAAAGAGGGGCGGGGCATGTTGTCCAGACGGCGCTGCCCATTGGCGGGGCGGGCAACCACCCCATCATCACGGCCCATACGGCATATGTCAGGGCCACGATGTTCAACCGCTTGATTGAGCTGAAAGAGGGCGACAAGTTCCTGCTCTATGTGTTGGGCGAAACGCTTACTTACCAGGTCAATCAAATTGAGGTGATTGAGCCGGAGGGCATGCACAACCTGAAGGCCGAGGAGGGGGAGGATTATGTATCCCTGGTCACCTGCACCCCCTACGGCGTGAACAGCCACCGCCTTGTGGTGCGCGGCACACGGGTGCCCAATGAAGTAATTGATATAACGCCGCGGGAATATGACCCCGGCATCCCCTGGGATATCATCTGCATCGCGGGGATCAGCCTGCTGGTTTTAACGGGCATGCTGCTGCTTTCCCGCCGCATGAAGAAAGAAAAGAAGCAAATCTTTGGCTGGCCGTATCTGAACCTGGAAGAAATCAGCGGGCTGGACGAGGACGAGGCGGAGGAAATTCTGGATATGCTGGAGGAGCGGCTCAGCTTGATCGACAGGAGGCACGAATGAAACAGAAAATCCGCGCCGCCGCCGCCGTGGTTTTGATGGGGGCGCTTGTGTTCAGCGGCTCGAAAATTTGGGTTGAAACGAAAGCCTACCGCAGCGAATCGGATTTGCATAAACAATTACTGCGGCTCAAGCCCGCGCCGCCGGACGAAGCCGCGCCCGGCGCGAGCCAGGGCCTCCCTGGCCTGCAGGGGCGAAACAGCGACACTGTGGGCTGGCTCACCGTTCCCGGCACGCGGATCGACTATCCCTTCGTGCGGGGGCCGGACAATGATTTCTATCTGCACCGGGACTTTAACGGGGCATACGCTCTGGCAGGCACCCTTTTTATGGACTACCGCTGCGCGAAGGATTTTTCGTCGAAAAACACCATCATCTATGGCCATCACATGAAAAACGGGAGCATGTTCGGCAGCCTGAAAAAGTTTCAGGACAAAGATTTTTTCGCGGCAAACAGCGGCGCCGTGATTTATCTGCCCGATAAAATCTATGCCCTGGAATTGTTCGCGTTCCTCTCGGCCCGGTCAGACGACGCGATATTGTATACCGAGGCGCCGGACGAGGGCTTTCTGGCGTATGTGAAGCGAAACGCCAGGCAGTACCGCGACATTGGGGCAAGCGCCGGCGACCGCTTCGTCACGCTTTCCACTTGCTCCTATGAATTCAACAACGCCCGCATGGTCCTGATTGGCAGGATTGCGGAATCCAAAGAAGAATAAATTGCATGGTTCAAAAAAATCTGTTTTTTTCACCCTTTCGGGTGTAACACTTCCCGGGAAAACATGGTATCATATAAGCACAGGCCGGCCAGCTGGGGAGGGTGCTATGAGAAGCGCCATAGACAAAAAAACGGTCGTAAAAAGCGGGCTGAGGATGAAGCTCCAAGGTATTTATGGAACAGGACAGCGCTGGCCGGCCTGCCAACAATAATCCATAGGCTGAGCCTTGTCCTATCTCCCGGACGTGCCAAGCGCAGGCCGTCAAAAACACAAAGAGGCGTCTGCGGCCCCGGCTTTTTCTTCTTTTTCACCGCGGCCGCGGGGGCCTCGAAAAAGCATCGGCTACCTCCAACCCCAATACATAAACGCCCCGCCGGAGCAATCTCCCAGCTCCGGCTGGGCAACCCTTTTTTAAAGCAGCTTCATCTCAAGGGCGATCCGCACGGCGTCAACGTTGTTTTCGGCGCCCAGCTTCAGGTACAGCGTCTGCAAAACGCTTTTCACGGTGTTGATGGACAGATAGCGGTTGGCGGCAATCTCCGCCCGGGAAAGCCCGTGGTATAAATCATTCAGAACCTCATGCTCCCGCTCCGTCAGCTTGACGACCTCCACAATCTGTCGTTCCTTTTTATAAAGCCTGGCGACAAAATCGGCTTTCTTCACATAAATCGCCGCCTTTTGGCTGAGGAGCTTCAGCCACGCCTTGTCGATGACGCAATCCGCCTGCCTGGCGGCCAGCGCCGCCAGCTCCTGCATATGCTTCCCGAATTCGATGAAGGGCATTTCAAACTCGCCGGAAAACGAAAGCCGGTAGGCCTGCTCAAATTCCGCGACGGCGTCCTCCGCCTTGCCGGTTTTCATGAAGGCGATGGCCCGGAGCAGGCAGCGCACCAGCTCGCCCAGCAGCAGCTTCTCTTCCGTTTCCTCCCCGCGCAGAGGCTGGCCCAGCGCGGTGAGGGCCACGTAATATCTTTGGGAGGCGATCAGGCATCTGGCGCGCACCAGCTGTTCCCTCGCGGGGCCGCGGTAGTCCCAAAGCTCATCCTTCGCGTTTATGGTCAGCCAGGGCGCCGCCAGATGCGCCAGCCCGATCTGCGCATAGAAAACAGCGGTATAAATATCATAGAGGGGCTGCCTGTCCCAAAAATCGGAGACGCCCTCCAGGATCTTCAGCTGCCGCAGCATTTCCGAGGCCAAAGGATAGTCCCCCTCCAAAAGGGATACCCGCAGCAAATATTGCGCCGCCATGATCTCAATGCCGTATTGCTTGTTGGCCCTGGCCTTGGCGATTGCCTGCTGCGCAAAGCTTTTGACCTCCGCGGGCCGGTTGCGGAAAAAGCTCAGCTCGGCGGCGGCCAGATCGTCATACCCGCCATACAGCCCGTTCATGATGAAAGGAATATACCGCACGGCCTCCCGCGTGGCCGCGACAAATTCGTCGAACATCGGCCGCCCGGCGGTCACGCCCACCAGGCAGGCGTAGGAGTGGATGTTCGCGCAGGTGAAGGGCCCGCTTTCGATTTGCGGCGGATAAGGGGACATCTTGAAAAAATGCATTGATTTTTTGAAATGCTCATGGAATTCATATTGGTGCGTGGTCACGCAGGTACGCATATTGAGGTAGGCCAGATTGTTGTAATTGGAAAACAGATTGGTCACCAGAAAAGACTTGTTCCGGTCATCGTCGATGCGCTCCAGCGTGGCCTCCCATTTTTCGACGGAGCGCAGGAGCTTTTCCCGGGATTCGTCATATCTGCCCAGCTCCATGAGCAAAAAAGGAATCATGACCTTGGTCAGCGTAATCAGCATGGAGTCCTCATAGCGCTGAATCGGGTAAACAAGGGCCTCGTACAGCGGCAGGAGGCCCTCCAGAATACGCAGGTAATATTTAACGGCATCCCGTGGGAGCTTGGAGGCGTAGGACAAAAAAATACCCATCATACGCGAGTAATCCCGCAGCTTCGCGTAGTAGTCTATGGCGTCTATGTGGTAGCCGTTCTGCTCGCACCACCCCGCCGCCCAGCGGTAGGTCTCCTCTTTTTCCTCCTCTGTCAGCAGGTACAGCTTGCTTTGCAAAAATTCCGCGAACAAGGGATGCACCCGGTAATCCCCGATCATGCTGTCAAACCACACGAAGGGGACCATCTGCGGGTTGGCGTTCAGAAAGGCGACGGCCTCCGAATCCTCGCGAAAGGGCGTATAGGGAAGGTGGGACACCATAGCGAGCTTGACCAGGTTTTTCTGGGATTCCTCCGAAAAATCGGCAAAGGCCTCGCTTTCCATAAGCTTAAAGACGTTTTGCTTCATCGCGGCGATGGCGCGCCCCTGCTGCCCCGGCATACGCCGGAGGGCCATGGACAGCAGCCGCACGGCCAGGGCCCAGCCATGGGTTTCCTTATATATTTTCGACAAGCTTCCGGGCGTAACAGAAATACCGCAATGCACAAGGAAGGCGGCAATCTCATCCTGGGTAAACCGCAGGATGTCCTCATCGACAATGCTGGCCTTTCCCTTGGCGAACAGGGACACCATGTTGATCTCCGGTTCGCTGCGGGAGATGAGGATGGCGCAGGTATTGGACAGGTTCAAACGCACGTATTGCTCCAAAAACAACAGCAGCTGCCGGTTGTGGATGACATGAAAATCATCCAGCACAAGAAAGGCCTTGCGGCCATCGTTGATTTTGAACGGGGCGGCGGCCTCCCGGAACCGCTTGAAGCGGGCCGCCGTATCGGGGAAGCCAAAGCCATGCATTTGAGCCGACAGCGCCGGATTGCCGGAGGCGACGACATGCGTCAGGTTTTCCCAGAAGCGGCTGGCCATGTTGTCGCTTTCCGTCAGCTGAACCCAGTATACGCGCGCGCCCTCCTGCTGCTGGATAAAGCCGCGCACCGCCTGCGTTTTTCCATAGCCGGCCCCCGCGACGACATACACCAGCGGGTTCTCCGCCGCCTGCTCCAGGGCCTGGCCCACCCGGGGACGGGCAATGCAGTGCAGGCCGCTGTACTCCGGCTGATGATTCAAGCTGATTTCCATGCCGACCTCACCCCACATCTCTCCTCTTCCGCCGCCCGCGAAAGAAACATTCAGTTGGTTGAATCTTTTCCATGATTAATAATAGCACGCTAACAAACGTGTGTCAATCACCCTTTTGGGTGAAATACACTTTTTTTTGACAAAAACCAACGCCGGGAATCCCCGACGAGGGTTCCCGGGCTTTTACCTTTGTTTTTTAAATCGGCCGCGCGGGGTTTTTCAGCGGAAGCATGCCCGCAAACCAATTCAGGAGAACAGCCTCCTCGTCAAGGATGCGGACCTCGTAGTTCGGGTCGGCAAAGGCCCAGATGCCCATCATGATCAGCTGCCGCCAATAAAAGATGGAGAAGTTCTCTATGTCAAACTCTTCCGCCAGCCTGCCGATCTCAACGGCATAGCCAAGCCATTTTTTCATGTATCGCATATCTGTTTCAAACATTTCGTGCAGAAAAAACTGATTGGCCTTTGGGTCGTTGAAAATCCTCATCATGATAATCTTGGAGATAAGAACCATTCTGAGGGCTATTTTTTCTTCGTGGTTTGTGATGGCCGGGTCAAGAAAAATGGTAAGCACATCAAGGGCGGAGCCTGTTTCAACCGCCGCTTTTATCTGTCTTGTGTCTTTTCTCAAATCTACCCTGAGCTTTCCGAAATACAGATAAATCGCGCCAAGAATTTCTTCTTTGCTTGAAAAGTGGTTATAAATCGACGCCGCCGTAATTCCCGCCTGCGCCGCGATATCGCGCATGCTTACATTTTCAAAGCCGTCCTGCGCGAACATTCTGATTGCTATGTCAAAAATCTGTTCTTTCCTGCTGTTTGGTTCAAGGCGCATTTTTCATACCCTATCCCTTTCGGCTCATAATCAAGCAACAAGCTAACTTTAATTATATAATGCCCGGCAAATTAATTCAAGCCCAAAAGAGTGAATATGTTCAACAGATTCTGCCCGCCGCTTTCAGCAATGCGCCTTCACTCCCCTGGCCTCAGCGAAGCCGACCTTGTAATCACCCAGCATATTGATTTTATAAAGAATAATCACCATGCCCTTCTGTTCCCCGATGCACTGGCAGGTGCTGCCCTTATACAGCGAGCCGACAAGCTGCCGCTTGCTGCTGTCGGCATAAACCGGCAGCCTCCCCGCCGTGGAGTTCGTATAGCGCTGTTCCATGTTTGTCCGTCCTTTCCCTCGCGTTCCGCCAACAGGCCTGTACGCTTCGTTTTACGGGTTTATCATATCATATTTTAAAAACACGCAAAACCCCCAAAAGGGTGAAAAGCCCCTGCTGTCAAAGAAAAAGGGACGACCGCGCGCGTTCTGATTTTTTTCGCCGGCGGTTTTTTCACCCTTTTGGGTGTAACGCCCGCCTTAAAAATATGCTATGATAGCGCTTGGAAGCCGTGAGACGCCGCAAACGAAAAAAATTTAACGAACAAAAGAGAGGCATGCTATGGAGCTGCAGTTAAAATGCGCCCGCTGCGAAACCCTCTGCTTTTCCGGCCACCGCCCGGACCGTCTGCCCGGCAATGGCGACCCGGGCGCGCCGGAGATGCAGGCGCTGACCGCCGCCCTGCGGCAGGAGCTTGTCGCGGCCATTGACCGGGGTAAGGTCATCATGCTGCAGGGCTGCATGGCGGTCTTTGACATCGTCTGCGGGGAGCAGGTTATCCTGCTGAAAAAACAATATCCCAATGTCCGGCTGATCGGCGTCGCGCCATACGCGGCGGAATTTTTCAGCCGCGAAAAATGCTGGACGCCCAACTGGACCAGCCGGGCCCGGGAGGTTTTCCGGCAGCTCGATACCGGCGTTAAGATAGCCAGCCGTTACCGCCCCGGTATTTATTTTGAGCGCAACCGCGCCCTGGTGTATCATTCCTCCGAGCTGATCTGCTATTGGGACGGCGGCGGTGGCGGCACCAAATACACGGTGGATTACGCCCGCCGCCAAAACAAGCCTGTAATCAATTTGGCAAATCAGGGTCTCCAATAGCTATTTGATATCAAGCTATTTGATATCGGAAACTTTTCATTGACAGCGCTCTCCGCCGCATGTATAATAGCCTCACCCATAAAAAAGGAGGATCACTTATGCAATACAAAATCATCGGCGAACCCATGCCCGTGGTGGAATGCACCTTAGAAGCGGGCGAGAGCATGGTCACGGAGCGGGGCTCCATGACATGGATGTCGGCCAACATGCAGATGAGCACCAGCGCCGGCGGCAAGGGCGGACTGGGCAAGATGCTCGGCCGCGCCATTTCGGGGGAATCCATTTTCCAGAACACCTACACCGCCCAGGGCGGCCAGGGCCTCATCGCCTTCGGCTCCAGCTTCACGGGCTCTATCCGCGCCTATCAGATCGTGCCGGGGCGCAGTGTCATCGTGCAGAAAAGCGGCTATCTGGCCTCCGAATCCGGCGTACAGCTTTCGATTCATTTCAACCGGAAGCTGGGCGCGGGCCTTTTGGGCGGCGAGGGCTTTGTGATGCAAAAGCTCAGCGGGCAGGGCACCGCCTTTGTGGAGATCGACGGCTTCGCGGTGGAATATGACCTCGCGCCGGGCCAGACGATGATCGTGAATCCCGGCAACATCGCCGTGATGGACGAAAGCGTGTCGATGGACGTACAGAGCATCAAGGGCGTAAAAAACGTGCTCTTCGGCGGCGAGAACTGGTTCCAGACAACGCTGACCGGCCCCGGCAAAATCGTGCTGCAAACCATGACCATCAGCGGTCTGGCGGGCGCGCTGCTGCCGTATCTGCCCAAGGGCAACGGCTAAGACCACGAACAAAATCCCCGGCGCGTTCGCGCCACCCCGTGCCACCCCCTTCGCCTTCCTGTCGAAAGCGAAGGGGGCTTTTCCAATCTCAGCCGCGGCGCAATTATTTTGTAATTTTATACTCTCTGAGCGCTTGATTTTTGTGCTGTTATATGGTATGCTTTTCAAGTGACTGCTTTTCGCGAAAAAAGGAGAGGAGAATCTATCTTGACAAACAAAATCATCTCAGTTCTGCTCTGTGTCTCCTGCGTTTTCAGCGTTGTGGGGCTCGAGGGGTATTTTATGCTCCTGGGCATTAAAAACGGCCAGCTGTTCACCGACAGCCTGCTGGTGATACATCAGGGCGAGCTGGTCTATGAGCGCCACGCCGGGGGCTGGGACATGGATACGCCGCACCAGATGTACTCCGTGACGAAATCGGTGGTTTCGGCCCTGGTGGGCGTGGCTATACTCGACGAAAAGATCGAAAGCGTGCAGCAAAAGGCGATTGAGTTCTTTGAAGACGACGTAACCATCGCGCCCGGGCAGGAAAGCAAGCGGGAAATCACCATAGAGCAGCTGCTGCGCTCCACCTCCGGCCTGCCGGGGGACAGCGACAACGGCGCCCACGTGGAATGGTGGACGGCCGAGGACAGCGGCGTAGCGGCCTTTGAAACGCCGCAGGTGGCCGCGCCGGGAGAGCGCTTCGCCTACAGCAGCGGCCCCGGCCTGCAAACCCTCGCCTGCCTGATCAGCCGCGCGGTGGAGGATAACCTGTTTGAATACGCCAAAAGAAAGCTCTTTGAGCCCCTGGGCATGAGCTCTGTTATCTGGGACAGCGCGGACGACGGCAACAACTACGGCGGCTTCGGCCTGCAGATGAGCGCCCGGGATATGATGCGCCTGGGTCTTCTCTACCTGAACAATGGCTGCTGGGACGGCGGTCAGCTCATTCCGGCGGCGTATATTGAGGCGAGCCAGCCGCCCCCGGGCGACCCGGACTCCTACGGCTACACCTTCTGGAATTTCACCAAGCTTTCCCGCTACGACAGCGCCTATATGGCCAGCGGCTCCTTCGGGCAGCTGATCTGCATCATGCCCGAGCAGGACATCGTGTTTGTGCGCACCGGCAGCGCGGGCCCCATGACCAGCTTTGTCAGCGGCGCCGCCTATGAAAACGCCATCGCCGACTTCTTTCTCATGGGCCTGATCTTCCCGTTCCTGCCGCTGCAGGGAATTCCGATTGATTATTTCAGAGCTTCGTTATGACATAAACATATTTTAGGGAGGAAATACATATGGCAAAGGCATTGCTGGGCATTGACGTGGGCGGAGGTTCCGTCAGGGCCGTCATCCGGGATATCGAGGGCGGCAGGACGACATTTGTGAAAAAAAGCATGACCCCCAAGGCGCTGTTCACCATCGGCGACTTCGGCTATGGGATGGATACACAGGTCATCTTCTCCATTCTGGCGGAAACCGTGAAGGCCTGCATGGCCAAGGGCGGTTACGCCCCCGGGGATATTATCGCGCTTTCCACCTCCGTGCTGCGGCACACCCTGGTGGCTCTGGACGCGGATGGAGAGGTGCTCTTCGCCAGCCCCAACCGCGACGCCCGGGCGGTGGACGCCACGATGCGCCTCAACGACAGCTGCGCGGATGAGATCTACCAGCTTTCCGGGCACCGGCCCATGCCCAATCTCACGGCCTGCAAGCTCCTTTGGCTCCAGGAAACCCAGCCGGAGCTCTATTCGAGGATAAAAACAGCCTTTACCTTACAGGATTATCTCAACTACCGTTTCACCGGCAAAATCTTTGCCGAGCGCAGCAACGCGGGCGAGACCATGCTCTATGACCTGGCGGCCAGCGCCTGGTCGGACGCCATGATCGCGAAGCTTGGGCTGAGCCGGGGGATGTTCCCGGAGCTCATCGACGCGGGCCGGCGCATCGGCAGCCTGAACGCCGCCGCCGCGGAAGCCCTGAGCCTGTCGGAATCTGTCGCCGTGGTCACCGGCGCGGGGGATACCCAAAGCGCCTTGCTGGGCATGGGCGCCATCGAAAACGGCGATACCGCCATTGTGGCGGGCACCACGGCCCCCATCCAGATGGTTCTGGACCGGCCTGTTATCGACGCGAAAAGCCGTTTGTGGACAGGCGTCGCCGGGGTGCCGGGCAAGTATGTGCTGGAATCCAACGCGGGGGGCATGGGCATCTCTTTGGAGTGGATGGCGGGGCTGCTGTTCAACGAAAGCCCCAGCCCCGTGGGGGCGCTGCTGGCCGCGGCCTCCAAGGCGGACCCGGGCGCGGGGGGCATGCTTTCCACCGTGGGCGCGCAGATTTTCAATACCGCCGTGCTGAACCTGCCGATTGAGCAGACGGTGTTTTCCACCACGAATTATATCCCCGACGCGGCTGCTGACCGCAATCGGGCCGCCCGGGCCGCCATTGAGGGCATGGCCTATGCCCTGCGGGGCAACGTGGCACAGATTGAGGAGGTCTCTGGGCTCAGCGCCGGCGGGCTCCGGCTTGGCGGCGGCATGGCCCGCAGCTCTGTCTTCGCCGGGGTCGTGGGCGAGGTCACGGGCCGCGCCATTGCCGTACCCGAGCTGGCGGACGCCTCCGCCATGGGCGCGGTGATCTCCGCCGCCGTGGGCGCGGGCGTATGCGCCAACCACGGGGAAGCCGCCGCCCGCTTCGCCAAGCTGCGCGCGCCCATCCAGCCCGCGGGCATCCACGAGGTCTATGAGCGCGTCTACGACGAGTGGCTGGACCTGTATCAGGCCTCCTCCGATAACTTCACCCAGTTCGGCATGCTCATCAACGAGCTGCGCATGGACGCCTCCGGCTCCGCTTCAAGCGGCGGCGAGGCGAGCGCGAGCCTGCGGATTTACGCGGACGCGGATTTATCCGACGAAGTGGTAAGGCTCCTGGGCGAATTCGGCGAGGTGACCTATTCCAGCTACCGCGAGGGCGAGATGCTGGAGGGCGACGACATGATCCGCACCCTCAAGGATTACGACGTGTTCATCACCGAGGTGGACATCGTGGACGCGGCGATCATCAAGGAGCTGCCAAATCTGCGCATGATCGGCGTATGCAGGGGCAACCCCACCAACATCGACGTGGAGGCCTGCTCCGCGGCGGGCATTCCCGTGGTATATACCCCCGGCCGCAACGCCGAGGCCGTGGCGGATATGACCCTGGCCTTCATCCTGAGCATCGCCCGGATGATCCCCGAATCCGCCGCCTACCTCAAGGAGGAGGGCGCCGCGGGCGATATGGGACGGCAGGGCACCGCTTATTTCCGCTACCAGGGCACAGAGCTCTGGCGAACCAGCATCGGCATCGTGGGCGGCGGCGCCATCGGCAAAAAGGTCGCGAAGCGCCTGCTGGGCTTTGAGGCGAAGCTCTTTGTCTTCGACCCCTACCTCTCCCCCGAGGACGCCGCCCTCATGGGCGCGGAGAAGGTGGAGCTCGACGAGCTGCTGGCGGTCAGCGACATCATCACCCTGCACGCGCCCGTCACCCCGGAAACCACCGACATGATCAACGCCGCCGCCTTTGAGAAGATGAAGGACGGCGTGCTCCTGGTCAACACGGCCCGGGCGGCCATTATGGACTATGACGCGCTCCTGGCGGCGCTGCAAAGCGGCAAGGTGAA